>PLYD01000280.1 GCA_003151665.1 Candidatus Dormiibacterota bacterium
CGCCGCAGGCTCCGGCAGCGCCTTTCCGATCGCCTGCTTGATCTGGGCCACCCTGAACCCGCTGGTGAAGGCGTTGACCATTGCCTCGTCGGCCCCTGAGAGCAACGGATCCAGCAGCTGCTCCATCGCGGTATTGGTGGGTCGCTGGCGGGAAAGGATTCGCGCCAAAGCGATCCAGCGCCACTGCTCGACGGTCAGCGACTTGCCGGAAGCGGCCAGGAACTGCCCGGCTTCGGTGGCGCTCAGCGGGTGCCCGGACGCGCGACCACCTGCTCGGGCAGCAGGCCTTTGTCGCGAAGCTTTTCGATCGGGTGATAGGCGTCGACTATTCGCATGGTCCCGGACGCGGAGCGGAGCACCATCGACTGGGTGTATGCGTAAACGTCCTCGTATCGCACCCCTTTCAGCAGCTCACCCGAGGTGATGCCGGTGGCGGCGAAGAAGAGGTTGTTGCCTGAGCAGAGATCGTCGATCGACAATACCTTGCCCGCGGGGTGGCCCTCCTTGGCCGCGACCTTGCGCTCGTCCTCATCGCGCAGCAGGAGCTTGGCTTGCATGTCGCCGCCGATCGCTTTGACGGCGCAGGCTGCCAGCACGCCTTCCGTCGACCCACCGGACCCCATCATGCAGTGGATCCCAAACCGCATCTCGAGCGCTGCCTCTAACGCGCCCGCCACGTCGCCGGCGGTGATGAGCTTGATGCGCGATCCGACCGCCCTGATCTGGGCGATGATCTCCTCGTTTCGCGGGCGCTCCAGCACGACCACCGTCAGCTCCTGCGGGGGCAGACCCTCCGCCTTGGCAATCCGGCGAAGGTTCCACTCGACCGGCATATCAAGGTCGATAACTCCACGCGCCCGCCGGCCAACCACGAGCTTTTGCATGTAGTGCACGTGGGTGGTGAACATGGTGCCGCGCTCAGCGAGGGCGATGACGGAGATGGCCCCAGGCAAGCCGGCCGCGGTCAGGCTGGTCCCCTCGATGGGATCGACCGCCACATCGAGCTCGGGTTCGAGGCCGTTGCCGATCTCCTCCCCGAAGTACAGCATCGGCGCCTCGTCCTTCTCGCCCTCTCCGATGACCACGGTGCCTTTCATGTCGACCGACGCCAGCGCGTTGCGAATGGCCTCGACCGCGCGCCCATCGGCGCCCATCTTGTCGCCGCGGCCTTGAAGCGGAGCTGCCGCCAGGGCCCCGGCCTCGGTTACCCGGAGCAGCTCCAGGGCCAGGTTTCGGTCCATTTCCTGGTCCATCTAGCCACCACCTCGGGTCGACATTGCGCCGGGTAGCGTATCCGAATCCCTAGCTGATGCCACGCCACCGGATCGGCAGCCGGCTCGACTCCATCAGCGCCTCACGGCCGCGACGCGCCGAGTCCGCGAAGCGCTGCCCGGAGCCTTGGGTGGTGTCCCGGATTGGGCCCTAGAAGAACTCACCCCACATCTTCCTCACCCGGCCTACGGGGTTAGGGATGCTCTTCGCCGCCACGACCGCCGGGCGTGACGCCGCATCGATGACCACTTTTTCCTCGTGCTCGGGCACGCCTTCGGGGTGGACTCTGATCACGCCGTGGTGAACCCCACCCTCCTGCACCACCAGCGCACCCACCTTGGCATCGCCCTCGAGTCGGCCGGTGCTCGTGATCTTCAGCCGGCTGGAGGCCACAATGTTGCCCCGCACGAACCCGGCGAGAGTCACTTTGTCGCTGCGGATGTCGGCCTCTACATGGGCCTCGGCGCCGATCCACAGATCACCATCGCACTCCACCTGGCCGCTGAAATTGCCCAATATCTGGCCGCCGCTCTTC
Organism: Candidatus Dormiibacterota bacterium; assembly: GCA_003151665.1. The sequence goes on from PLYD01000280.1 coordinate 1,808, forward strand.
AGCTGCAGCCGTCCGGACAGCGTGTCATCGCGACCGATAATCGTCGACTTCGGCTCGATGCCATAGGGGTCGGGTCCCCCGTTGCTCCCCGAAATCGCGACCGTCTCCACCCCAATGTCCGTCATCTGGCCCTCCCTTACCCAGCCCCCCAACTGTCCCTTGGCAGCATAGCGGCTACGGCGCCGGGCCGAAAGCTCCACCTTTAGAGGTCGGGGTGCGACCGCAGGTAGGCCAGGACCGCCTCGCGGGTCGGCTCGATCCCTCCGTCCAGGATCAGCTCGCCCAGGCGCTCCTTGATCCGCCCCACCTCCGGGCCCGGCGTCAGGCCGCGCTCTCGCATGATGTCCTGCCCATCGATCGGGGCAGCCATCCGTGTCGGGCTTTCCGACAGGACGCTCGCCAGGCGCGCCGCCAGCTCGTCGAGCTTCTCCGGTTCCGGATAGGCAGAGGCCGCAATATCGGCCCGGGCGAGGGCCATGAGCCTCTCGATCTGGGCGCCGGCGTCGCGGGCGAGCCGCCGGACGGCGCCGTCACTCCATTCCGAGCGGTAATAGACCGGTCGAAGGTGCAGTCGCACCAGGGTGACCACCGCCTCGATATCTCGTTGCGGGAAGCGGAGTCGTTCGAGCGCACCTCGCGCGATGCCTGCGCCCACCTCCTCATGCCCGATGAATGCCCCGTCCGGGGTGGCGGTGGCGGGCTTGCCGACGTCATGCAGCAGCGCGCCCAATCTGACCACCAGGTCCGGTGGGGCGAGACCCACCGCCAGCAGGGTGTGGCCGAAAACGTCGTGGGTGTGATAACCGCCCTGCTCAACCCCCTTGCAGGCGGTCACCTCGGGCAGCACCACCTCCAGCAACCCGCCGGCATCGAGCAGCTCCAACGCCAGCTTCGGCCGGTCGGAATCGAGCATCTTGCAAAGCTCCTCGGTGATGCGCTCGACCGACACCACAGGCGGCATTAGCCTCCCGTTGAGCCGCCGCATCGCCGGCAGCAAGTCGGGCGCCAGCTCGAAACCGAGCTGGGCAGCGAACCTCACCGCCCTCAGCATCCGAAGAGGGTCGTCGCTGAAGGTTTGGACAGGATCGGCCGGGGTGCGGAGGATGCGCGACTCCAGGTCTTCGCGGGCCGTGCCGAGCCGGTCCTGGATGTTGGCGTCGAAGTCCATCAACAGCGTGTTGATGGTGAAATCGCGCCGCCGCAGATCCTCCTCGAGCGTGGCCGGGCGCACATCTGGCTTTCGCGAGTCGCTGGCGTATGACTCAGACCGCGCTGAGACAAACTCCACAAGGCGGCCGGGCAGCGTCACCTGGGCGGTGCCGTATCGCTCGAAGATGACCGGTGGGGCTGCGCCGGCCAGCTCGGCAAAGCGCGCGGCAAGCTCACGCGCCCCGCCGTGCTCGACCACCACATCGAGATCGGGCTGGGTTCGGCCGAGCAGGTGGTCGCGGACGTACCCGCCCACCACCCACCCTTTCAGCCCGAGATCGGCGGCGGCTCGTTTGAGGAGACGCAGCAGCTCGCGATCGTCTATTGGTTGATCCGCGCCCACTCGACAGCTCCCACCTGCCCGGCGCGATCGCCAAGCTTGGCTCGGCGCAGCACCGGCCGTCGGGCGGGTCTGATGAATGGAGATGAGCGCAACGTCTCCAGCAGCAACGGCTGCACCAGGCCCCACGAGCGCGTGACGCCACCCCCCATGACGAACATCTCCGGATCGACCACGTTCGTGAGACTGATCAGAGCCTTGCCCATGTAGTGCGCTGCCCGCTCTACGACCAGGCTCGCGTCCTTGTCGCCTCGAGCTGCGGCGGCGAACAGCTCGGCCGCCGGGTGGCCGGTCTCCCTCGCGAGGTTCGCGCCCCCACAGAAGACCTCCAGGCAGCCGTGCTGCCCGCACTGGTCGAGCGGCCCGTTGGCGTCGATGATCATGTGCCCAACCTCGCCGGCAGTCCCATGGCTGCCGCGATACAGCTTCCCGTCGATGATCAGCCCGCCGCCGACACCGGTGGACCAGGTGATGTAGACCATGTTCCGCGTGCCTCGGCCCGCCCCGCGGTGGAATTCCCCGAGCCCCGCCATGTCGGCGTCGTTGGCAACGTGAGCGCGAGCGCCTGTCGCGTCCCTGAGCATTGCCGCGAGTGGAACGTTGCGCCAGCCCGGAAGATTGGGCGGGTTCACTAGAACACCGCGTTTGATGTCGATTGGGCCGGGCGCGGCGATCGTGATGCTGCGGACCTTGTTGCGGCCTCGGTGCCGCTCAATCTCCGCCGCCGCCCATTCGACCACCCTTTGCGGGGTGCCGAGCAGCGGGGTCGACGTCTTGAAGCTTGCGATCAGCTGGCCGTCAGAGCGGGCAAGCGCAACGCGCACCTGCGTCCCGCCGAGGTCGATTCCAGCAAGCATCGCTCCAAACTCTAAACGGCGAGCTCAGCAATCAGGACGCGATCAGCTGTTGTCCTCGAAGAGCCGCCAGGATCTCGAGCGGCGCGCGGGCCCGGTTGAACGTGTAGAAATGCAGGCCGGGAACGCCTCGCTCGAGCAGGTCCGCGCACTGTGCGATGCAGTGCTGAACCCCAAGCTTGCGGACAGCGTCGTCGTCAGGTTGCTCATCGATCGCGTGCTGGAGCGCATGCGGCACAGTGGCCCCTGACATCGCCGTCATGTGCGCTAGAGATCGGCGACTTGGCACGGGCATCAAACCCGGCACGATGGGCACGCTGATGCCCGCCTGGCGCGCCCGCTCGACCAGGTCGAAATAGAAGCGGTTGTCGAAGAAGAGCTGCGTCACCAGAAAGTCCGCACCCGAATCGACCTTCAGTTTCATGTAGCGGAACTCCTGCTCGAGGTCGGGACTCTCGGGATGCTTCTCGGTGCTGCAAGCGGCGCCGATGCCAAAGCCATAACCATTGCGGCGCACAAAGCCCACGAGGTCGCTACCGTGCATCAGCTCTGGTCCGGCCGGCACGAAGTGCTCGTTGGAATCCTGCGGGTCTCCGCGGAGCGCCAGCACGTTGGCCACACCCTCCCTTTCCATCCAGTTCAGGATCTGCCGGGTCTTGTCCGCCGAGTTCGCGCACGTAAGGTGCGCCATCGCCTCGATGTGGTACTGCCGCTTGATACGTGTCACCAGTTCTAGAGTCTTGTCGCCAGTGCGCAATCGATAAGTGACCGAGACCCAGTCGGGCGCGTGTCCGGCCAGCGCCGCGATCGTTCTCTCTAGAACGTCAACCTCGGTCTCATCACGCGGCGCCATGAACTCGAACGAGATGGTGGGCCGGCCGCGGCCAAGCAACTCGGCGATTCGCATGGCCGAAGGTTAGCGAAAAAGTATTCGCTGGTCGCCGACCCGGCGCGTCACCTTCGCCCCATCCAGATGCTCGAGGAGCGCCAGAACCGGCCTGCGGCTCGCCCCCATGCGATCACGAAGCTGCGCGACAGTTACCGACCCGGTCGCGGCTATCAGCTCTTTCACGATCCCGACCGCATTCGCGTAGCTCTCTTGTGTGAAAGCGATGTCGTCGCTCAACCGAACGATGGCGCCACNNTGCCACGCGATGCTGCGGCATGGCGATCGCACCCTGCCTGTCTTCGAGCTTGCCCTCGGAGATGAGCGCCGAGAGCGCGGCCGGAAAGGCGTTCGGATGCACACGGAGGCGATTCCTGAGCTCCTCGCGTGCCATGCCCGGACGCAAAGGGTGAGCAGCGTGGTACGCCGTGACCTCATTGATGGAGCGTTCCGCCAGCGCGCTCCAGGCTTCGGCCGCAATGAGCCAGTCGCCAAGACGCCGCGCATCGAGGCGATCGATATCTTCGTGGCTCGCCATCGTGGCTTTCATCAGCGCAGCGCCGCTGACCCCTCGTGAGTATTTGCGCAGCTCCTCCTGCAACCCCTCACCTGCCGCACGTCGCTCGAGCGATTCGCTCACTGCGTTGTCGTGGCGCGGGTGCTTCCGCGGAGCCACATCGACAAATCGACCGCCCGCAATGGTGACGGCGGGGCTGGGGACCCGAAGGATGAATCGGTCGTTAGCCCCGGCCGCAATGGCGCGCTCGAGGTACAGCTGAACCCACGCTTCTCGACCAGGTTCAACTGCATCACCGGCGAGGACGATGACCCGGCAACCAACCTCGGCTGTGCCTGTGTGCAGGAGAACTTCGGCGCCGTGGCGCAACGCCCGCGGCGCTGATTCGAGGACGCGGACGTGCGCGTCGATCCGCCTGGTCGAACGCAGCGTCCCTGGCGGCGAGAGAACATCGCCCCGCTCCACATCGCTCTTGTCGACCCCTGTCAGGTTGACCGCGACTCGAGTCCCGGGCGACGCAGTCTGAACACTCTGGTTGTGCCGCTGAAGCCCGCGAATGCGCGCGAGCCGCCCACGAGGAACGACCTCCAGCTCGTCGCCGACGCTGAGGGTGCCGTCGGCCAGCGTGCCGGTCACCACCGTGCCGAATCCGCTCATCGTGAACACGCGGTCGACCGGCAGCCTTGGCCGCCCAACGTCCTGTCGCGGCTCTGCGCCGTCGAGCAGCGCGTCCAGAGCCTCTATCAACCTGGGCAGACCGTCACCGGTCAGCGCCGACACCGGAATCACCTCTGCGCCGGCCAACGCAGTGGCGCCAATCGTCTCGCGCACCTCCTCCGCTACGAGCTCGAGCCATGCAGCGTCGACGAGATCTGCCTTCGAAAGCACGACGATGCCTCGACGCACCTCCAGGAGGTCGACGATCTCGAGGTGCTCGCGTGTCTGCGGCATGACTCCTTCGTCCGCTGCGACCACGAGCAGCACGGCGTCGAGGCCATGCGCGCCCGCCAGCATGTTGCGCATGAAACGCGCGTGGCCGGGGACGTCCACGATGCCGATCTCGCGACCGCTGGGCAGCATCATGTGGGCGAATCCCAGGTCGATGGTCATGCCGCGACGCTTCTCTTCCGCGAGGCGGTCCGGGTCGATCCCGGTGAGCGCGGTTATGAGGGCCGACTTGCCGTGATCGATGTGCCCGGCGGTGCCGACCACGAAGCCGGAGCTGGTGTTCACCGCCGAAGGCTCCGCGCGGCCACCTCCACCGCGTCGATGAGCATTTCGTCCTCGCCCCGCAGCACTGTCCTGGGGTCCAGGCAGCAAGCGTCGCTTTCGATGCGCGCGACCACCGGTGGGTCTCCGCGCCGAAGGGCAGCTGCGAGCCGCGAAGCTGGACCTTCCAGCGCCACCAGGAATGTGGGAAGGCCGTAGCCGGGCACCGAACCGCCGCCGACCGCCGACTCGCCTTCGATGAGGCGCGACGCGACGCCTCGGTCCTCGAGCTTCACCGACCACAGCGCGGCCCGCCTGCGCACCTCCTCGATCGGGACGCGCAGCATCCTCTGGACAGGGATCTCGTCCTCGCGGCCGGAGATCCGCTGCTTGAGCGTCGCCTCCAGCGCCGCAAGCGTCAGCTTGTCGATGCGCACGGCTCGCGCCAGCGGATGTCGCGCCATTTTGCGCACGGCCGCCACCCCGGCTTCGGTTGCCGCGAGCACGATTCCGGCCTGCGGGCCGCCCAGCAGCTTGTCCCCCGAGAAGGTGACGATGTCGCTGTGCTTCAGCGACTCAGCGACAGTGGGCTCGTCCGCGATGGGTTCGACCGCGCCGCTCCCGAGGTCATCGATCAGAAGCAGCGCGCGCGCATGAGCAACGACAGCCATCTCGCCAGGCCCCACCGATTCGGTGAAGCCCTCAACGCGAAAATTCGAGGTGTGGACGCGCAGGAGGGCGGCGGTCCGTGCCGTCACAGCCTCGTCGAAGTCGGCTGCGCGCGTGCGATTCGTGGTCCCCACCTCGACCATGCGGGCACCGGATATGCGCATGACGTCAGGCATTCGGAACGAGCCGCCGATCTCCACGAGCTGGCCTCGAGACACGATGACCTCGCGGCCTTTGCACAGAGCGGTCAGCGCAAGCAGCACGGCGGCCGCGTTGTTGTTGACCACCAGCGCGGCTTCGCATTCGAATAGCGCGGTCAGCAAGCCCGAAACGAGCGTTGAACGTTCGCCGCGGCGTCCGGTATCGAGATCGAGCTCAAGGTTGGTGTAGCCGGCGGCGGCCGCCGCCACCGCGTCGACGGCTGCCCGCGACAGCGGAGCACGGCCGAGGTTGGTGTGGAGGATCACCCCACTCGCGTTGATGACCCTTTGCAGCACAGGCGCCATCTGCTTGCGAAGGCTTGATTCCACCTGGTTGAGACGCTCCTGGTCCGTCACGGCAGCGCCGTTCCGCTCGGTCGCGACCTGCTGTCTCAACGCGGCGACCACGCTGGCGCGCCCGAAATCGGCCACGAGGGCCGTGTAGCCAGGTTGGTTGATCAGTGTCCCTACGGCAGGCAGGGATACAGTCCTGCCAGCCCCGGGATTGCGTAGCCGGTGCATTGACCAACTGAGATTAGGCTCGCGGGGGTATAGAACGGCGACATCGCCAGCGCCAGCAGGTTCGCGCCCTGGAAGAGCTGGAAGAGAAAAAAGATGACGAAGAGGGCGATCCAGATGTCACGCCTGCGCGCGTAGACGTTGTAAAAGAACCGCGGGTTGCGGCTGCGGAACAGGGTCTCGATGACCTCCCAGCCGTCGAGGCCTGGGATCGGCAGCAGCTGGAACGCGAAGATCGACAGGTTGAGAAACACGATCGCAAAGAGCGTCTTTCCAATCAGACCGGCGGATAGGGTGAATGTCGAGGGCAGGCCGGTCGCGGTGAGAAATCGCCACAGCGTTCCCAGCACGATGGCCACGATGAGGTTCGCTGCGGGGCCGCCCAGCTCATGCACCAAGCGCTGGCGCACTGAGCTGATCCGGTTCGGCTGCACCGGCACTCGTCTGCCCCAACCGACCAGCGCGATGAATACGGCGATGACGCCGAGCGGATCCAGGAAACGGCGCGGGTCGAGCGTGAAGTAGCCGAAGTACCTGACTGAACGGTCTCCCTGGAAGTACGCAGCGGCGGCATGACCCATCTCGTGGACGGGGATGGCGACGAGCAGGGCGGGCACGAGCACCAGCGCCGCCAGAACGAAGGCGACGAAACCGCTCACTCTATGGGGATCTTGCCCACGCGTCTGGGGGAGCGGCGGCGGGCGGAGCCAGGCGCGGAGGTGCTCGACCGGGCTCGGCGGGCCGGTGGCGCCGTCACCCGGTTCTCATAGATCAGCATGAGGGCGGTTATCAACTCCCGCTGCGCATTGAGCAGATGGACCTGCGCGGCCGGCGGCACCATGTCAGACACCACGTGCGTCACACGAGAGCCGAGCTCGTTGATCAGCTCGATCAGACGCTCGCCATCCCGAGTCATCGCCTTTCTCCTTTCACCTTGCGGCCGGCTAAGGTCTCCCCAGCCGCCCCGGTTTCTGCGCGGCGTGCGAACCGCACACGCAACTCCCCATCTTTGATCGTGGCTCCGGCCGTGTCGCGCTTGGCGAGCACCGTCGGCAGCGCGATCTCCCGCCGGTAGTTTCCCATCGTGACGTAAAGCTCTCCGCTGTGACGGCTCAAGTCGACGTTGGAGCGATCCGCGAACGGGACCTTCAAAGTGAGGACGTAGTCCGAGCCGTCCTTGTCGATGCGCTGCGGGCTGGTGACGGCAAAGAATTCGGCCGGATCGCGGCTCCCATATGTGGCTTCGGCCATGCGCTGCAGCATCTTCTCTCCAACGACCTCCTGGTCGAATAGAGGCACATTCAATATCGGGATGCCGACGAAGGACTGCTCGACTTCCGCCTCATACCGCTTGTGAATCTGCTGCCATTTCTTGAATAGCTCGTCGTGCACCTCATCGGGCAGCAAACGATTGACGACCACCGCATCGGTGACATACCCGAAGAGGCTCAGGTAGCTGTAGGCACGCTTGGCCTCCTTGACCACCATCTTTTCGAGATTGAGCACGATCCGCACTGTCGTGATCGCCGGGTCGGTGAGCACTTTGCGCATCCCGCCCAGATCCAGCAGGAGGTCCTTCAAAGAGGCATAGATCTCATCAGATGGCAGAGGGATGCCCATCATCGGTTGCAGCAATGGGCGCGCCACGCGCATCGCACGCCGCTGCCATGGATAGATCTTGTCAAGCCACCACTTGGCGGCGTCCGGAAATGTGAGGAGCTGCAGCGTCTCGCCCGTCGGGGCGCAGTCGACGATCAGCACATCGTGCTCATTGCGCTGCGCGTAGTGCTTGATCCACATCAGCGATGCAATCTCGTCCATGCCCGGTGGGTTAGCGACCTCTTCGGCCACCACCTCATCGAGCCCTTGCGTCGAGAAAACCTCGACGGCGTACTCGTGCAGCTTTGCCCAGTGACGCTGCATCTCGTGCAGCGAGGAGACCTCGTGCGCCCAAAGGTTCTTAGATATAGGCGTGAGATCGGTACCCAGCTCGATATCGAACGAGTCGCCCAGCGAGTGTGCAGGGTCTGTGCTCATGACAACGGTTCGGTAGCCGGCCCGCGCACACTGGACGGCCGTGGCTGCGGCGACCGATGTCTTGCCGACTCCGCCCTTGCCCGTAAACAGGATCACCCGCACCAGGTGAGTTTATCGATGATCGGAAAGTTGACTGGCGCCGCGAGATGGGCTCGCTAGGCGAGCTCCTCGGCTATTTGATGATCAATGGCACCGCGACGGAGCCGACCGCCAGCAGGACGATCATCGCCGCGCCGACGACGAGGAGACGGACGAGGTCTTTGGTGAAGTAAGGAACGCGGTCCAAGGGAATCGCCGGGTCGCCTGACTCGATGACACGCAGGCCGCCTCGCTGCTTGACCACCTGGTTGCGCGCGCCCAGCGACATCTCCACCGCTCGAACCACCGCCTGGTCCCCGCCGACGCGGGCCTGCGAGACGCTGCGCTGGGCTAGCTGGACGCCGGGTGTGCCGGCGGCTTTCACTGGCGGGCGGAACTTTGCGCGCGTCTTCTTCTTGCTCTTGCGACTCATCAGGAGACGAGTTTAGGAGGTTGGAGGTTGCGAAATTCCCCAGACTCTGGCGGCAGTGTCAGTTCCGGGGCCCCTCCCGGTTGCGCCCGCTTCGCGGGCGGGCCGACCTCCCCGCGGAAGCGGGGAGGAGAACAGGCAGGCGGTAGTGGAGCGTCTGGTGGGTCGTGGGGTGCGATTCTTGGGGGGATCCGCCTGCCTGTCGTTGGGCCGTGGGACTCAACCGAGTGAGACGTGAGCTACGACATATTGTGTCCCGCGCGCAGTTATACCGCTGAATGTAGGGACTGTCAAGCGTTAACACGTCTTTTCGCCTGATCGGGGGACGCTTTGCCTCGCGGCCGTTTGAGAGACGATGTACGCCGATGTCCGGGCAGCCGAATCGACCGCCGCCCGGCGCGGGCAGTCAATCCTTCGAGCCCACGCCGCCGAAGCCGTCCGTCCCCGCACAGCCAGTAGGGCTGCGCTGGCTGCCTTTCATTTTCGCCGCGGGTGCCGTTTTCTGGCTGGTGCAGCTAGCGCAGTTCGCGGCCACAGTCGCCGCCCCAGCCGGACGCGGCCAGCTCCAGCAACTGCTCGTCCAGGAAGGAGTGAAAAGCGATCTGTCGACGTGGATCACAATCGAAGCGGTCGTCGGCTTCTTCTTCGTGATCGTCGCCGCCACACTTCACGCGATGGCCTACTTCGGCCTGAAGGCGCGCAAGCCGTGGGGTTGGATTGCCGCAGTTATCGTGGCCGCGGCGTGGTCGCTGATTCTCGTCGGCATCCCGATGCTCGTCCTATTGATCAGGTCCAGCACCCGGCGCGCGTATGGAATCCCTTAGGAAACTGCCTCGGGCTGCACGCGCAGGCGGATCGGCCCGAGAAGAATCCAGAAGCCGGCCAATAGCGAGATGGCGATGCCCACATATAGAGCAGGCACGACTCCGTACGTGCTCCCGATGATGCCACCGATGAAAGCGCCGATTGGATTGGTGCCCCAGATGATCGTTCGAACCGTTGCGTTCATGCGACCCTGGAGGCGGTCCGGAGTTACGGTCTGGCGAAGGCTCACCTGGTTGATGTTGTAGACCGGGTTGACAAAGCTGCCGAAGAACATCGACGCAAAAAGGAGTGGGATTGCCAGGCCGTACTGGGCGAGAGGAACGAGGACCAGAGATAGGCCGCCAAGCAGGATCGTGACGAATAGCGTGGGCCCGAGTCCAATGCGGCGCGGGATCCACGCTGCGGTCAGCGCGCCGAGCAAGCCGCCCACCGCCCCGGCGGCGAAGATGACGCCGACAGTGCCCGGGCTGAGGTGCAGGACGCGATAGACGAAGATCAGGAAGACGGCGAAGAAGAGATTTGACCCCAGATTGGAGGTCGATGTGCTGCCTGCGATCTTCCAGATAGTGGAATTCCCGAAAACGACCTGGATGCCTTCCCACATCTCAGCGAAGAAGCCGCGACGACCCGACTCGCTCGCGGGTGAAGGAGTTGGCTCGGCGCGCCGAATCCAGACCAGCGAAACCACCGAGATAAGGTAGGAAGCTGCGTCCGCTGCGACCGCTCGCGCCGGCCCCAGCAGCTGAATGAGGAAGCCACCAAGCGCGGGACCCGCCATCTGCGCCACCGAGCTGGTCACCTGCAGCTTCGTGTTGCCCTCGATGAGGTCCGCGCGCCCGATGAGTGCCGGGAGATATGACTGATACGCGAGGTCGAAGAAGACCGTTCCGACCCCAGTGATCAAGGCCACTGCATACACCAGGGGCATCGATAGCACGTTGAGCTCGAATGCGATGGGAACGCTGGCGAGCGCCAGCAGCCTTCCCACGTCGCAGGCGATCATGATCGGGCGCCGGCGCAAGCGATCCACGTAGACGCCGGCCACCAGGCCCAGCACCGGGAACGCCACGGTCTCGCAAGCTGCCAGCAGTCCGACCTGGAACGGGGTGGCGCCGAGCACGAGGATCGCGACAGTCGGCAGGGCGAGCATGCTGACCTGACTCCCTATCTCGCTGATGCCCTGGCCAGCCCAGAGCTTCAAGAACTCGCCGTCGCGCCACAGCCGTCCCCCGAGCATGGGGCGTAATTCTGGGGGGTGCGGCCGGAGGGCCGGTTGGCATCTCCGGCCGCACCCTCACACTTCGGTCGTCAGCTCCGCGTACTCCTCTTCGCCGATCAGGTCCTCGAGCTCGCTTGGGTCTTCGATCCGAACGCGAAGCAGCCAGCCCATGTCATACGGCTCCGAGTTCACCAGGTCAGGATTCTGCAGGGCTTCAGCATTGACCTCGATCACCTCGCCGCTGATCGGCGCCTCAATTGGCGACGAGGCATCCTCGGACTCCAGGTGGCCCATCTTGCGCCTGGCTCGGAGGATGTCGCCGAGGTCAGGAAGCTCAAGTGAGGTGATCTCGCCCATCTGGTCCCGCAGGTAGTCGCTGAGGCCGAGGACAGCCTCTGCCCCTTCCACCCTTACCCACACATGAGCCTCGCTGAAGCGAAGCTGAGCCATACCTAAATGATGGAACAGCCGGGGGCGTCTGACCAGACCTTTTTTTGAGGCGTCGGCGCGACCAAATCGCAAGTCCGAAGGCAGCCGGCCCGTTAGACGGGACATGCGCTATGTGCTGCTTGTGATCCTGATCGGCCTGTTGGCGTTCCTGTCGAACCAGCTGTGGATCCTGTTCGAGGGACAGCCCCTCTTTTAACAAGAGTAGCCCGGCGTTAAGGCCGGCCCTTTCAGCTACTCCCGGCGCCGTTTGTGCTCCAAATAGGCGAAGCGTCCATCAGGGGCCCCCGCCACTTTGTCGCGGGGCGAGGCTTGTGTCCTCACCCGCGCCTTAATTCGCCCTGCCGACTCGGAAGAAGACGACGTCGCCATCCTTCACGCGGTACTCGCGACCTTCGACTCGCAGCTTTCCGGCCGCGCGCAGGGCGTCCATCGAGCCTGCGGCGACGAGCTCNNTAGCCGGCGCGCATCTCGGCCTGCTCGGCAGGATCGAGCTCACCGAGCTCGGATTCCAATCGCGCTGACAAGACGATGGCTGGAGCCCCTTCCGCCTTGGCGAGCTTGACGACCTTGGCGGCGGGCTCGCCTCCGGCCGGTAGCAATTCTTCAGCGGCGTTGGCGACGTAGACCGCGGGCTTCATCGTCACCGGGAAAACACCCATGAGCAGCGCGCGCTGATCGGGCTCGAGGTTGAGCGTTCGCAGCTCCCTGCCCCCGTCCAGATGCTCCTTCGCGATGGTCAAGACGTCGTGCTCGCTCTGCGCGTCCTTCTTTCCCGCTCGCGCCTCTTTGGCGACGATCTCGAGCCTCCGCTCGACCGAGGCCAGGTCGGCGAGCACAAGGTCGAGAGCGAACTCCTCCAGCTCAGCCGCGGGATCTGGGTCAGGACCGAAGCAGCAGGCGACCTTGACGAGAACATCGGCCTGGCGCGCGAAAGCCACCCGCTGAGCGCGGCTCCCGGGCGGAGTGTCCTCGACGCGGACCTGGGCGGGGGTGACCTTGAGCGGCTTCACCGCCGCCGCCAAGCGATCCAATCGTTCGTCGGGCACGTCGACCATGCCGACACCGTCCGCGCCACGCCCTGACGTCAGCGCATTGAACAGCGTGGTCTTGCCCGACCCGGTCGGGCCGACTATCGCTACGTTGACCGGCAACTAGCTCTTTTCCAGCTCGAAGGTTTTGTGAAGGATCCGGACGCCCTTCTCGACCTGGTCTCTTGCCACCAGGCAGGTGATGCGGATCTCTGAGGTGCTGATCATCTCGATGTTGATACCCGCATCCGCCAGCGCGCGGAACATCCTGCCGGCGATGCCGGGCGTCCCAAGCATGCCAGTGCCGACAATCGACAGCTTTGCGATCCCGCCCGCTGAAGAGACGCTCCTCGCACCCACGTTCTTGATGGCTGCCTTGACGAGCTTCACCGCAGCCTTGAGGTCCGACTCCGCCACGGAGAATGTGAGGTCGGTATGTCCCGAGCGGCCGATGTTTTGGACAATGACATCGACCGATATCCCGGCCTTGCCGAGCGGCTCGAAGATCGCCGCCGCCACGCCTGGCCGGTCGGCGACACCGAGCACCGTGATCTTGGCGACGTTGGTTTCCTGTGCGATCCCGCGCACTCGTTGTCTTTCTTCCATTGGTACCTGGGCGACGATCATGGTACCCACGCCGTCGTGAAAGCTCGAACGGACGTGGATGGGAACGCCGTAGAGCTCGCCGATCTCGACCGCGCGCGGGTGCATCACGCGGGCGCCCACCGCCGCCAGCTCGAGCATCTCGTCGTAACGGATGTAGGTCAGCTTTCGCGCGTTCCGCACGACCTTTGGATCCGCGGTGAAGATGCCATCGACATCGGTGTAGATCTCGCATGAATCGGCTTTCAACGCCGCGGCGAGCGCGACGGCGGTGGTGTCGGAGCCTCCTCTGCCGAGCGTCGTGATCTCGAGGCGTTCGGTCACACCTTGAAAGCCTGCAACCACAGGCACCTTGCCTTCCCGAAGCGCTTCGAGGATGCGGCCTGGGTTGATGTCCTGGATGCGAGCCCGCGAATGTTGAGCGCTGGTGCGCACCCCGGCCTGCAATCCCGACAGCGATATGGCGGCCACGCCCATGCCCTCCAGGCACATCGCGACCAATGGCGCTGTGATCGTTTCGCCGTTCGCGACGAGCATGTCCAGCTCTCGTGCAGGTGGCTCGGGGTTGACGCTCTGCGCAAGAGCAATCATGCGATCGGTGGTGTGGCCCATGGCGGACACGACCACAACGACTTGCTCTCCAGTTCTTACGGTGGCGGCGATCCGGCGGCTGACCCGCCGGATGCGTGCGGCGGTCCCCACCGAGGTCCCGCCGTACTTCTGGACGATCACAGAGTCCTGAACATCCCCTTGTCTGTGACCCGAGTGACCAGGCCGCGGCCGTGCTGCGGAGCCGCCGCGGCCATCGCCTTCGCGATTCGCGCAGTCATTGCCGGCGGACAGAAAGCAAAGACGCTTGGACCAGCGCCGCAGATGGCCGCTCCATAGGCGCCCGCAGCGTCGGCAGCGTGGAGAACTTCCTGCGTCCACGGGTAAAGGTGGAGCCGGTGCGGCTGGTGGAGCCGGTCCCTGAGGGCGTGTCCCAACAGCGATGGTCGCTTGGCCGATATGGCACGCACGAGCAACGCCGCCCGAGCGATGTTGAAGACGGCCGACTCGCGCGAAACCTCGTCAGGCAGCACAGCGCGCGCTTTCTCTGTTGGAACCGGCGCGTGAGCGACGAACAGCGCAAGTCCCCAGCCGGGATTCGGCAGCTTCTCGTCGAACACGTCCGAAACGATCCGGATCCCGCCTGCTGCTGCCGCGGCCACGTTGTCGCGATGACCCTCGTCCGCGCCGGCGTCGATCACATGGCTCTTGACATCCCAGGGGCTGGCCAGCGCCGATGCGGCAAGGCGCGCTGCCGCGCTGCTGCCGAGCCCGACGCCCATCGGGATCTCACTGCGAACGCGACCCTTCATAGCGAGGTGGGAGAACGGGTTGACGTGCGACATGAGGTATTCCGCACCTTCTCCTTCGTAGTCCCACGAGGGGAAGTCGGCGGGGTTCGCCTCAACCTCGAGCCAGAGGTCGATGGCCATGGCCATAGAGTCGAAGGCCGGGCCTATGTTGGCAATCGACGCGGGGACGCGTACGCGCACTAGCTCAATCCCTCGGCCCGCGACAGCACCCTCATAGCTTCAAGACCTTAGCGAGTGTGCGCGCATCTCCGTCAAGCTCGATTGGCGGTTCGACGTTCTTGAGCGCAGCGTCGGGATCTTTCAGCCCTGATCCGGTGAGCACCACGACAGTGATCGCATCCTTTGCGATCTTGCCCTCCCGGACCAGTCGGAAAAGGAGAGCCAGCGGGGCCGCCGACGCAGGCTCGGCGAACAACCCCTCGCTGCTGGCCAGCTGGACCTGTGCCTGGAGGATTTCGGTGTCGGTAACCGCGGCGATCATGCCGCCGGACTCGTCACGCGCGCTGGTCGCGCCCTCCCACGAAGCCGGGTTGCCAATCCGGATCGCCGATGCGACTGTCTTCGGCTGCGCAACCGGATGGCCGTTCACAATCGGGGCAGCGCCTTCAGCCTGAGCGCCCACCATCCTGGGCAGCCGGGTCGAACGCCCGGCAGCGTGATACTCGCGGAATCCTTTCCAGTACGCGGTGATGTTGCCGGCGTTGCCGACCGGCAGGATGAGGTAGTCGGGCGCGTCACCCAGCACGTCGACGATTTCGAACGCTGCCGTCTTCTGGCCCTCCAGGCGATTGGGGTTCACCGAGTTCATGAGCGCGACGTTGTAGCGGCTGGTGAGGTCGCGAACGGTCTCTAGGGCCGTGTCGAAGTTGCCCTTGAGGGCGATCACTTTCGCTCCGTACATGAGGGCCTGGGACAGCTTGTTCATCGCGATCTCGCCCGACGGCACGACNNACCATGCCGCGGTCCTTGAACGATCCAGTCGGGTTCAGGCCCTCGTACTTGAAGTAGAGGTTTTTCAAACCGAGAGCCTTGCCGATGTTCCGGCTTGGCACGAGTGGGGTCGAGCCTTCCTGGAGGTCGATCTCGGGCGTCGCGGGCCCGACCGGTAGGTGCTCGCGGTAGCGAGCGATGACGCCCATGCCGGTCAAAAAACTCGGAGGAAAGACGACACCGCGTGCACCGGCTCCAGTTTCGCTATCGCGGCTCGCGCCTTCTGCAGGCTCGCGTCGCTCGAGGGATGCGTGGTCACCACGATCTCCGCCGTGCGCTCCTCCACCCACGCACCCTTTTGAATGAAGCTCGAGATGCTTACGCCCTCCTCGGCGTAAACCTGGCCGATCGCAGCCAGCACGCCGGCGCGATCGTCGACGCGAATCCTGTAGTACGCGCGGGTCATCACCTCCCCCATCGGGATCACAGCGACCCGGTCGTCGAAGGTGAAGGACGGGCGGCTCTGCACGCCACGGCGGATCGAGCGAGCCAGGTCGATCAGATCTCCGACGACAGCGGAAGCGGTCGGCCGGCCCCCAGCGCCCTGTCCTACCAGAAGCACCTGACCGACCAGGTCGCCTTCGACGAAGACCGCGTTGGTGGCGCCTTCGACCTGGGCCAGCGGATGCTCGAGGGGAACCATCGCGGGGTGGACGCGCGCCTCGATGCGGCCAGGGTGACGCTGGGTGTGCGCGATGAGCTTGATGGCGTAGCCGAGCTCACGTGCGTACCGGAAATCCACGGGCTCGATGCCCTCGATGCCCTCGCGAAAGATGTCTTCGGGGCGGACCTTTATTTCGTAAGCGATAGAGCCGAGGATGGCGAGCTTGTACGTGGCATCGAACCCGCCGACGTCGTCGATGGGATCGGCCTCAGCGAAACCCGCAACCTGAGCTTCTCGCACGGCCTCGTCGAGGGTTAGGTTCGCCGCGGCCATCCGGCCGAGGACGTAGTTGGTGGTCCCGTTGATGACCGCCGACAGCCGCTCGATGCGGTTGGCCTGCAGGTCGGTGCGAAATGTGCTGATCAGCGGGATACCACCGCCGACCGCAGCCTCGAAGTACAGGTCCACGTTCTTTTCGGCGGCGAGGTCGAGCAGGTCGGGGCCGTGCTTGGCCATGACCACCTTATTGGCGGTCACCACGTGCTTCCCGGCCCTAATCGCCCGCTCCAGGTAACCCCTCATGGGCTCCTCCCCGCCCGCCACCTCGACGATCACGTTGATCTCAGGGTCTTCCAGGAGGGCGGCGGGATTGGTAGTGAGCAGCTCCTTGTCGACCTCGACCGCACGGCGCTTGGCGAGGTCGCGAACGAGCACTCGCCGCAAGCAGAGCTCCATACCCGCCCGGCGCGCCAGCTGCGTCTGCCACGTGAGCATTCGCTCGGCCACCTGCGTGCCCACGGTCCCGAGACCGATTAGGCCGACATTGAGAGGGCTGGATGCCATGCGCGCTATTCTCCCTGGCGTGACCCTGGTCCTGCGCGAGGCCGATGTCGAGCGAGTCATCCAGATGGATCCCGTGATCGCGGCAGTGGAGTCAGCGATGCGCGAGCTGGGCAACGGCGTTGCGCAGAACGAGCCCCGCAGGCGGGCGTTCGCCCCGGGCGGGATGCTCAACGTGATGTTCGCCTCCTATCCCGGCGGCGGTTGCACAGGGCTGAAGGCGTACACGGTGGCCGCGGGCCGCGTGCGGTTTCTGGTGGTCCAGTTCGCCCTCGACGGCTCCCTCCAGGCCCTGATCGAAGCCGACCTGATGGGGGCCTATCGCACAGGTGCAGCTTCCGCCGTCGCGGTCCGGGCCCTCGGGCCACGGGGCCCGGCGACGGTGGCTTTGATCGGCGCAGGCCGGCAAGCGGCCACGCAAGCGCTCGCGATCTCTCGAGTCCTGGAGATCAAGGAGCTGCGGGTCTTTGCTCGAGACCCGGCGCACCGGTCTGCCTTCGCGGCCGAACAGGGCAAACGGCTTGGCATCAGGGTCACTGCAGCGTCGAGCGCGGAAGCCGCGGTGCGCGGTGCGGACGTCGTGGTCACGATGACCACGAGCTCGGTCCCGGTGATCGAAGCGTCATGGGTCGCAAACCACGCGTTGGTGGTTGCCGCCGGCTCGAACTTTCCAAATCGAGCGGAGGTCCCTGCCGAGCTCGTGACCATGGCGCAATCTGTGGTGGTCGATCAGCGGGAGGCGGCTCAGCTCGAGAGCGGTGACCTGATCCAGGCCGTCGCCGCGGGAAAGTTCGACTGGGAGCGCGCCACCGACCTGGGCTCTGTGCTCACGGGAACCTGGAAGCGGCCGGAGCCAGCGGGAATCACGCTGTTCGAGTCGCACGGCCTTGCACTTTGGGACCTGGCCGCTGCCACGGTAGTGGTCGCTGCGGCCCGCGAGCGCCGCCTCGGCGAGGAAATCGAGCTCTTCTCGCCCGCTTAGGGCTGGATGTGGCCCGGAATCGATTGCGGCGCCAGAGCGCCAAGTCCGAAGGCGGAGCCGACCAGGTATGCCGCCACCAGGATGATCACCAGGGCCGCGCTCGCCGTTGTGTAGAGGAGCCAGGCGGGAGGTCCGGTGCCGGCGATCCGGACCATGAGGTCAGACCAATCGGGGCCCCGGCGCGGGCTCCAGTTGTCGACCGTGGTCCGGATCATCCGGCCAAGGTCGTCTTCGGAGGGTATAGCGGACCCTCCCTGTGTGGGTTTATCTTCCACGTAGGGCACCTTCACTACTCGAACGCTTCTGTTCCCAGTCTTGGTCGCTTCCAGTCGCTTTTCTCATGATGGCAACCGCCTTGGCGATCCTGGAGGCCACGGTGCCGGCGGGGACACCCAGCACCGAGGCGATCTCCTCGCGGGTGAGGCCGTCGTAGTAGTGCAAGATCACGGCCGCCCTCAGCTTCGGGCTCAGCGCGCTGAGCGCCTTCGTCACCACGTCTCTGGCCTCGGCCCGATCGTAGTCGCGCCGGTCGGGGGGCACGTAAAGGCGGGCGGGAAGGAAGCGGGCCAGCTTCTGCCGGCGCAGGTAGGAGATGGCTAGGTTGATGCCGATCCGGCGCAGCCACGCGCCCGGGGGGGCGGTGGGTGTGTAACGGTCGCGAGCGCGGTAGGCACGGACGAAAGTCTCTTGCGTCAGGTCTTCGGCCGCCGCGGCATCGAGCACCACCGCACGGATCGAGCGGTACACGGAGCGGTACTCTTGGTCATAGAGCTCCCGGAACTGGGTTGCGGGATTGAGATCGTCCTTGCTCTCTGACACACCGTAAGTGTGATGACATTGAACGGCCGCCGGAAGCGATGGAGCATGGACTAGGTGTCCGTATGAGACCCAAGCGTTGGATGCTCGTGGTGATTTGGTTGGGGTGGCCCCTAGTCATCGCCGGCCTGATTGTCGCGACCTTCTACTCGATTTTCCGGTCGCCGGAGTCGTGCTTGCGCTCGCCTACCTCCCAGCTAATGCCTCCAGCAACCTTATGCTCACGAGAGCGCGCACAAGGTTTGGCTGGCGAGCGAGCCTTGACCTGTTATCTGCCGCCGCTTTGAGCGCCGTGCTAGTTTCGGAGCATCCGGCGCTACCTTTCTGGCTGACCCTGCTCGGTACCGCGGCTGCGATCTTGAGCATCGTGTCAGGCGTCGTTGCGCTCGTCGCATGGAGACATCGTCGGATGGTCGCGTCGTGCTGAGGAGCACCGGTCCTGGTGGGTTGAGCTGACATCCGCTCGATCATCAAGAGCCGCTATCCGTGTCGCGTCAGGGACCAGGTTGTGGTGGGCGACCCGGGACTCGAACCCGGATGAGTTACCTCACACGCCCCTCAAACGTGCGCGTCTACCAGTTCCGCCAGCCGCCCAGCTGAGCCGATTGATTCTAGCGAAGGGCAAGTGTGCTGGTACCCGCGGCAAGACTCGAACTCGCAACCTCCTGATCTAAGGCCCCATTTGGTTTTCGTCGCGACGAAGGTACGCAGTCATTCTCGCCACGAATTCGGCGCTGAATCGCTGGACTTTGGACCCAAGCCGCCCGAGGCGAAACCTTGGATTTGGAGGGCTGCGTACCGTGCTATTACGGACCATCCGGCAAAGGTGCCCGCTGAGGGATTCGAACCCCCGACCCTCTGTTCCGAAGACAGATGCTCTGGTCCACTGAGCTAAGCGGGCGTAGCGAGGCTCCCCAGTTTGTTTCGCACCGACTCAGTAAAAACTGGGAGGCAGTTCAGACTACCGCGACGTACCGCTCGTGATTCAGCCCCCAGGCCGCGTACCGCATCAAACCCATTGCCCGGTAACGCTGGCGGCCCGCGCGCGTCTCTCCGCTTTCAATGGCTCTTCGCAGCGCTTCAGTAGTCGTGCCGGGAAACTCTGTGAACGCACGGCCTACCGCATCCACTATGTGTGCGTCGGAGCAGCCAAGCTCAGCCGCACCCAGTCCCAGGTTCAAACGGTGCGCGAGCTGATTGAACAGATAGAAGCCAGGCGTGGCGTTCTCCACCTCGACCCCGTCGAAATCAAGCTCTGCCGCCAGCCAGCCCACCCCATGCACCGGCCCGTTCCTCACCTGCCGCGTCGTGCGCCAAAACGGATGTGCCGCGATGGCTAGGCCGCCCTGGTCGTGAATCGAGTGGACTGTCGCAGCTGCCGACATGCCCGGCTTCACACGACGCTCGAGGAACAATCCGATGATGTGACCGTCGCGGCTCGAAACCTCTTCGCCCACGATCACGTGAAGCCGCCTTCGCCTGGCGGCATGCTCGGCGGCGCGAAGCGCTCCTTCAATCGTGTCGTGATCCGTGACCGCGATCACATTCAACCCAGCCCGGCGGGCGGCGTGGTCGACCAGCTCCGCGGGCGACGGCCAGCCGTCGCTAGCGGTTGTATGCATGTGGAGGTCGGCTCGACCCCAAGCAACCATGGGTGTGCATCCTACGCCCGACGGCCTTACCATCGACCTTTCCGCATTCCTTTATTCCTTCTCCAAGTCCAAGACACAAGTTGGGAGGTGCCTGCGATGGAAGGCTTGATGCAGGATTACGAGCTCTCGCTGCAGCACGTGCTCTGGCGTCTGGAGCGCCTCCACGCTCACAAAGAGGTGGTCACCAAACAGGAGCAGGGAGTCCATCGCATCACCAACGGCGAGATGGTCCCCCGGATCAATCGCCTTGCCGGCGCCCTGAAGCGACTCGGCATCAAGCCCGGCGATCGCGTGGCGACGTTGGCCTGGAACAATTACCGGCACCTCGAGCTCTACTACGCGGTTCCCTGCATGGGGGCCGTCCTGCACACGCTCAACCTGCGGCTGTTTCCGCAGCACCTCGAATTCATCATCAACGACGCCGAGGACAAAGTCCTTTTTGTCGATCAAACCCTCCTGCCTTTGCTCAAGCCCCTCATCGGAAAGATCCCCAGCGTGGAGCACTTCGTCGTGATGGACAACGGCACGCCACTGCCGGACCACGGTCTCGGTGACGTGCTCGACTACGAAACACTCCTGCATGCCGAGAGTGAGGCCTACCCGTGGCCCAAGCTGTCAGAGCGGATGGCCGCGGCCATGTGCTACACGTCGGGCACGACCGGCAATCCCAAGGGCGTCGTCTACTCGCACCGATCGCAGTTCATCCACACGATGGGCGTTCTCCAGGCCGACAACCTCGGCCTCACTGANNNNGCCGGCGTCCCGACCATCTGGATCAACACCGCCGCGCTGTTGAAGCAGACAGGCCAGCGACTGCCGAAGGTTCACACAGTCATCTGCGGCGGGTCCGCGATTCCCCGCTCACTTATGGAGTCGATGGACGCGATCGGGCTGCGCATGTTGCATGCGTGGGGCATGACTGAGACATCGCCTCTCGGCAGCGTGGCGCGGTCGCGCAGCGGCACGCCCGCCGATGACGAGCTCAACAAGCGCCTCACGCAAGGGATCGTGGTGCCCGGCGTAGAGATACGGATCGTCGACCCGGCATCCGACGAGGTGCTGCCCTGGGACGGGGTCGCGTTTGGTGAGATCCAGGTCCGTGGACCGTGGATCGCGCGCGGCTACTACAACGGCTACGACCCGGGCAAGTTGACCGAGGACGGCTGGTTTCGCACCGGCGACGTGGCCAAGATCACCCCTGAGGGTTACATCCAGATCGTCGACCGCACGAAAGACGTAATCAAGTCCGGCGGCGAGTGGATCTCATCAGTCGACCTCGAGAACGCGATCATGTCTCACCCCAAGATCCTGGAGGCGGCTGTCATCGGCCTCGCGCACTCCAAGTGGGATGAGCGGCCTGTCGCTTACGCTGTGGCGCGCCCCGAGTTCAAGGGCCAGGTCACGCAGGAAGAGGTCATCCAGTTTCTCCAGGACAAGGTCGCGAAGTGGTGGTTGCCTGACGAGGTGAGGTTTATCGACGAGGTGCCTAAGACCTCGGTCGGGAAATTCGACAAGAAGGTTCTTCGAGCGAGCGCAGTGCCCATCAAGGAAAGCGCGGCGCCGACGGGTAGAAAGTGATCGCACGCCACACGCAGGTCCGCGAGCACACCATTTCGCGCGAGACCTTCCACTACAAGTGGGACAACTCGCTGGCGCCCGCGGTCGAGATTGCGCCAGGTGACGTGGTCCATTTCGACACCGAGGAGGTGACGTCGGGCCAGCTCAAGCAGGGCGACCCGGCATCGAAGCTCGCTAATCTCGACTTCGACAAGCTGTATCCGCTCGGCGGCCCCGTCTTCGTGAAGGGAGCCGAGCCCGGCGACGTACTCGAGGTCGAGATCCTGGCGTTGAGACCAGGGTCCTGGGGGTGGACCGACCTCCTCCCGGGGCTCGGCCTGCTGGCCGCGGATTTCCCTGACCCATACGTCCGTTACTTCGAGCTTGGCGATCGAACGTCTGCCTAGCTGCGCAAGGACATTCACGTACCGATCGCGCCGTTCTGCGGAACGATGGGCGTGGCGACCGATGAGCCGGGACCCCACGCGGTGCTGCCTCCGACCAAGGGCGCCGGCAACATCGACACGCGACACCTGACTGCAGGCACCAAGCTCTACCTGCCGGTATTCGTCAAAGGTGGCATGTTCTCAGCCGGGGATTGCCACGGCGCGCAGGGAGATGGCGAAGTCTGCGTTACCGGGATCGAATGCCCGATGACATTCTCTCTCCGGTTCAACGTGGTCAAGGGCGGGTCCTTGCGGCCATGGAGCTACCACTTTCTTACACCGGCGGTGCCGCTCCAGCATCGGAGCGATGCGGCCGGCTATCACGCCGTGTGCGCATTGGGTCCGGACCTGATGGAGAACGCACAGAACGCCGTGCGCGACACGATTGCCTGGCTTGGTGCAGACCATGGCTTGAGCCGCGAGGACGCGTACATCCTGTGCAGCCTTGCGGGCGACCTCCGCATCAGCCAGATCGTGGACCAGCCGAACTTCGGGGTTTCCTTCTACATGCCCCTGAGCGTCTTCAAGTAAATACGCACCGGTTGTGGAGCCCTGGCCGGAGCTTGCGCTCAAGCTGTCGCGGCACTGTGCGGCATACTGACCTCTCACTAGGCCAAGGGTGAGTACTACACAACTCGGCAAGTATCCGATTGAGGCTGAGCTCGGGCGCGGAGCCATGGGCGTGGTGTATCGGTCGACGCACCCGCGCCTGGAGATTCCCGTCGCCATCAAGGTGCTCGCCGAGCAGTACTCGAGCGACGCAAGCTTCCGCCAGAGATTCCATCGCGAGGCCGCCACCGTTGCCGCGCTCAACCATCCGGGCATTGTCCGCGTGTACGACTTCGATGAGGACGGCCCAGTCCTTTTCATCGTCATGGAGTGGGTCGAGGGACGATCGATGCGCTCGTGGCTCGACGAATACGGGCGCTTCAGCGTCGATGTCTCCGTCGACCTGGTGCAGCAGCTGCTGTCAGCCGTCGGCGTCGCGCACGACTACGGCATCGTGCACCGCGACCTGAAGCCCGACAACATCCTGATCTCCAACCGCGGCAAGACCAAGATCCTCGATTTCGGCATCTCGAAGCTGATCGACGACAAGCACCGGTTGACCGCCACGGGCAGCATGGTCGGCACACCCGCATACATGGCGCCGGAGCAGGTTAAAGGCGAGCAGGTTGACGCGAGCTCCGACATCTACTCACTGGGAATGATCCTTTATGAGCTGCTGCATGGCGAGCCGCCATTCACCGGTCAGCTACCCGCGGTGTTGCACTCGCAGGTGTTCGACCGTCCGCGCGCATCGACGGCGATTCCCTCTCCGATCATGGAGATCATCTGGAAAGCGACGGCGAAGGATCCCAGCCAACGATTCCAGACATGCGAAGCATTTTCCGGAGCCTTCCATTACATGCCCAAGCCCGCTGCGGCCCAGCCGCCCGCGGAGGCGATATCGGACCAGCTGCCGGTCACTGTGCACGAGGTCGACCTACCGAAGTCGCAGCCTGCATTGCGCGCCGACAGTTCCAAGCCGCCGGGCGTATGCACGTTTAGCGATTGCGGCGAGCGACGCGGTTGGGCGTGCGCATACAAGGACCTCACCGGGCGCGAGTGCAAAAGCTGGTGGTGCCGCAAGCACATTCAGTTCATCGAGAGGACTCCGTTCTGTCCTCGGCATGCAAACGTCATCCGCGCGCTCGCACCGACCGCGAACACCATCTTCGAGATCAAGAACCGTCCTGCCGTCGATGACCGCGCGCTGCCGCTCGCAGCATTGGTCGCGGAGGACGTCGACAAGGACGTCACCGAGCTCGTGCGGCGCCGCTACCAGAATCGCAAGGACGTCACGCTCGCGCGCGACCGCACTGTGCGACAGACGTGGTCCGGCCGGAACGAGGTCGCGTGGGAGCGCAGCTGGTCAGCGCTCAAGAGCCAGGGTTACCTCGTTCGCATCGCCGTTCGAGTGACGACCGCCGAGCCGGACCTGGTTCAGCTGCTGATCGGCAATACGGTTGTGTTCAAAGAGCTGCCCGACTGGATCAGCCGCCGGCGCGAAGGCGAGCAGCCCGACCACGCCGACCGGGCGCGCTTTGGCAAGAAGCTCTTCGCAGCCATCCTCGAGCACGTCGATCAGCCGCAGCCGATCCCCGCGTCGGCGATTCCCGCCAATGGGCAGGACATCGAACCGCCGCCGCCGCCCGAGATCAATCGCACGCTGATTGAGGGTATGGTCCTGAGGCTCGCATCGACCGCCACGCGTTTCACTGGCTTCGAGGTCGCCGAGCAACTGGCTCTTCCGTTCGGAGCGGTCGAGCCGATCCTCAAGGCCTTGACTGGCGCGAACTTCCTCGATGCCCTCGGGTTGGCGCCGGAGCAGGGCCCGTGGCTGGGCCGCCCGCTGCCCGAGCGCATGGCCTACGCGCTCACCAAGCAGGGACGCCTTCGAAGCGACGAGATCGCCAACGCGAGCACTCGCTACTCGGGACCGGCGCCCGTGTCGATGCACGAGTACAAGCTCGTGCTCGCCGAGGCGGCCAAGCCCGGCACCCTCGACCTGACCAAGGTCACGATGGCCCTGCACGGGATCGAACTCGGTCCGGGCGTGGTCGAGGCGGTTCGCGCCGCGGTCAACTCTCGCTCTTCGATCTTCATCTACGGCGCGCCTGGAAATGGCAAGACCACGCTTGCACGGCGGATCCCAGCCTTGCTCGGCGGACCGATCGTGATCCCGGTTGCGCTCGACATCGGGGGCGGCGAGGTGATGACCATCTTCGACGGCTCGATCCACCGACTGGAGCAGCACCAGCCTGCGGACAAGCGCTGGCGCAGAATCGCGCGTCCCCTGGTGCAGGTGGGCGGCGAGTTTCAGCTGGACATGTTCGACCCCACCTTCGAGGAAGGGAGCCGAACGTATGGCGCTCCTCTACAGGTCAAGGCCAACGGCGGCGTGCTGCTCATCGACGACCTTGGCCGCCAGCGGGTGGCGCCCAAGCAGATCCTCGACCGCCTCCTCGTGCCGCTGGAGCAGGAGATCGACTACATGAACCTGAGCTCCAGCGGGCGCAAGGTCGAGGTCCCGTTCTGGGCCCAGCTCGCGCTTTCCACCAACCTCAAGCCCGCAGAGCTGCTGGACGAGGCTTACCTGCGCCGCCTCTCGTACAAGGTGCTGATGCCCGATCCCACGTGGGAGATGTGGTGCCGGATCTTCGAACGGGAGCGGGATCGGCTGACGATTCCTCCCGACCCGACGGCGCTGGAGCTGATCCGCAGCCTCTACAGCGGCCGGCCGCTGCGCGGCAACCACCCGCGCGACCTGCTGGAGCGGCTCGTCGACGTCTCAGCAGCGCGTGGCGTCCGCCCGCAGCTCACCCTGGAGCTGGTCGAGGCGGCCTGGCACACGCTGTTCATCACGAGCTGACCGGCCAAAACACGAGCCCTCGGTATACTTTGGCGTCGCCCCGAAAGCGGCGGTGGCGGAATGGCAGACGCGCTAGTTTCAGGAGCTAGTGTCCGCAAGGACGTGGAGGTTCAACTCCTCTCCGCCGCACCAGCGATGTGACCTCTGATCTCAAGCCGAGATCGCAGGCACGGCGTTGGAATCGCGGCGGGACGGCGCTGGAACGGAGCCTGAAAGTGGTGGGAAACTACCGAATTAATAGGCTTTAGTCCTTCCCTCCAGGCCACTCGCCTCGGAGGATGCGCACATGCAGACCATCGACAGTTCACTAGCCAAGAGACACGGATCGACCGCGCCCACTCCCCTCATGGAGGCGTACGCGCATTTCCGTCTCGACCGCCAGGCGATCCCGTGCTCGAAAGCGACGATGCTGACCTACGAGTACACGCTG
The DNA here is from genome assembly GCA_003151665.1 of Candidatus Dormiibacterota bacterium. Next base: position 27,974 of record PLYD01000280.1, read on the forward strand.
GGCGCGTTCCTGCGCTGGGTCGTACGCGAGCACCCAGAGGTGCGGCGATTCGAGGAACTGGACGTGGTGGTGGTCCGCCAGTACCGCGCGCAGATGGCAGAGAGGCCAGGCCTGCACGGCAAGACGCTGACGCCGGAGACGCTGAGCGGCGCGGATCGCTCGATGCGCACGTTCTTCCGCTGGGCGCTCGCCGAAGGCTACCCGGTCGCGCCGCGCATCTTGCAGATGCCCAAGGTGCGAGTGCCGTGGAAGGAGCCAACGCTGGTCCACATCAACCAGCTGCGCTCGATCCTCGCTGCCTGCCACCCTCAGCGGCCGCAGGAGGCGCTGGCAGTGCGGATCCTGGTCGGCGCCGGCGTGCGGCGAGCGGAGCTGAGCGGCATCGCCATCCAGGGACCTGATGGGCTGCCGGACCTGATGCTCGACTCGTTCGATCGGGGAGTGGTCGAGCTGCGCATCCGCGGAGACGCCGGAGCGAAGGGCCGTCGGGCTCGGCGAGTGCCGATTGTGATGAAGCTGGGTGCGGAGATAAAACGCTATGTGGCGCGCTTCCGACCTGAGGTCGATTACCTCGAGCTACTCATCAACGAAAACGGCAGGCCATATCGCAACTGGGGCGTCGACGCAATGATGGACCGGCTGCAAGAATCAGTCGGCTTCCGGATCCACGCACATGGATTCCGGCACACGTTCGCGACAATCGCTACGCAGCTGGGCTGGAACTTCGAGCGCCTGCGCTCAGCGATGGGGCACGAGGACTACATGACCCTGCATCGCTACGTGCGCCTGGCCATGGATCGGGACCTGGGCCGCCTGGAGGACTGGACCGAATTCATCGCGGTACCACCACGAATTGGTCAACCTGGATTCCGCGGCTAATCGGCGCGCGCAAACGAGCCGCTAGGGAGTGCGGCGGGTACCATCCGACGTAGTGCATACGATGGGCGGGGACCGCTGGGGCTGGAGCTGGACGGGTAGCCAGTCGGTTGAGTTCTGTGTGTGGGTTCTCCTTCAGGACGGCCTGCACGTAGGTCCCTTCGACATCCATCCAAATGGAGACGAGCGGCTGCGCCAGGCGGGCCTGGACGCGGCCGGTTGGACGCGCTGGTTCGAAACCGTCGTCAACCGTGACGTGAAGGAGCAGATGCGCTTTCACCTCGGTGGCGGCCTTGAACCACCGTTGTTCTATGAGTCCGATCCACCGACGCTCGCGGAGCAGTTACAGATGAAGGAGGCTCTCCGAGCCAAGACCCCTCCAGCACTGTGGAACGAGACCAAACAAGTCGGCGAGCTGTTGGATGGCCTCTGGGACGACTACAGCAGCCGGCCCGTGTTGCGACGAAGTCGCCACCTACATGATCCCGTCCATGGCGAACAGCCGGGTACGCCATCACAACACCGCGAGCTCTACGGCTCGCTGCATGAGCTGGGATCTGGCTTTCCAAGCCTCTACTGCTACCCGGTCGCCTACCCGACTCTGGTCGTCCGCGAAGTGGCTCCTATGGCGTTGGTATTGACCTCGCCAAAGCAATGGACTTGGGAGCGATACCGCGATGCGCTGGTCGCTGGGGTGGCGAACCTCGCCGGAATGCCGAAACCGTGATTCTGGTCGGCGCCGACGCGCCGGTGGCGTCGATGACGTGCGACGCAGCCTCGCCAGGACGCCGACCCAGCGGGCTGTAGCCGACACCTGAAGCGCGTGCGCGCACTTGTGAGCGCAACGCGCCGCGCACAGGGGTAGACATCCCAGACCATGCGAACGGGCGGACCGTCGTCGGCGTGGCGATCGGCACGGACAACGCGCCCGCCGGAGGCTCGGCTGTCGCATGGAGTCGCGGTCCGGGTCCCCTAACAGAGGACCGCCAAAAACCAGGAACGAGATCGGATAGTGGTTACTGGCGACGCTTCGTTCGGTCGACATGGATCGCCTGACGTTGCCTTGAGATCGCTTCATTCTTTTCGCCCGACCAGCGGAGCAGGACCCGCAGGGATTGGTCTTCAAAATCCTTGATGGGTTCCTTACCCGTCGGCCCGGGTTGGCGAATTGCAAAAACAATGCCGTTACGCGCAATGGCCGCAGCGTGCTCTCGCCGGAGCCGTGCACTCTCGGCGGCGCGGACCAGTGGGTCCCTGATGTCTGCTTCAGAAAAGTCCAAGAGTGCGAGGGTGACCTTGAGGCGAGCCACCCAGTCTGGAGACGTCGCGGGAAGCGGCCCAAACAACGACTCCCACGGATCGCCCCCTGTGCCCTCCTCTGGATCGCGCTTCGCCAGCTGGAATTGATGCCAGCGACCAGCACCGCGTTCGCGGAGGATGCCCGCGCGAACCATCGTTTCGACTGCACCAGCCACGTTGTGACGACCAAACGCCGCTCTCGCGGCTAGCTGCGAAACGCCCAGGAAGAAGTGAGGCGGTTCGGCCAGTAGGAGACGGATAATCTCTGCGCGGACGGAAACGCCCCAACAGGCGCGCAGTCGCAGTTGGAGGAGCGAGGGTCGCGTCAGGTCAGCAACTGGCGTGTGGTTCGACCCGAGACGCGAGACATTGGACCTGGGTTGGCGCGCTTTGCCGCCCATGGGCCAGTTGGCATGTGTCTCGCGGTTCACCGCAACGCCGAAATCAGTGAACGACTGGGTCATGTGCTGACCGAACTCCGGAAGCAGGTTACGCAAGCGAACTGCAGAGACCAGGCGGACATTTGTTGTCGACCAATCGAGCGCCTGTGCCAGCAGGCGCCGATCCTCACGCTGGAGCGATGGATGGCTGGTCGCGATGATCAGTGGCTCGACGTCGACTGCGGTGGACGCGTGTCTTCGTTCCCAGCCGCCGGCCCCAACTTCAGCCCATAGGCTCCACAGCATATTGAGGACCGCGTCCCGAACCTTTTCTTTATACGAGCTCGTCGGCATCCCTCACTCCCAGTGTGTGAAGCAGGCCAATCAGATCCCCTCGGAAGCCATCCGAGGGATCATGCGTGCGAGTCCAGCGTCCGGCTTCAATGAGCTCTTCACGCGTCGGCGCCAGTGTCTTGAGGTCTGCAAAGTGCCTACTGTTAGGACCGTGGTCGGTGGCGGCGTAAACCTTGAAGTAGACCTGATCGAGGCGGGACGCAACATGGATGGTCAGGGCGCCGAAACGTTGCGCCTGCATGCGGTCCGCGAAGCCCGGTGGCAGACCGAAGTCCAGTAGGGAAGCCGGACGCGAATCCAGCCAGTCGGGGCTGATTTTTAATGCCGTCGCCACGTCGGCGCCAGCTGCGCGCAGTTCTGCTGGAAGTGGATCAGCTCGTACAAAGCGGCCTTCATCAAGGACGGCGACGACATCCAGATCCTGGGTGGGTCGCTGGTGGATACCGAGGAGCAGCAGGGCGCTGCCGCCAATCGCGACGAGCTCGAAGGCTTGACCGCGTTGCTCAAGAACCGTGCCCAGCAAATCGAGCGCTCGGTGCAGCTGCTCCGATCCCAACATGGTCATATCATATCGCCAACTGAGAGATTTAATATGCATTCCGGGCCCCGCCTTAGTCGAATCGGCCCGCAGTCATGTCTTAGACGGTTGCACTAGCCTTTGTAAACAGACTTGCGCGCCTGAGTCGGCTGATCCATGATGCGCGCCAATTCAATAACGGCCTGGTTACGAAGGACGAAGCTTCAGGAGCTAGTTGAGATTCCTGGATACATATGACACAGCTTCAAGACCGATACATCGATCAGTCGGAGCCGGCCTCTGCACCAACTTGTCCTCGATAAAAGTCCGTTCCCCGTGAATACGAATTGCTTTCGATCCGAGTTCGGCCACATTCCTCGCCGCAGTTCCAAAGCCTGGTTCTCAGCTGAAGCCGGGCACCCAATCAAGGGAGTCTCAAATGTGTGCAGGAACTTCAGCTAGTGTCCGCAAGGACGTGGAGGTTCAACTCCTCTCCGCCGCACCAGCGATGTGACCTCTGATCTCAAGTCGAGATCGAAGGCATGGCGTTGGAATCGCAGCCGGACGGCGCTGGAATGGAGCCTGAACGACATGGAATTGGCCAACCTGGATTCCGCGGCTAAGTGGCGCGCGCAAACGAGCTGCTAAGGGTGCGGCGGGTACCATCCGACGTAGTGCATACGATGGGCGAGGACCGCTGGGGCTGGAGCTTGAATTGTCAACTGACGCCCACACGGAATCGGCTCCAGCAAGCCCTGGCGGGCCGGACCCCCTAACAGAGGACCGCCAAAAACCATGATCGAGATCGTTGCAGCGCCGTTAGGTGCAGTGGTCCCGCTCACGTTCGTACCCCCGTTATGTATATATTGAGCGAATGGACGACCGGCCAGTCCTTTGGGATGCCGCCAACCGCAAGCACATGGCCGAGGACCGTCCGGAGCGAGGCATCTGACTCGACGAGGCAACGGGGGTTATGTCGGACGGGAGGCGTCTCGAGGTCTACCTGGAGAAGCGCGACGCATACCAGGTGATCGGCCGCACGACTGCCGGACGCTGGCTGGTCGTGATCTGGATCGACCAACCGGCGGGCCGATATCCGATCCACGTGCGTGAGGCATCCAAGCGAATCATTAGGAGGATCAGTAAATGAAGGCAAAGCCGCGGCGTAAGCCGTTTTCGGACCCGTTTGACGATATGAGCGACGAGGCGTTCGAGCGCGAGGTCCTTGAGGCCCTGGATCAGGCGACTACGAAGATCTCGCTTCGCGTTCCCAATGACCTCCTGGGCCGCACCAAGCAGGTGGCCCAAAATCGCGGAGTCCCGTACCAATCGCTCATGAAGGCTCTGATCGACCAAGGCGTAAAGCGCCTTGAGCGCGTCCCATCACGAAGCAAGCGTGGTAATTAGGAGCCCAATGCGCACCTACCCGATTGTTGTCGACCCTGACCCGGAGGGCGGGTACACCGTAACAGTGCCGGCTCTGCCTGGCTGCATCACGCAGGGTGAGACCATCGACAAATGCATCGCCCATGCGCAGGAGGCGATCGCTCTGTACTTGGAGGATCTCGTGGCTTCTGGCGAGCCCATACCCGTTTCCCTGCTTGTGGACGGAAATACTGGATTACGGTAATTCCGCTACAATTGCCACATGAGTCAGAGATCGTTCGTAGGTGTCCGTGGGCGGGGTGAGATCGTGCTTCCCGCCGATCTCCGGCGACGCCACCACCTCGATCGACCCGGTGCTCAGGTCGAAGTCGTAGAGCGTGACGATGGAGTGATCGAGCTGCGTCCGCAGGTCCCGGTGCCGGCCGACCAGGCTTGGTTCTGGACACGAGAGTGGCAACAGGGCGAGCGCCGTGTGGACGAGCACGTCGCGTCAGGCGAGGTGGAGGTTTCCTCCGACATCGATCAATTCCTTCGGGACCTTGACGCTGCTCGCGCGCGACGCCGACCTGCGCGCCGTCGTTGAAGTTCGAGCGCACGCCGCAGTTCGATGCCGATGCGCGACGCCTGACCCAGAAGGAATTCGAGCTCTTCCGCCGGGTCGCGCGCGATGATTTTTCACCAGCTGCCGACCGATACGCCGCGAAACCTTCCGGCGGGTGGCCGGCACGCCTCCGAGTCAAATCGGTTCAAGGAACCCACGGAATCTTCGAGATGACCTGGTCATTTGCAGGTCCCGACGGACGCGCGACATTCGAGCTTGTCACTGTTGATGGCGAGTTACGTGTGCGATGGCGTCGAGTTGGCGGACATCAGATCTTTCGCCGGCCTTGAGCAGCCGTTCACCATATCCAGCGCGCCGGACCTTGGCGTGCTTGCCCGCCAGACTGATCTCGTCAGTCTTAACACTGCTGAAAGGTTCTTATTGTGTAAACCCGGGAGCACCAGCCATGTGACCTCTGATCTCAAGCCGAGATCGCAGGCACGGCATTGGAAATCGCATGCGGACGACGCTGGAACGGAGCCTGACCACTAGCCGGAAATTGCCGAGCTAATAGGCTTTAGTCCTTCCCTCCAGGCGCACATGCAAGTCATAACAATTGCACTGTACTCGCCGGCGGGAGTGCCATCGATAGACACCCGGCATATCTGTGATCGGAGCAGAGCGCCCACGAGTTTCCGTTCTTTGACAATGACCACGTCATGCGGCTCTTTCTCACCGACCCTGAAGCGGTATTGCTTGGTCAGGCTGGAGGAAATGAGTCGCCAATCCTTGATGACGGGTTTGCCATCGACGCTGATCGTCAGAAAGCCCCAGGCCTGATCAAGCGAAAAGTGGACCATGTGGGGTTCACTCTGTCCTACCGAAAAGGTGAACTCGAGCGTCACCGCCAACATCTTGGGGCACCCGCTGCGCCGCGGCTATCGCCGCAACGCTCGATAGACTGGCGGCGGTGCGCGCGGCCCCCTACGACCCAGTCCGGACGCTCTATCGAACCCTGCTGATCTTCGACGTCGTCGCCATCCTCATCCTGACCGCGGGCCTGGCCGAGTTTCTCTACTTCGAACCCCCCGGCCAGCACACCGGGCTCAAGGCCACGATCGTTGGCGTCCTTCAGTACGACCCGGCCACCAACAAGACCTTCGGTCCCGACCGCAGCACCTTCACTCGCATGCAACTGTTCGCGGCCGTCGTGGATTGGAAGTCGCTGCCGCCGAACATCACCGTCGACGCGCGCTGGTACGACAACTTCGGGTCAGTCGTCGGAAAAGTTGGACCGGGCACGCCGGCCCAGCTGGCAAGCCAACCGATAGTCCCGATCGCCCTGCCCTCCAAGTTGAAGTACAACCTTCCGGGCCAATACATGTTCGTCGTCGAGCGATGGGCTAACGGCGTGCCGGTCGAGATCCTGGCGCGGCGAATCATCCTCGTCGAAAGATCGTGAGCGCAGTCGCCCCCGTCCGGGCCGCCAACCCACGACCTCGCAACCGGCCTGCTCGTTATGGGGTGGCGATCGCCGTCGCCACGGTCGTCGTGATCGTGCTCATCGCGAGCTCGGTCCTCGATTACGTCTTCCTCGATAGCATCCCCGGGCGCACCGCACTGTATGGACTGCTGGCAGTGGCGCTGGTTGCGCTCGGCACGTTCATCGGAGTCCGTGCGTTCGACAAGGATCCTGCCGCTCGAAGGCGCCGTCTCATCCGTGCGGGGGTCCTGCTCGGTCTGGGCGTTTTGCTGTGGCTCCTGGTCATCGACCTATATGTGTTCACCAGCTCAGCCGGCCCTGGGGTCGCGGCCATCTGCGCCGCCGCGTGCCTGCCGACGACAGCCTTCGGCCTCTTCGTCGTGCGCCGCCTCGATCGCAATGAGAAGGAGCCCTGGCGGCTCGTGCTCGTCGCCTTTGCGTGGGGCGCCATCGTCGCGACCAGCATGGTCATCTGGGGTGAGAGCTTGTGGACGGCGATTGCGGAGCGCGTGCTCGTGCCGGGTCCCGGCCTGGATGCTTCAACTGCGTTCTCCGCCGGCCTGCTCGAGGAACTGGCCAAGGGCACGGCGGTGCTCCTGCTGTTTCTCATCATGCGCAACGAGTTCGACGACGTCGTCGACGGCATCGTGTATGGCGCGGCGGTTGGTCTCGGCTTCAACTTTCTGGAGTCGGTCGCCTACATGACCAACCTCTACGCCTTATTCAGCCCTGACGGCGTCGGCGGGTATGCAGCGGGTTTTCAGTGGTACTCGCGCCAGGTCCTCGGCCTCTTCTTCGGCCACGTCACTTACACAGCGCTGATCGGCGCGGGCATCGGGATCGCGCGCCAGCTGCACAGCCGGCGTCAGCAGGTGATTGCGATCGCCAGCGGTTTTCTGATCGCGATCGCGGCCCATTTTTCGTGGGACGCCTGGATCCAGTTCTTTCCGATCGAGAGCTCCACGCTGGGTCTCGTCGAGATCCACCTCCGGACGCTGATCATGACCGGACCGTTCACCGCCCTCGTGATCGCTCTCCTGTTATCCGGGCTCCGTTATGAAGGCGAGGCGCTGCGAGAACAGATGGCGAAGGAGGCCGCGGAGGGCACGGGGGCCATTCTGCCTGCGGACGTGCCGATACTCTCCAATCCGTGGCGCCGGCTGGGCCAGCGCATGCAAGCCTTGAGTCGCGGTGGCCTGAGGGCTTACTTCGCAATGTCGAGGCTTCAGACGGCGCAGCTCGACCTGGCGATGGAACGGTGGCACCGGGAGCGCCAGGAGATCGACACGCCCCTCGAAGCAGAGTACGAGCTGAAGCGGCGGGTGCTCGAGCTCAGGCGGCAAGCCGGGGGTTTGAACGCGGGCTAAAAAGCTCCCTTGCATTTTGCCGTCTGTTACGTCGTAATCTTGTAACACCATGACGGACGGAGTCGCTGTCGCACCAACCGAGCGAGAAGCGCTAGACGCTTACTCGCAGATCGTCAGCACTGTAGCGGAGCGCGTCCTGCCCTCGGTCGCAAGCCTTCGCGTGCGCCGGGCCGGCAGCCCGCGAGATGGGGGCGCCGGCTCTGGAGTCGTCATTACCCCCGACGGGTACCTGGTCACCTCAGCCCACGTCGTGGCCCAGGCCGGCACTGCCAGCGCTTCCTTCATCGACGGCACCGAGTACGAGCTCGACGTGGTCGGAGCCGACCCGCTGTCTGACCTCGCGGTCGCGCGTGCTCGGTCAGCCGTGCTCGAGCCCATTCACATCGGGGACGCCGACACCCTGCGGGTCGGGCAGCTGGTGGTCGCGATCGGGAATCCCATGGGCTTTTCGGGGTCCGTCACCTCGGGGGTTGTCAGCGGGTTAGGCCGCTCGCTGGCGACCGCCGATGGCAACGGGCGCCGACGCTTCGTCGAGGATGTCATCCAGACGGATGCGGCGCTCAACCCCGGCAACTCGGGCGGCGCCCTCGCTGACTGGAAAGCGCGCCTGATCGGCGTCAACACGGCGGTCGCCGGCATGGGGCTCGGACTCGCGGTGCCGATCAACTCCACGACGCAAGCGATCCTTGCGGCGTTGATGCGGTCGGGCCGCGTACGCCGCGCGTACCTTGGCATCGCCGGCGGCACACGCGCGCTGCCGCCGACCGCCGCCCAGCGGTTGGGTCGCCAGGCGGGCGTCGTGGTGCAGGAGGTGGTCAGCGGCAGCCCGGCCGCAGCCGCAGGACTTCAGGGCGGAGACGTAATCGTGTCGGTCGGCGAGGCGGCGGTCGCCAAAGCCGGCGACCTCCAGCGGCTTATGGTCGAGGCGCGGATCGGATCCAAACTGCCACTGACCATCTTGCGCGGCGATCGCACGGTGATCGTCGACGTGGTGCCCGCCGAGCTCACATAATCCTCGGCTAGACTTGGCGGTGGTGGCCAAAGACAAGACCAAAGACATCCGCGATCTGCTCCGCGCCGAGCTGCGCGATGGCCGCTTCCGGATGGTCGACGTCGACCCTGACTCGACACCTGGTCTCAAGAAGCTTAAGGACGCGCGGAAGGAGATGGAGCAGGCACACGGGCGGCTGTTCGACCTCCAGGAACGCCTCTTCGCAGAAAACAAGCGATCCGTCCTGGTGGTCCTGCAGGCGATGGACACAGGGGGCAAGGACGGAACCATCACGCACGTGATGGGCGACCTCAACCCGCAGGGCGTGCACATCACCTCGTTCAAACAACCGACGCCCGAGGAAAAGCGGCACGGCTTTCTCTGGCGCATTCGGGCCAACCTGCCGCCGCCAGGAATCATCGGGATCTTCAATCGCTCCCAGTACGAAGACGTCCTCATCGCGCGGGTTCATGCACTTGCCGACCTGAAGGTCATCGAGCGGCGCTATCGACAGATAAACGAGTTCGAGCAGGAAGTCGTCAAAAGCGGCACCACGATCATCAAGTTCTGTCTGCACATCTCGTACGACGAGCAGCGCAGCAGATTGCTCGACCGATTGCGCGACCCAAACAAGCACTGGAAGTTTCACGAGACCGACATCGACGAGCGCAGGTACTGGGACGACTACATGAGCGCCTATGGCATTGCCATCACCAATTGCTCGACCAAGTGGGCACCGTGGTACGTCATCCCGGCCAACGACAAGGACTACCGCAACTGGGCAGTCGCCAAGATCGTCAGGGATACCCTCGCCGATATGGATCCGCAGTACCCCAAACCCAAGCTCAACATCCCACGCCTGCTGAAGCGTTTGAAGGACTAGTCGGCGGGTCTTCGACCCGCCTTATGAGAGGGAACCAGTCGGTTCCCCTCATCGCGCGGGCGGCTCCGCCGCAAGCGCTGCTCTCCCTCCCGGGATTGGATTACTTACGAATTGGTTTCGCCACGCCACGCTTGGGAGTAGTTAGAACAAAAGACATGGCCGGGGGAACCCGGCCAGCCCGGCCACGCTAGCGCCTTTGAAATCCCGCCAAACAAATTAAAAAACCCCGGGCCGTGAGGCCCGGGGCTTAATTGGTCGTTTAACCCTTAGAGGGTACGAACGCTCTTCGCGCGTGGCCCCTTGGGGCTCGCCTCGATCTCGAAGGAAACCTTCTCGCCACCCTGGAGGCTGTCGAAGTCGCCTTCGGTGCCGCTCCTGTGAAAGAAGAATTCCTTACCGTCTTCGGCTGCGATAAAGCCGAAGCCACGGTCCGCGACCAGTTTCTTGATGGTGCCTGTAGGCATTTCCATCTCCTATCTCTCGAACGAATGGCCAACTCAACTCGGCGGGCCTGTTCGAGAAACGGAGCCTGCGGTGAGCGCCTGCACTGTGCCGGCAACCTGAGTATACCCCAGACCGGTGGTTCCCAACCCTGGGGGGCCCTGAGGGGCCTGGAGGGGCGGAAAGCCGGACTCTAGCGCGATCCCACGCGTTCTGGCCTGGGCGCCAGCGTAGAGCGGCGCGCCCGGGACTGATCGACCTCGGTCAGGTGCCGCTTCCGGAGCCTCAGGTGCTTTGGAGTCACCTCGAGCAGCTCGTCATCGGTCAGGAAGTCCAAGGACTGCTCCAGGCTCTGCCTGGAAGCGGGAGTCAGACGAACCGAGATATCCGAGGTCGACGAACGGATGTTGGACTGCTTCTTCTCCCTGCAGACGTTGACCCGGATGTCTCCTGGACGCTTCTGGATGCCGACGACCATCCCCTCGTACACCTCTTCCCCGGCCTCAATGAAGGTGGTGCCGCGCTCCTGCGCACCCGCCAGCCCGAACGCAAGGGTCGTGCCCGCCGAAGACGCAGTGAGAGCACCGTTGCGCTGCTCTCTGAAGTCGCCGGCCCAGGGCCGGTACCCGATGCCGATCGAGCCCATCAAGCCGGTACCGGCGGTCAGCGTCAGGAAGCTGTTGCGGAATCCGATCAAACCGCGGGTCGGGATCGTGTATTCGAGGCGCACGCCGCCCTTGGAGTCGTAGCTGATCTCGATCATCTCGCCACGCCGCTTGCCGAGAGCCTCGGTGACAGCGCCGAGGTTTTCCTCGCGGACGTCCACGGTCAACCGCTCGAGGGGTTCCATCCTCTGGCCGTTGATCGTCTTCACGATCGCCTCGGGTCGGGAGACCTCGAACTCATAGCCCTCCCGCCGCATGGTCTCGATGAGCACCGCGAGGTGCAGCTCGCCGCGGCCGCTCACGAGGAAGCGCTCGGCGGCCTCGGTGTCCTCGACGTGCAGCCCGAGGTTGACATCGAGCTCCTTGTAGAGCCGCGCGCGCAGCTGCCTGGTGGTCGAGAACTTGCCCTCGCGCCCGGTGAAGGGTGACGTGTTGACGCCAAACGTCATCCTGACCGTGGGCTCGTCGATCTCGATTCGCGGCAGCGGGTCGGGGGCTTCGGGGTCCGCAAGCGTGTCGCCGATCGCGACCGCATCCAGGCCCGTGAGCACAACTATGTCTCCGGCGCTGGCGGTCGTGACTGCGATGCGGTCGAGTCCGCGGTAAACGAGAACCTGCACCACCTTGGCGCGGCGGGGCTCGCCGGCGGCGGTGAGCACGGCCACCGTGTCGCCTGGAGCGATGCTGCCTCGCGAGATGCGCCCGATAGCCATCGGTCCGGTGTAGTCGTCGTATGCGCGGTTGGCGACCAGCATCTGGAAGCCGCCGGGCTCGATGACCGGAGCGGGGATGAACTCGATGATCGTCTTGAAAAGAGGTTCGAGGTCGGCGGTGAGGGCGTCGGCCTGGTGGCCCGCTCGGCCCTCTTTCGCGACTGCGTAGATTACCGGGGCCTCGAGCTGGTCGGCATCCTCGGCGAGCTCCAGGAAAAGGTCGTGCACCTTGTGCAGGGCCGCCTCGGGATCCGCGTTCTTGCGATCGACCTTGTTGATCACGACGATGATGCGCAGGCCGACCTCGAAGGCCTTGCGGAGCACGAAGCGCGTCTGCGGCATCGGTCCCTCGGCCGCATCGATCAGGAGCAGGCAGCCGTCGGCCATGTTCAGCACGCGCTCCACCTCGCCGCCGAAATCGGCGTGCCCCGGAGTGTCGATGATGTTGATGGTCACCTCGCCGTGCCGAACCGAGGTGTTCTTGGCCAGGATCGTGATGCCCTTCTCGCGCTCGAGGTCGTTCGAGTCCATGATCAGCGTGCCGACGTCCTGGTTGTCCCTGAACGTGTGGCTCTGTTTCAAGAGGGCGTCGACCAGCGTCGTCTTCCCGTGGTCGACGTGAGCGATGATCGCCACATTGCGAATGTCGTGCCGGAGATTTGCAGGTGTCATAGGGCAGTACTGATCACAGGGGTGGGGGATGCTGGCGCGGTGCCCGCAGCAGGACTATACGGGCCGGGCCTTAAACCCTGCCTTTTTCCCCTTCGCCTGCTGCCGCGGCCATGGAAGTAACATCCCCTCCGGAATGATCCTTTCCACCAAGCCGGCTCGGCTAATCCTCGCCTTGCTCGCCGCCGCCTGGCTGATGGTGGCGGCCGCCTCAGCCGGCCTCGCCGACGAGGGCTGGGTCATCACCTCATTCCACTCCGACATCGTCATCGCCCCGAACTCCAGCTTGATCGTCACCGAGGACATCCGGGTGGACTTCGGTTCGCTTCAGAAGCACGGCATCTTCCGAACCATTCCCCTGCGCTACAGGTTCAATGACACCCAGGATCGCTTTTACGTGCTCGAGGTGCGGTCGGTGACCGACGGCGCCAACCAGCTGCCTCACGACGACTCCATGAGCAACGACAACGAGGTGATCAAGATCGGCGACCCCAACCGCCTCGTGTCAGGTGTTCAGCGATACGTCATCACCTATACCGTAGCCGGCGCGATGAACACTTTCCCGGATCGCACCGAGCTGTTCTGGAACGTGGACGGACCGCTTTGGCCGGTACCAAAAACGCTCGTGACCGCCACGGTTCATGTGCCGGCGGGCTCGCTCCAGAAGTCGGCTTGTTACGAGGGTCCGTCAGGTTCGAGCGAAACCTGCACCCATACCGACGCCAGCGACCGCGCCGACTTCTCGTCTACGCGCTCGATCAGCTCCGGTGAGGAGATGTCAGTGGCGGTCGCCCTCAATCCAGGCGCCGTGGCCGTGCCCCAACCGCTGCTGGAGCCGCGGCAGCGGCAGTTCCCACAGGACGCTTTCGACCTCACGCCGTTCACCGTCGGGCTGTTCGTGCTCCTGACCCTGCTCGGCCTCGGCCTGGTCGCATGGAACTGGTGGGTGCATGGCCGCGACCGTGCGTACCTGACACAGCACTATCTGGCGGACCCTCCCTCTGGTACCACGGCGGCTCTGGCCGAAGGCCAGCGGACGCAGCCGCTGTTCTCGCACGACACGCTGGTGGTCGAGTTCGGGCCGCCGCAAAACATGCGACCGGCTGAGCTCGGCCTCATCCTCGACGAGAGCGCCGACACCAAAGATGTCACGGCGACGATCGTCGACCTGGCGGTCCGCGGATACCTCACGATCGTCGAGCGGGGGCAGGGAAACGGCTGGACCCTCACCCAGAAACCAGGCGCCAACAGAGCGGACCTGATGCAGTACGAGAAGACTCTGTACGACGGCCTCTTCGCCGGGCGGGACACGGTCGCCCTCTCCGATCTGAAGGGCACCTTCGGGCCAACCCTGAAGCTGGCCGAGAGCCAGATCTACACGGACTCACTATTGCGCGGCCTGTTCACGAGCAACCCGACTCAGGCCCGAGCTGCGTGGGGATGCATGGGCTTCGCGCTCGTGCTCGTTGGCTTTGCCGCCACTGTCGGCCTCGGCATTGCGTTTGGCTGGGGCCTGGTCGGCCTTGCGGTCGTAATCTCCGGAATCGCGCTGACCGCCACATTCCCATTTATGCCGCAGCGGACGGCGGCCGGACGCGACCTGCTGCAGCACACGCTCGGCTTCCGCCTATACATGACCACGGCAGAGAAATATCGGCAGCAGTTCGCGGAGAAGGCCCAGATCTTCACGCAGCTGCTGCCCTACGCGATCGTCTTCGGCTGCGTGACGCAGTGGGCAAAGGCGTTTGAGGGTATCGACACGGCTGCGGCCAACAGCGGTTGGTATGTGGGCAACGCGCCGTTCCAGGCCGCTCTGCTCGCGAGCAGCCTGGAATCGATGAACGCCAACATCTCGAGCGCTATCACCTATGTGCCGCCAAGCTCGGGCAGCTCGAGTGGATTCAGCGGGGGCTTTTCGGGCGGTGGCGGTGGCGGTGGCGGCGGCGGGAGCTGGTAAGCAAATAAGATGGAACTCCGTGGATTCCCTCTCATCGCCCGTGCGGCTCCGCCGCAGGCGCGACTCTTTCCGGACTACGGATGAGACTGATTCAGAATTAGTTTCGACCCGCGATGGTTGGCAGTCGTCAATCACAAAGTCATGGCCAGGGGGACCCGGCCAACCCTGCCACGTTAGCGAAAGGATTCGGTAGCTAAGCCTGAGCTTTTGCGGCTCTCAGAGGCTCGCCGACTTCGTTCAGGAAACCCAGTAGCTCCTGGTAGGACTGCAAGAAGCTGGTCTCGTGATAGGCGATTCCGCGCTCGGCGCAGAACTGCTTGACGATCGGCTGAGCGCGCTTCACGTTGATACGAGGCATCCCAGGGAACAGGTGGTGCTCGATCTGGTAATTGAGCGCGCCGTACCAGAAGTCCGTGAGGGGGTGACCGTAAATGTTTCGTGCCGTCAGCACCTGGGTGCGCACGAAGTCGAGACGACTCGAGCTGTCGGTCTGCGGCATGCCCTTGTGATTCGGCGCGAACACGGACGCAAGGTACGCACCGCCGACCGCCTTGTGGATGACTACGACCATCAGCGCCGACCACGGGCCGAGGAAGAACAGCATCGCGCCGAGATAGATCACCGCATGCGCTGCGAGCATTCCGAACTCCAGACGCCGATATCGAGAGTCCTCTCTGATGAGATAGGTGGCGCCGACCACGTGCATGCTCCAGGCCAGGAAAGTCGTGAGTGGGAAAAAGAAGTACACCTGGTACATGGCCAGGAGCCGGCCGGCACCCCGGCGCGCCATCGCCTGCTCGTGCGTGTACACGATGGCGCCGACGTCAATGTCGGGGTCGAGGTCGACGTCGTTCGGGTTGCCGTGATGGCGATTGTGCTTCTGCACCCACCAGCCATAGCTCATGCCGAGAAGCGCGTCCGCGGTGATAAGACCGACGAGCGCGTTCTTCCAGTTCGACGCGAACATCTGCCGGTGCCCTGAATCATGCAGCTGGAATCCCAGCTGGCCGGAGATGAGGCCGAGGAAGACGGCAGTCAGAGCCTGGGCCCAAATCTGCTTGACGAGAAACAGGATGGCGAGGCAGCCGAAAAACAGCGCGAGGTTGGTGGTGATGCTGAACGCGTAAAACACAGGCCGCTTGTCCATCAGCCCGGCGTCATTGATGCGACGCTTGAGAACCGCGTAATCGCGCTGAACGTTTTCCGCCGTCTCACCCCTTGGGCGTGAGACTTCTGTGATCAAGCTAGCCACCCTAACAGTTACCTGTAAGGCAGCGTGGGTTCACGGTCGTAACAGAAGCCATAACACAAGCGCGATGTCAAGTTGGAACGGGCGTATCGGCCAGCAGGACGGCGCCGAATATCAAACAGCGCCACTTCATCGGTTCATCCCCCAGGCTTACCGGCTGGCCGCGGACTGCCGCGCCAGTGCGGCTGGTCGCCCATGTACGCAGTATCGCCCCGGGCCGGGTCGCGAGCACCCGTTCGATCACTTTCTCAGCAGGAAGAAGTGGTGGTACTGGCTCTCAAACGGTATGTAGTCCTTCTCGACTGTGAAGAGCGACCTGAGAATGGCGCGGACTTTCGAAAGCGAATATCCCTGCTTTCCGATCTCCCAGTAGTGCTCGCCGTAGAACACGTGCTTTTTGGGGAAGGCCAGCTTGCGCGCCAACCGAATTTCCTTGATCCGCGGTAGCTTCACCGACAGCTTTAGCTTGGGGCCGTAATGAGGCAGGCTAATCAGCACGTGATGTCTGCTGACTCTTCGCATCTCCTGTAGCACGGTTGGGAATTTGTCAAAGGGCAGGTGCTCGAGCACCTCGCAAGCCACCACGACGTCGACCGCGTCATCGCGAAGCGGGATGGATTCGGCGCTGCCGATGATGTCCGGCCTCAGATCGGCGGCGATGTCGAGGCTGCGGTATGAGATCGCGGTCGCCCCTTCGATGAACCGCTTCAAAAATCCGTCACCGGTGCCGATCTCGAGCATCGAGCTGGGCGCGAGCGAGACGATCTCGCGCACCTGGTAGTAGTAGCTCGCCCAGCGGTCAAAACCGGTGTAGCGGTCGAATTCGTAGTGTTCTTTCGCAACCTGGGGTGTGACTGGGCGGGACTCTTCGGAGCGTTTCATCATCAGTGTCTCAACAGTGGCCCCAGGTTCTTGTCCCAGACCAAAACCTCAACGCTCCCAAAAATCATGGTTTCACTTGGGAGCCCGAACACGCTCTCCATGTTGGAGCGGTCGATCCCGAATTGTCGATCGTTGACGTCATAGACGACAAAGCGCGCATCGCCCAATTGTCTGGTTGTGTACCAGCTCGCTTTTGACTCCCACGCATAGCCGTTCGCGCCGATGCCATCGGACAAGATGGGCCGGATCCGGACGCGGCCTCCAGTATCGACCGTGGCCACACTTGCCTGCCAGTACGATCCCAGCCCGCTGTACAGGTGTTGATCGAGGAGCCAGGTCTCCCAAGGCTGGTTAGTCGGAGCCGCCGGTGCCACCAAGCTGGCCAGCAGCAGAATGCAATAGACCGCCGCGACAGCCGCGGCGGGCAATGGCACCCCATGCCGAGCCACAAAGCCGGCTCCAGCTCGGCCAGCCAGAACCGCAGCAAAAATGAATAGGGGAATGAGATATCGATTGGTGTCGCCGTGGGCGATGAAGAGGAACGCCACCAGGTCGATCGCCATCGACACCAAGAGAAGCTCGGTAACGCGGTCGCTCTCCCTCCCACGGATCCAGCGCCATGCGACATAGCACGCGGCCGCGACCGCAAATGTCAGTCCCACGGCATGGGCGACCTCGGCCACGTAGTCGAAGGCACCTCCGCCCGGACTGGCGCCAAAGAGCGCCAAGAGTCCGGCGACCGCCGACCCCAAGTACTTCGGCACGTCGCCCAGCTGGGCGAGCGTGGGCGCCAACGGGTAGATGCGGTAGCCGTGATATCGCGCGACAAAAAAACCAATCGCCCTGGTGAGCAGAACCGCGATCGCGGTGGCGGCCAGAAGACCCGCGTCGTATTTGAAGCCGAGCTGGCGTCGCACCAGCCGCCAGCCGCACACGACGACCAGCGGTCCAACCAGGATCACGTACGCCAGGCCGTTCGAGAACACGGCCGCGGTCACGATGAGTGAGATAAGGAAGAGGCCAAAGTAGCCGCCGTGCGATCGGTCGACGACGACCAGGGCTAGGAGCGCCAGGAGCGCGACGCCGACGTGGGAACCGCCGACAAGCAATAGGTTGACCCCCAGGCCCAGCTGGGGTGCGATGAGCAGGACGGCGGTGATCAACCCCGCCACCGCCCGCCGGCCCGATGACGTCCCGCGAGCCAGCACGACGGCAGCGATCACCACGATCGCGTACATGAGCGCGTTGACCATGTGAATCGAGACGGGCTGCAGGCCCAGCGCCGGCAGGAGCGCGCCATAAAGCAACAGATCGGGGACGTACAGCGAGATCGTGGAAAGCGTCCAGCCGGAAAGCAATACGTTGCCACTCGACAGGTCCACTCCCTGAAGGGCCTGGCTCGCCTGGTCCGAATTGATCGGGCTGGTCATGGAAAGACGGGTGTAGATCGCCGTCAGTAGCGCTGTCGAAGCAAGTACGAAGACGACTGGGACAACACGCTTTGCGATTGCGTGGCGATCAAGCTGCGCGCGAAACCGATCGACCATTCGGCGCCCCGTCAGGGGAAGCGCAATCACGGTTCCCAAGCCTACTTGAGTCGAGCGCAGGTACTCTCGACGCCCGAGAGCTGCCTTTCGCGAGCTCGCCTCCTCAGCTGGGAGGCGGGGCCAAGCTCGGTGTGCCCCGCACCGCCCGCACCGCAGAGGCCCACAGCGCGGCCGCGGCGGCGAGGAGGGCGACGAAGGGGACCAGAGCGACCCAACCCGCCACCCTCTTGGCGCGAAACCAGACGATGTCCAAGGTGTCCGATTGAGCAGCTCTGCTGGCAAAGACATGGTGCAGGAACCTCCAGGCGCCGATCGGCGGATAGGCGTCCAATCTGAAGTTGGCCGCCGTCGCCGCGTACGCCGCGCCGTACCCGCCCAGTAGGTCTGTCATGACCGCCGGAATATTCCACAGGATGCCCCCGGCCAAGAGCACCGCCGGCAGCCACCTCCGCAGCGCGTTGGGAAGGCGCGGGACCCCGATCCCCGCGAGCACGGCCAACAAGGGCAAGCCCGGCTGGATGAAACGGAATCCCCAGTCCCAGCCCCCGACCCAATCGACGTAGGTGCAGGCTTCGACGAGGAGCACCGTCGGCAGCCCTGCCAGGACGATCGCCTCCACGCGCTTGCCCTGCCGCCAAAGGAAGGCGGTCCCGATGACGGCCAGTGCAAGGGCCGGAAACTCCCAGACGATGCCCCGGCCGGGGCTGATGAGCGCGCCTGGGAGCCCGACCCAGATCGGCGTCGTCCACGCCAGCTGCGAGCTGCCGTAACCGGAGTTGGCAGGGGAACCAAAGCGCACCCAATTGAGCAACAGCGTGATGGCGAGCGCGACCACCCACCCGCCTCCGATCATCGCCAGCGGCCGCCAGGCCTTTGGCTCGCGAGCCGCCACCAAGACCAAAAGGCCCGGCAACAACAGCGAGCCTTCCAGAGGCCGTGTGAGGACCCCGTAGCCGACCGCGGCAGCGCAGATCCACAGCCACCGCCGCGCGCCCGAGTTCAAGTAGCGCAAGCAGGCGTAGAGGCCACCGATCCAGCAGAGCGCGACCAGCGGTTGCGGCCAGTCTCCGCGCGAGGCAGCGAAAGCAGGCGACCCCAAGCCATAGAACGCGAGCGCCCAGAGCGAGGCCCGGAGATCGCCGCCCAGCGCGCGGGCGGTCAGCGCCACCAGGTAAGCGGAGGCGGCGGCGATCAGGACCCAGATCGGGGCTCCCCCGACGACGTACAGGAGGTCGCCATAGAGGAGGTTGAAGTCATAGTGCGGGCCGGTGGCGACCGGCACGTGGCTCGAAAGCCATGGAAACGCGATGAGCCCCGGAAAGTACTCGAGGGAAGCACCGAGCCCACGGCCGCTGCTGGTCGCGTAGCCGCCCCACCAGACCGGCGGCACGAACGTCCAGGAGCCGTGGTAGACAAGCGAGAGCGCCTGCCGCCACATCATCAAGCCGTCGACGCTCAGGAAATGCCCGCTCATCACGGCCAGGTAGAGGCAGACCAGCCCGAGCGCGGCCAGCATCTCCGCTCGGTGGTTGGAAGCCGCGGCCCGCATGCTTTTGGGCACGCGTAAGACTATTGGCCCACCGTTGGGAACCGCTGCGCGGTGCCGGTTATTGGATATAGGCCGTGATGTCGACGATGAAGTGGCTCGTGTGCCCTCCCACGTAAACCTGCAGCGCCCCGCCGCTCAGCCCGCAGATAAAGGCGTTGGCGATGGCGACCTGGCCCGTCTGGAAGTTGAGGCTCGAAGGGTCAGCGGCCGGGTTGTACTGCCCGGCACCGGTGCCGATGGTGAGGCCCGCGGGCATGATGGCGAGAAAGCCGGCTCCCGAGTAGGCGGTCGCGGTCAGATTGCCCACCGCCGCGATCGCGTCGGCCGGGATGGCCGAGGCTCCCGATCCCTGTCCGGCGATCGAGACCACCGTGAGGCTTCCTGGAGCCTTGATGGCCCCGCTCCTGGTGTCAAGCCGCCGGAAAGGCTTGAACGCGGCCCCCGAGCCGGTGGCGGTGTCGACGCGCACGCTGTTCACGCGGCGCCAGACTCCGGTCGGGTTGTGGATCCACAACACCCCGTTGGCGTCGCGGACCTGCTCGAACAGGTTCGGTGAGTAGCCGGGGTTCCCGGCACTGGCCAGGCCGT
The DNA here is from genome assembly GCA_003151665.1 of Candidatus Dormiibacterota bacterium. The sequence goes on from PLYD01000280.1 coordinate 48,311, forward strand.
CCTGGAGGATGCGGCCCGATCGGCGCGCGTACAGGCCGATGCCGGTCGTGCTCTCACCAACCACGCCGACGCCGGCGTCGGTCAGGCCGTACACGCCGAAACCCAACGCTCCGCCCGCCCAACCGTCGACGCCTTCGGACGACACTGGGACTGCGATCGTGCCCGGGCCCCGGCCTTGCAGCGGGCCGGAGATCGCCGAGTTGCCGACCGGGATGGAGGTAAAAGCCGAATCCATGGCGGCAAGCACCGGCGTGGGCGGACCGACAGGTCCCGCTTCCGTGTCACCTTGGATGGTGGTCGGGACCGCCGCTAGGTTGGCCTGGCCGAGCGTGAAAGTGCCGTTGTCCGCCGCCGAGGCCGGAGCGGCTCTCAGGGCGACAGCGCCGACAGCGCCCAGCGCGGCGGCACCGCCGAGCCTCAAGAATTCGCGGCGATTGCTCGGGGCAGTGGCGTTCATTTTGCCGTTTGTTTCTTGCTCGACCTGGGCCAGCCGCGATCTCAGCGTCTCGACCGTGCGCGCGAGCTGTCGAACCTTTTCCTCGAGGCCTTCGGTGTCGTCCATATCAATCGCTCCCTTTTAGTTGGCGTTCAGTTTGCGGGGGGGACTCTGGCGAACCGGCTCGCGGCCGCCGCCGACATCGGTCTTGAGATCGGTCGTTCGCCGCAGCGACTGTTTGATAGAGCGGGTACGCACCCGTCCAGGAGTCGACGGTTTCACGAGCTCACGGTCAGAGGTTGACATTCGACTTCTCCCTGCGTTTGCGCCGGCGAAGGCCAGCCAGAGCGAACTCTAACAGCACCAGCGGCAAAAGCAGAACCGGATACCGGGGCGTTGGCGCCCGCGATTCGTCGTACCGGCAATTGACCCGATATTTGCTGGCTCGCCTGCAACACCGACGGCACGGCGGTTTGTCGACGTCTATACCCGCCGCGCTTTTCCGCCCGACCGCGGAATAGCTAACGTTCGTTGAACATGCGAGCCATGCAATTCCGGATCGCTCTAATCGCGGGATTGGCGCTGGTCGCGCTGGCCTTCACCTGGGGATTTGCGCCTGCGCTCACCCTGGCCGGACAAGAGCAAGCCGCCCCGGCCGGAAACGAGGCCTCCCCGACCCCATCTGCTCCCGCCGCCGGTCGGAGCGCCACTGCTCCAACCGCGAGCCGGACCCTCAAGGCTCCGACGCCGATCGTGCCGAACGGGTCCTGGCCCGTCTACCACCGAAATGACGCTCGCACCGGAAGCGATCCGACTCTGCTGCACGTGTCGACGGTGAGCACGGGCTGGACCTCGGCGGCCCTCGACGAGCAGATCTATGCCTCGCCCGTTATCTATGGCGGGATTGTGTATGCAGCCACGCTCAACAACAGCGTCTATGCGCTGAACCAGACCGACGGCTCTGTGGTCTGGCAGCGCAATCTTGGAGCGCCAGAGACAGGCGGGTGGGGCTGCGGCGATGTGTCGCCCCAGGGAATCCTCGGCACGCCGGCCATCGACCCCACCGGTGGCCGCATCTACGTCGCCGCCCAGTTCAGCAGCGACGACGTGTACCACGTCTACGGACTCAATCTCGCCACCGGTGCCGTAGAGCTCAACACCCCGATCCCGGCGAGCATCGGGACCGGTTTCGACTGGACGATCCAGCAGGAGCGGGGCGCGCTGGCGGTTGCCAACGGACATGTCTACGTCCCGTTTGGAGGACGAGCCGGCGACTGCGGCAGCTACTCCGGCTGGGTGGTCGGCGTTCCGACCAGCGGCTCCACCAGCCTGAACGTCTACCAGACGCCGGGCATCGGCAACGGAATCTGGTCCGGGGGAGGAGTGGTCGTCGACGACTCCACCGGCAGTGTCATCGCGACCACCGGCAACGGGGACGTCGGCATCGGATGCAATGCCAAGGGAGACGGCAGCCCTCAATACCAGAACGACGCAGTCGTGCGCCTGTCGCCGACTTTGGCCGAGCAAAGCTTTTTCATGCCCCCGGACTGGCAGGCCGACTGGTGCTCGAACGACCAAGACCTCGGATCCACCGCCGCGCTCCTGATCAGTCCGACGCTGCTGTTTCAAGCCGGCAAGCACGGCACCGGATTCCTGTTGAATCCGACCAGCCTCGGTGGCGTCAACGGCCAGCTCTTCCCAGCGCCCACGCCTTACACGGAGGCCGATGTTTGCGGCGGCAACACTGGCGACGCCACGTTCGGCTCGTACGCCTACAGCGCCCCCTACATCTATGTCGAGTGTGACGGCGTAGGGCTGGCGGCTCTAAGGCTGGACACATCTGTGCCCTCGAAGCCGAGCTTCAGCCCCTGTGACTCCACCTGCGCGGCCCCTGATTGGCTGGCAGGGAGCGGCACGACCTTCGGGCCCCACATCGTCGCCGGCGGCGCGGTCTGGGTCGCGAACGATGGAGGAGGCCTGTTCGCCTACCGGGCGGACACTGGCGCGCCGATCTATCAGAGTGCGGGCTTTGGGATCAACCGCTTTTCGACCCCCGCTGAAGCCGGCGGCCAGGTGTTCGTGGCCTCGCACACGGTGATCCGCTCGTTCGGCATGCATTTCGGAGCTTCGCAGTCAAGCCCGGCCCCGAGCCCTCCCGCCCGACCCACTCCCGTCATGCAGGCGAACCCGCCGCCGACCAGCGGCCGGCCACCGGTAAGCCAGTCTTCGCCTCAACCACCTCCGTTTGGGCGCTAATACCCGTAGGACGCTAGTACCCGCACCTTCACCCAACCCCGGTTAGGATGGGCGGTGCTTGATGGCGATAAAGTCAGTCATGGCCGTGTTTGCGGCCCTCATGTCAATCGCCGCCTGGATCGCTCCTTCGGGGGTGATCGGAGACACGCACCCCTCCCCACACAATGCCGCGACATCGATGGTGGCTGCCAAGGCGCCCACCACCGAGCACCTCGGGCTCCCGACCCGCACCCCCCCGCGGACGGCCCCGACATTTAAGGTCGAGTCGGTCGCTCAGCTTGTGAAGTCAGCTCCCCGCACGAAGACCGTCGGTGCGATCTTCAGAGGGGGTGTGACTCCTAAGGCAAGGCCATCGCGGCCCGCTGTAGGTGGGACGGTACAAACCCCCAAGACTGTGAGCGCGCCGCGGATCGCCGTTTACAACGGCCTCAACCAGGCCGGCATCGCGTCTGGCGACAACGCCAATTTGGTGACTCCTCCGGACTCGACCGGCGCCATCGGGCCGGCCAACTACGTCGAGATCGTCAACTCCGAGATCGCGGTCTTCAGCCGGTCCAACCTATCCCGCCTCTCGATGTCGACGCTGCACGACTTGATCGGCGACACCGGGGACACACCCGATCCCTACTGCGATGTGCAGGTGCAGTGGGATCCGTCCGCGAATCGCTGGCTGTTCAGCTTCCTGTTCTGCAACACCTCCAGCAGTGTCCAGTTCGTCGTTTTCGGTTGGTCGAAAACGTCAGACCCGTCTGACCTCGTCAGCGGCTGGTGCGCCTTTGGTCTCAGCACGGGTACCTCCTTGTTCGACTACCCAAAGCTCGGGCACAACAGCAACTACATCATCATCGGCGGAAATTTCTACGACGAGTCGTTCCCGACTCCCAACCCGCCTTTTCAAACGGCCGCGATCGCTTGGATCACCAAGCCGGCCAGCGGCCTGAGCACGTGCCCCGATCCCAGCACGCTCGCGGCCAATGAAACCACCGGTCCCCTGTTAAATGGGGACGGCTCCAATACCTTCACTCCGGTCCCGGTGAATACGTTCAGCGGCTCGGGCGACGGCTACATCGTGTCTGCGTACGACCCCTCAGGCAGCAACAACCAGACCCCCGGTGCGAGAACCAAGCTAGCGATCTGGCACCTCGACTCGCTCGGCGTCCTGCACCCGCACAGCGACATCACGGTGGCCAGCTTCACCTACCCGTCGCCCGCTCCACAGCTGGGCAGCGCCAATACCATCGACACCCTCGACGGCCGTCTGACGCAGGCCGTCGGCGATCCGGCGACCGGGATCTGGACCAGCCACACGGTCGACGGCCCGGGAGGCCGATCGGTGCTCGATTGGTACGAGATCAAGGTCAGCGGGACGACTGCGTCGCTCGCGCAGCAGGGTATCATCGCCAGCGCCACTGACTTCGTCTTCAACGGAGCGATCTCACCGCGCTTCGACCACGGCGGGGCCGCCGTGTTCTACAACCGCTCAAGCTCCAGCATCGATCCCCTGATCGCCGCCCAGGAGCGACTCACCTCGACCGCTGCGGGCGCGATGGAACCGGGCGAGCTCGTGCTCGCAACCAGCACCTCTCCCGCCACCGACTTCAGCTGCTCAGGCGCGCCCTGCCGCTGGGGCGACTACTCGGGGGCGAGCCCGGACCCGGTCCAGACGAACTTAGTTTGGGGCACCAACCAAATCCTCGCGTCGAGCGTCGGGAGCAACCCAGCCTGGGCGACTGAGAACTTTGCGGTCACGTTCTTGGAGACGCCGACCAACGTCACCGCCGTGGCCGGTGACCAGAGCGCCGCAGTGACCTGGACGCCGGCACCCGTTGATCCCGGAACGCCCATCACCGGCTACACCTTGACTTCATACGATGGCGTGCTAACGCATGCGATCAGCGTGGCCGCCCCCGCGAGCAGCATGGTCTTCCCCGGGCTGACCAATGGAGTCACCTACACCTTCACGGTGATCGCCAACTCCGCCTCGGGTTCGAGCGTCGAGTCCGCGCACAGCAACCCCGTCACACCATCGCCGCGCGACCTGTTCCAAGCCTCGCCCCCCCCGATGCCGACCAGGAGTCCGGTAAGCCAGGCGTCGGCCGCCCCCACTCCCAGCGGGCGTTGATCGGAGGGTCTTCACCGGCGGCAGAGATGCCGCTCGTCTCCATCGGGCTGCCGGTGCACAACGCCGCGAGGTACCTCCGCCAAGCGCTCGACTCGCTCCTGGGTCAGGACTATCCGACGCTCGAGCTGATCGTCTCCGACAATGCATCCACCGACGCGACGGAGCAGATCTGTCGGGAGTACGGGCAGCGGGATCAGCGCATGGTGTACGACCGCACCGCGACGAACATGGGCGCGGTCTGGAATTTCAATCGAGTCTTCGAGCTGGCGCGCGGCGAGTACTTCATGTGGGCGGCGTTCGACGACCTCCGCGATCGGCGGTATGTGAGCACCTGTGTTTCGGCTCTGAAGTCGCGTCCAGACGCAGTCCTCTGCACCACCGACGTCGTGTTCATCGATGAAGCCGGCCAGAAGCTGGAGGTCCCCCAATCCGTCTATGGGTACCGGCCCACCGGCCGCACCGCTCGCGAGCGCTTGCGGCAGGTCGCCCAGAGCCCCCTGGACGTCGACTTCTACGGACTGGCCCGCACCGATGCGCTCAGGCGCACGCGCAGGTCGGTGCTCACCTGGGGATTTGACGTGGTCATCGTGCTCGAGCTGTGCTTGCGCGGACCCGTGCTCTTGGTGCCCGAGCCGCTGTTCTACTACCGACGCTTCGGCGAGAAGACGCAGGCAGACCTGGCGGCCGGCCTAAGCGGCACGGCGGCGGCGCAGAGCGTTGCGGTTTGCTGGAGCTGCCTGGCGGTTGAGCTCCTGCATTCGATCTGGCTGGCCCCCGCGGGGACGCTCGAGAAGTTGCTCTTGACCTATGAGTTCCTGCTTCGCTACTGCGCCCTGAACCTGGCGATCGGGGCCGGAATCCGAAGGGATCTGACTCGCAGCATCGGGGACGCGTGGAGGGACAGAGACTGGGGCCGCTGGGCGGTGCTCGTCGGCATCGGCATCCTCGTGTATCCGATCCACAGCTGGCTCGGACGCTCCTTGTATCGGGGCTTCCGCCGGCTTCGAAGCGTCTCTAGCCGGCCGGCGGGGTCTGTCTCACAGGGCGGGTTCAAGAACCGCCCCTAATAAGCGTGGCGCTGGTAGAACATGCGGAGCGCGGTCAGGACCACGATCTTGAGATCGAGCGCCAGCGACCAGTTCTCGATGTAGTAGGCGTCGTAGAGGGTCCGGTCCCCGATCGGAGCGGCGCCCCGCAAGTCGTTGACCTCCGCCCAGCCTGTCAGGCCCGGCCTCACCTGCTGGCGTTCCAGATACCGGGGCACCTCGCCGCTGTAGCGCTCGTCGAAGAAAGTCGGCTGAGGACGTGGCCCGACCAGGCTCATGTCCCCGCGCAGAACATTGAAAAGCTGCGGCAGCTCGTCGAGGCTGAGACGGCGCATGATGCGTCCGAATCGCGTGACGCGCGAGTCGCCCGGAGCGGCGACCACCGGACCTGTCTCGGCCTCGGCGTTGGGGACCATCGAGCGGAATTTGTAGATGACAAACGGTAGCCGACCGCGCCCGATCCGCTCCTGCTTGAAGAGCAGCTGTCCGGGCATGGTGAACTTCATGATGATCACGACCACCAGCAGCACCGGACTGACGACCACCAAAAGGGCGGCACTGAAGAGAATGTCCGTGGCGCGCTTGACTACGGCCGCTTCACCGCGCAGGTTGCTGCGACGGATGCCGACCAGTGGAAGGCCGTCAATCACGTCGGCCGCCACCCGCGTGCTCATGACCTCAAGCAGGTCGGGCACGATCTTGAACTCCAGGTTCTCGTCCTCGCACAGCTTGATTAGGTGCAGCAGCCGATCGCGCTGCCCTGCCCCCAGCGCGAGAAAGACCTGGTCGACTTTGAAGTCTTTGACCAGCTGGGGCAGATCCGCCACGCGACCGACCACAGGTACCCCGACGAACGTGCCGTCCGCCGAGACCAAATCGCTCACGACCCCGACGACGTGGAAGCCGTACTGCGGGAACATGGTCATCCTGCGGATCAGGACCTCGCTGCCTTCACCGGTGCCGACCATCAGCACTTTCTCGGTCCCGATGCCCTGCCTGCGCAATCGCGTCTCGTACTGCCTGAGCAGATAGCGCTCGCCCGTCATCAAAACGGCGCTGATCAGCACGGCGGGCAGGATGGTGAGCCGCGAATAGCTCTGCCCAAGGTTCCCCACCTCGATCGCGGCCAGCATCAAGACGGCGGCTAACCCAACGCCCGTGTAGAGAGCGAAGAGCTGATCGACCAGCGTCCGCCCGCGCCACGAACGGTACTGGCCGGTGATGGCCATCGCGAATAGGAAGATGACGATCACGAAAGGGATCGCCGACAGGTACGGCCCGAACGGGAGGACCTGGACGGCGTTTGAGTACTTGATCTTGTACCCAACCGGTACTGAGATCGCCGCGATGACGGCGTCGCCGATCATCAGGGCGCGCGGCAGCCAGTCGGGCGGGAGGAAGACGAGACGGCTGTGCGAGCTTGGCGGCGCCGTGCTGCGAGATGGGTCGGGTGCAGCCGGCGCTTGCCTCACCTCTGGAGTCCGAGCCGCTTTGGCCGCGGTCTCGTCGACGCGACGGGCCATGGGAGTAGGTTAACGGCTTGGCCCCGGCGCGCACATCCGCGCGCCTGCGATATGGTCGGTCGCGAAACTCATTGCCGATCCCAGCCATTGCATTCGATGTGACCCCGCTGCAAAACGCCCATCGCTTCCGGGGTATCGGCACCTACGTGCGCGGGCTCGCTCATCGCCTTGCCGCCCAGACCGAGGTGCCGATCGAGTTCTGGGGCTGGGAGGGACAGCTCGCTTTCAGCGCGCCTCCCCCCCATCGCATGCTCGAGTTGCCCCGCTTTCCCATGCCCCAGTACCGAGGCTCGTGGCTGTTCGCGCGACTGGCGATGAGGCGACGAGCCGCCACAAGCTCGGTCACCGCGGTGCACATCACTGATCCCGACGCGCTGACTCCGCTCACTGGCCGCAAGCTGCTGACCACCGTCTACGACCTCATTCCTTTAAAGCAGGGATTGGCCCGCCATCGGCTCGTCGCCCGGGCGGGCTATGGCTCATACCTCAAAGGCCTTGGTCGCGTGGACACGCTCTTTGCCATCTCGAATGAGACCGCGCGCGACCTGGTCGACATGCTCGGGTTGGACTCGCGGCGGATCTTGGTCGCGCCTCCGGGCATCGACCTCCCGGCCTCGAAAAGCGCCGGAGCGAGCCATGCGCGCCCCTACTTCCTCTTTCTCGGCGGCCCCGATCCGAACAAGAACGTCTCGGTCCTCCTGCGCGCGATGGCGATCTGTAGCGAGCTGCCCGAAGTCTTGAACATCGCCGGCCACTGGCTGCCAAAGCAGGTCGCTGCGCTGAACGCGGTGCTTGCCCATGGAGGCCTGGGCGAGCGCGTCCACCACATCGGGTTCGTGCCCGCCGACGAACTGGCCGGGCTCATGAGAGACGCCACCGCGCTGGTCGTCCCCTCGCGATACGAGGGTTTCGGCCTGCCGGTCGGCGAGGGCCTCGCCGCAGGCGCCGCCGTCATCCACAGCAACCTCGCAGTGCTCAAGGAGACTTCCGCCGGCGCCGCCTTGACGTTCAGCCCGGACTCCGCGGAGGAACTTGCAGCCTGTCTGCGGCGCGTGGCCACCGACGCCGCCGTGAGGAACGAGCTTCGGCGGCTCGGTGCGGACAGGGCGGTGACGCTGACCTGGGACGCTGCCGTGCAAACAACCCTCGACGCGTATCGCGCCATCGCGCGCATACACGATGGGCCCAACGGACCCCCAAGCCGGTGAACCGATCTTGCGGGTAGGCATCGACGCCCACATGGTCGGCGGGCAGGAGACCGGCAACGAGAGTTACATCAAGGGCATCGTCGGCGGTTTATCGGTTCTCGCGGCCGACCAGAGCCGAGGCCTCGAGATAGTGGTCTTCAACGTCGGGCAGCCGTGGACCGCAGCCGGCGAGAACATTAAGTTCCAACGTTTGCTAACCGCCAACCCGTTGGTGCGCCTCGGCATCGAGCTGCCACTGCGCTCGGCCGGCCGGCGTCTGGACCTGCTGCACATGACGTACGCCGCGCCGCTGTGGTCTGCAGCCCCGCTGGTCCTGACCGTCCACGACATCTGCTACGCCACCAACCCCGAATGGTTCTCGACGCGTGATCTGCGGGTGCTCTCGGCGATGGTGCCCAGATCGATTCGAAAGGCAGCCCACGTCATCACCGTCTCGCAGGATGCGCGAAATCAGATCATCGACCGGTATCGCGTGCCCGAGGCCAAGATCACGGCCATCCACAACGGCCCAGGTGCGAGCGCCGAGCCGATCACGCAGGAGGACGCGCGTACAGAGCTGGTCGGCCTGGGCCTCAACCTCGATCGTCCGTACCTCCTCGCGGTCGGCAACCTGCAGCCCAGGAAGAACCTCGCGCGACTGCTCGAGGCCTTCGGCGAGCTGGTTACGCATCACGGCCACGACTTGGAGCTCGTGCTCGTGGGACCGCAACGCTATCGGGCGCAGGAGATCATCACCGCCGCGGGGCCGATCGCTGATCGGGTTCATTTCACCGGCTATCTGACCGACCGCCAGCTCGCCGCCTGCTATCGGTGCAGCACGGCGTTCGTGCTGCCCTCGCTCTACGAGGGCTTCGGTTTACCTGCGATCGAGGCGATGGCTCATGGCGTACCGGTGGCGTGCTCAGGCGCCGGCGCCCTGCCCGAGGTCTGCGGCGACGCGGCGATCATGTTCAACCCACAATCGGTGCCGGCGATCGTCGAGGCCGTCGAGCGGATCCTCAAAGATGCGGAGCTGCGACAAAAGCTGAGCCTGGCGGGCCCTGCGCGCGCAGCCATGTTCAGCTGGAACAAGGCTGCAGAGCTGACACTCGGGGTTTACCGGCAAATCGCCGGGTGATCGATCGCCCGCCAATCTCCGCGGGACGCCTCGCGAAGGGTCGGGGGCGGCGTCCTCCTATGAAGGAGCGAGCGTGAGTGCCGCCTGCACCGGCCCGTCTGCGGCTTCGCTGGAGCTCCCCGCGGAGCCAGAGAAAGCTCGAGGATCCCCAGAGGCGACGTCGGTCGTCGGCGTCGCCGCGGGTGCCGGTTCGGACCGCTTCGGGGACCAATACGTTCCCGCCCACGCGATCGCGAGCAGCGTCCAGAACTCCAGGCTGAGGTCGTTCTTGAAGTAGGGGACGTCGACCAGGCCATGGACGACGACGGCAACCAGGGCCAGGAAAACGCCCAGCTGAAAGGGCTGCCAGCCCGAAGCGTCGGTGCGCCGCCAACCCCTCCAGCTGACGACGAATGCGACGACCAGGATCCAGCTGAAAGCGGCCAATCCGAGCAGGCCGGTCTCGCTCCAAAAGTTGAGCACGATGTTGTGCGGGTCGATGAAACGATCGTGGTGGTGGAGGTTCCAGTACGGCGCCAGCCGGGTCGTGAACCCGGAGAGGCCCGCCCCGAAGATGGGGTGATCGCGGAGCATTTGCAGGGCCGCTTTCCACAGCTGCGAGCGGCCGACCAGCGTGTTGCCAGGATTGTTGAAGTCGACCTCCACCGCGATCCGAGCGGCGACGCTCGGCACTCGTGAGACGACCACCCCCGCCACCACGACGACGGCGAGGAACCACCAGCGCCGCCGGTGGGCGAGCGCCAGGCCGACGACCACTGCCGCCAGGGCCAAAAAGCCGCCTCTCGAAAGGGTCAGGATCTCGGTCGGCACGATGATCGCGAGCGTGACCAGGCTGACGATCCGCAGGTTGCGGTCGCGACTGAAAAGAAGGAGGCTCCCAGCCAACGCGATCAGAGGCTCCAGATAAAGGGCGACAGCGTTCGCCGTCGTGTAGATGACGACCGGCGTTGTCGACTGCACATGAAGCGTGTGGTGCGCGATCGCCTGGAGAACCACGATCGCGTTGGGCACCGACAGCGCGATCGCACCGACGGCGAGGCCGAGAAAAATGACGAGCGCGCGCTGCGCGCTGCGGACGACAGTTCCGAGCACGAAGAAAAATGCGATCGGCTCGATGAGGTAGGCGCGGTAGAGGCCTAACGCGGCTCTGCGGTCAGGAGCGGCGAGGATCGAGATCGCGCCGGCGATCAGAAAGAGCAGCGCGGCATATGTGAAGGCGGTGCGCCATTGGATCCTGCGGGGACCGCGATACGTCTCCACGAGGAAGACGGCGATCGTGGCCAAGATCGCGACCTCGAGCAGGGTGGTCGGCACGATGCTGACATGCCAGCGGATCACGTAAGCCGGGGCCAGGGCGCAGGTGAGGGCGGCAGCCACCAGCGTGGCCGGATACCACCGAGCCGGATTCATCGCGGCCAACCATAGCGGCTCAGCTTGGGCTCGTCCCGTGCGCCGGGACCTCAGGGGGTGGGGCGATGCCCCCCGGGTAACATGTCTTTTCGAATGAACGTCGTCATCCTCGCGGGCGGGCTTGGCACGCGCCTTTCAGAGGAGACCGAGACCAGGCCGAAGCCGATGGTCGAGATCGGCGGTCACCCGATCATCTGGCACATCATGAAGCACTACGCGGGCCATGGTTTCCGCGAGTTCATCGTCCCGTTGGGCTACAAGGGCGAGGAGATCAAGCGCTTCTTCCTCGACTACAACCGACTGCGCACCAGCGTCACGGTCGACCTCGCCACCGGACAGTCCAGCTTCCACGAGGGAGCCCCCGAGGACTGGAAAGTGCACCTGATCGACACCGGCCTCAAGAGCAACACCGGCGCGCGCGTGAAGCAACTGCAGCCCTGGCTCGAGGGCGGCACCTTCATGCTCACGTACGGAGACGGCGTCAGCGACATCGACCTCGGGAAGCTGCTGAGCTTTCACAAGGCTCACGGACGCCTGGCGACGGTCACCGCGGTCAGGCCGCCCGCCCGCTTCGGCGGGCTGCTCTTCGACGGCGACCTCGTCTCCGACTTCACCGAGAAGCCGCAGATCGGCGAGGGTTGGATCAACGGCGGCTTCATGGTGCTCGAGCCGGGCGTCTTCTCCTACCTCGAGGGCGATGACCCCAGCCTGGAGGCGGACGCGCTCGAGCGACTCGCCGCCGACCGCCAGCTCGCCGCCTACAAGCACGACAGCTTCTGGCAGTGCATGGACACGCTGCGAGACCTGCGCCTGCTCGAGAGCCTGTGGCAGGGCGGGCAGGCCCCCTGGATGACCTGGGCGTGAGCGCGGCCACCGGAGCCGAGTTCTGGCGCGACCGCCCAACTTTCGTCACCGGCGCCTCAGGCCTGGTCGGCAGCTGGCTGACCAAGCGCCTGCTGGCGGTCGAGGCCGATGTCGTTTGCTTGGTACGCGACTGGGTGCCGCAGAGCGAGCTCCTGGGCTCGGGCGCGATCGAGCGGGTCAAGACGGTGCGCGGCGATCTCCGCGACCAGCGCCTGCTGGAGCGAATCCTCGGCGAGTACGAGATCGACACCGTGCTGCACCTCGCCGCCCAGACCATCGTCCCGATCGCCAACCGCAACCCGATCTCGACCTTCGAGACCAATGTGGCCGGCACCTGGGCGATCCTGGAGGCCTGCCGGCGCAGCCCGACCGTCAAGCAGGTGGTGGTGGCCTCCTCCGACAAAGCCTATGGCGACCAGGAGAAGCTCCCCTACGACGAGAGCATGCCGGTTGCCGGCCGCCATCCCTACGACGTCAGCAAGTCGGCGGGCGATCTCATCGCGCAGTCGTATGCGGCCACTTACGGGCTGCCTGTGGTGGTCACGCGCTGCGGCAACTTCTACGGTGGCGGCGACCTCAACTGGAGCCGCATCGTCCCCGGCACGATTCGCTCGGTCCTCCGCGGCAAGCGTCCGGTGATCCGCTCCGACGGCCAGTTCGTGCGCGACTACTTCTACGTCGAGGATGGAGCCGCCGCCTACGCCTTCTTGGCCGAGCACCTGGCCGCCGACCGCGGGATGGCCGGCGAGGCGTTCAACTTCTCCAACGAGCAGCCGATCAACGTCCTGGAGCTCACCAACCTGATCCTCAAGCTGATGGATTCGCGCCTCGAGCCGGAGATCAGGAACGAGGTCAGCAACGAGATCAAATGCCAGTACCTGAGCGCCGCCAAGGCGCGGGCGAAGCTCGGCTGGCGACCGCTGTTCGCACTCGAAGACGGCCTGACGGCAACCATCGAGTGGTATCGCGACTTCTTTCGGAGCAAGGGGTGATCCGCAGCGCCCCTCGATGCCGGTCCTGCGACGCTGACGATCTCGAGCTGGTGCTGTCGCTCGGCCGCACGCCGCTCGCGAACGCGCTCCTGACCGAAGCACAGCTCTCGGAGCCAGAGGCAACCTTTCCGCTCGAGCTGGTGTTCTGCCCGCGCTGCACGCTGGTCCAGATCACCGAGACGGTACCGCCCGAGCAGCTCTTTCGCCACTACCTCTACCTCAGCTCGTTCTCCGACACCATGCTCCGCCACTCAGAGGACCTCGCCCATCGGCTCATCAAGAGTCGCGGCCTGGATGCGAACAGCCTGGTGGTCGAGGTCGCGAGCAATGACGGCTACCTGCTCCAGTACTACAAGCAGGGCGGCGTTCCCGTGCTCGGGATCGAGCCGGCCGAGAACATCGCAACGGTGGCGGAGGACCGGGGCATCCCGACCCTGACCCGCTTTTTCGGCCTGGAGCTCGGGCGCGAGCTGCGCGAGGAGGGCAGGCGCGCGGACGTCATTCACGCCAACAACGTGCTCGCCCACGTCGCCGACCTCAACGGCTTTGTGGCCGGGCTCGCGCTGGTCCTCAAGGCTGATGGCGTGGCAGTGATCGAGGTGCCGCACGTCAAGCCGATGATCGAGCGGCTGGAGTTCGACACCATCTATCACGAGCACCTCTGCTACTACTCGCTGTCCGCGCTCGAGCCTTTATTCGAGCGCCACGGCATGAAGCTGGTCGATGTGCACGAGCTTCCGCTGCACGGCGGATCGCTGCAGGTCCACGCCGCCCTGAATGGAGAGCCGTCGGAGCGGGTCTGCGAGCTGCTCGAGCGAGAGCGGGCGGCGGGAATCGACCGCCCGGAGTTTTACGCCCAGTTCGGCGACAAGGTGCAGCGCCTAAGGTCGGAAGTCGTCGCGCTGCTCACCGAATTGAAGTCAAAGGGCAGCCGCATGGCCGCCTACGGCGCCTCGGCCAAAGGTTCCACGCTGCTGAATTACTGCGGCATCGGAGCTGACCTGCTGGAGTTCGTGGCCGACCGCTCAACGGTCAAGCAGGGCCTCTACACGCCAGGCACCCATCTGCCGATCAAAGGGCCCCAGGCGCTGCTTGAGGAGAGTCCCGATCACGTGCTGCTGCTGACGTGGAACTTCGCCGAGGAGATCCTGGAGCAGCAGGCCGCCTACCGCCAAGCGGGCGGCAAGTTCATCATCCCGGTCCCGGAGCCGACCGTAGTTTGAGCACGGCGATGATCGAGGGCGTCAAGGTCGTCCCCTTAAAACGCATCCCCGACGAGCGCGGGACGATCTACCACATGCTGAAGCGCACCGACCCGCACTTCAGCGCCTTCGGCGAGATCTACTTCTCAACCGTGCACCCGGGGGTCGTCAAAGGCTGGCACCGGCACAAGAACATGACGCTCCACTACGCGTGCGTGCACGGGCGGATCAAGCTCGTTATCTACGACGAGCGCGACGGCTCGCCCACCAAGGGAGAGCTGATGGAGATGTTCTTGGGACCCGACAACTACTGCCTCGTGGTCATACCACCAGATCTCTGGAACGGCTTCAAAGGCATGGGTGATGTGACCGCGATCGTCGCCGACCTGATCGACATCCCCCACGAAGAGGCGGATTCCATGCGAATCGATCCGCATGACAACCACATCCCTTACGACTGGTCAGTGAAGGAGCGGTGACCGTACTGGTCACCGGGGCGAGCGGTTTCGTTGGCTCGCAGGTCGTGCGCACGCTGCTCGCCTCCGAGGTCGGGGTCGCTGCCCTCGTTCGGCCCGGCAGCAATCGAGACCGGCTGGCGGACTTGGCCGATCGGATCCAGATCCTGGAGGCGGACCTCAAGGACACCGACGCGCTCGCCGGCCTGCTCGCACGCGTCCGTCCCGAGGCGTGCATCCACGCCGCCTGGTATGCCGAACCCGGCAAGTACCTCGTGGCGCCCGAGAACCTCGACTCGCTGCGCGCCAGCCTGGCGCTGCTGGAGGAGCTGGCGCATGCGGGCTGCGCTCACGTGGTCGGCGTCGGCACGTGCTTTGAGTACGCGATGACGTCGGTACCTCTGAAGGAGGACTCCCCCACCAAGCCGACGACCCTGTACGCCGCCGCCAAGCTCGCCTTCAACCTGGTCGCCGCGCAGCGGCTCAAGCAGCTGGGAATCGGCATGGCCTGGGCGCGCCTGTTCTACATCTACGGGCCATTCGAGGATGGGCGCCGGCTCGTCCCCGCCGCGATCGCGGCCTTGGCCGCGAACAAGGAGTTCGCGACCACCTCGGGCGAGCAGGTCCGAGACTACATGCACATCGCAGACGTCGCCTCAGCGCTGTGCGATTTGAGCCGGTCCAGGCTCGATGGCGCTTTCAATGTGTGCTCGGGCGAGCCTGTTACCATAGCCGGGCTCATGCAGACGTTGGGCGAGCTCCTGGGTCGAGGAGAGCTGATTCGCCTGGGCGCCTACCCCAACCGCGAGTGGGATCCCATGTACGTCTGCGGCGACAACCACAGGCTGCGGATGGAGGCTCACTGGTCAGCGCGCTACACGCTGCGGGAAGGGCTCGCCGACACGATCGCATGGTGGAAAGGAGCCCAAAAAGCGCAATGACGCAGACGCCCGAACTCTTCGACGAGACGCCCGGAGCCAAGATCAAAGTCAGCACCAAAGACGGCTCTCGCGAGCTCGACATCTACTCGCCTGAGGGCTTCAAGGTCCTCTCCAACCTCTTCACGCGCTCGGGCTGGCAGCAGAAGATCAGCTACGAGCCGACCTGGCTCGGCATCCCGATCATCCAGACGCCCGAGGACATCGTGATGATGCAGGAGCTCATCTGGAAGGTTCGGCCCGATGTGGTCATCGAATGCGGCGTCGCTCATGGCGGAGCCCTGGTGCTGTACGCCTCGATCCTCGACCTGATCGGCAAAGGCCAGGTGATCGGCGTCGATGTCGAGATCCGCAAATACAACCGCCTGGCTCTGCAGAGCCATCCGATGAGCCGGCGCTTCACCTTGATCGAGGCCAGCTCGGTGGAACAGCAGACGCTCGAGCAGGTTCGAGCGCTGATCCAGCCCGACGACACGGTGCTCGTGACGCTTGATTCCAACCACACCAAGGCGCATGTCGCCAAAGAGCTCGAGCTCTATGCGCCGCTGGTCACACCGGACAGCTACGTGGTCGTCTTCGACGGCGTGATGCAGGTGCTGACCGACGCCCCCGGGGGCTCCCCCGCCTGGGACAAGGACAACCCGTGGCAGGCAGTTTCCGACTTCTTGAGCGAGAACGAGGAGTTCGAGCTCGACCCCTACTACAACCGCCTGAAGGTCACGCACTGCCCCGGCGGCTTTTTGAAGAGGGTGAAAAAGCGGCAGCGCTAGGCGCAGGGGCTCAACCTAGGTCATGACCCGGCTCAGCAGGAACGTCGTCTACAACGTGGTCGGCCAGGGCCTGATCCTGGTCGTCAGCCTGATCGCGGTCCGGTTCATCTTCCGGCGCCTGGGCGATGACGTGTTCGGAATCATCTTCTTCAACCTGACGCTCACCGCGGTGCTGACTCGGGTCCTCGAGCTGGGCGTCTCATCGACCATCGTGCGCGAGGTCTCGAGCGCCTATCACAAGGAGGTCGGCTACGTCCGGGAGCTGATCAGGACCGCCTCGCTGCTGTACTGGACGACGGGCATCATCCTGGTCGCGGTCATCTGGATCACGGCACCCCTGCTCGTGACGCACTGGATCAACTTGAAGACGCTCGATCCGGGCACCGCGGCAACGCTCCTGCGGATCCTGAGCGTACTGTCCCTGGTCGCCTTGCCCAAGGGCCTCTACACGGCCACGTTCCGCGGTCGCCAGATGATGGGGATCAACAACGTGATCGACGTCGGCACCGCGCTGGCGCAGCAGATGGGCATCCTGCTGGTTCTGATCGCCGGTGGCAGCGTTTACCTGGTCGCCGGTTGGATCTCGGCCAGCGCGGCGCTTGGGATCATCGCCTACATCGTCGTGGCGAGCCGCCTTTTCGGCTGGGGCGCCCTGGCTCCGTCCTTTTCGAGCTACGTCGCCAGGCGCAACTTCGCCTTCACCAGCAACATGTCCCTGACCTCCGTGGCCTCGCTGATCAACAGCCAGGCCTCCTCGGTGATCGTCAGCAAGCTGCTCCCGATCGGCGTGTTCGGGTTCTACGGCTTCGCCTCCTCGACGGTGAACCGCGCCACCTTCATCACCGGCGCCGTCGCCCAGGCCGCCTTTCCCTCCTTTTCCAACCTGCATCGGGCTGACAACCGAATCGCCTTGCTCACGCAGTACCGCAAGCTGCAGGACCTGCTGTGCTATGGCACGGTCCCCCTGTTCGCGGGCGTGTGCTTTGCCGCCCTGCCCGTCTACGCCTACGTCTTCAACACCTCGGTCGCGTGGCTGCTGCTGATCCCGACCGCGTATCTCAGCCTGGGCACGTTCATGAACGGCACGGCGAGCATTCCTTACATCCTGTCGATCTCAGTCGGCCGGCCCGATATCGGGTTGAAGACGAATCTGTGGGCGCTGGTGATCGTGCTGCCGATCACGGTGGTGCTGATCTGCAGCTTCGGGCTGGCCGGGGCAGGCCTCTCGTGGGTCGCCTACCACGTCTTTCTCTACAGCTACCAGATCCCGCGCATCTGCAGAGACTGCCTGCACACACCGACTATCGATTGGTACGCCCACATCGCCAAGGTGCTCGCATTGAGCGCCTTGACCTACGGCATCGCCTGGCTCGTGATCGTGGTGCCCAGCGGCTATTCGCTTGTCGGTTGCGTGATCGGGTATCTCGTCGCCACCATCGTGTTCGGCGCGGTGGCTTTGTTTCTGATCGGTCCCGACCTCAAGAGCACGATTCGAAGTCTGCCGGCGACGATGCGCCTGGTGAGGCCCGCACCTTCACGCTGATGGCTGGGCCGCGCAGCGTCCATCTCCGCAGCGGCACTGTGGGATGATCGGGCGCGAGTTGGAACAGACGCTGACCACCTCCCCCCCATCCGTTCGGTCGTGGCGGGACTGGGGATTGGCCGTCCTGCTGATCACTTCGATAGTGCTCGGCATCGCCATGGGCGAGATGATGTTCGCGCCGCAGCGCCTCGGGGCCGCCGGCGCCACCGTCCTCGTGCTGCTAGCAGCGGCCGTATTCGTACGGGTACTTGGCGCCCGCATGGGCCTATTGGGATTGCTGATCGCGACCTGCCTAATCGACCGCTTCACCTATCCGGTGAAGGGTGTCGACATTCGCGGCGAGCAGGTCGCCGCCCTGCTGGGGCTCGGCCTAGTGGCGTACCTGGTCGTCACGCGCCCCGGCGGCTGGAATCTGGCGCGCCCCAACTTGACCGAGGCGCTGCTCGGCCTATGGCTCGCGATCAACCTGGTCAGCAGCCTGACCGCCGCGCCTGATGTCAGCCGCAGCGTCAAGGGGGTGGGCCTCCTGCTCATCTCGTGCGCGGCCGTGTTGCTGCCGCGCCGCCTGCTCGATAAGACGCGCGCCGCCGAGCAGATGGATGTGACCGTCAAGCTCCTCCTGATCGCTCTGGCGGCCGCCGGTGCGTACGGGACCGGCGTCTTCTTGGCCCACGTGTTCGGCTCTTCGATTTCGATCTCGGCCAACGGGGCGACCGGACACCTCAGCGCGTATGGCACGCTGTGGGAGCCCAACGTCCTGGGCGCGATGTCCGCCGCGGGCGCTGTCGCGTGGGCCTGGCTCGGGCCCCGCTACTTCCGTTTCGCGTGGCTTGGCACCGCGGCCTGCTTAGGCGGAACGATCGTGAGCTTCACGCGCGCGGCCTGGGTGGCCGCCGCGCTCCTGCTCGCTTTCAGCTTGTTCAAGCTCGTCCGGCGGCGAGCCGACCTGAAGCAGCTGGGGCTGGGCTTAGCTGGGGCGGCCGTGATCGCGCTCGCCGTCGTCGGCGCGGAGACGGTCACCGACTATTTCGCGCCGGTGGCGCCGGGAGCGGGCGGCGCCCCAGCTCCGGTGGTCAGCCATGGGCTGCTGGCACTGCTGGTCAACTCTGTGGACGTGATCGGGCGGCTGGACCAAGTCAAGACCGTGCTCAGCGCGCTCGGCCACCATCCGCTGCTTGGCAGCGGTACCGCCAGCTACGGCGAAACGCACGTGTTCCAGGGTCTGCCCGAGCACATCGCCAACCTGGAGCTAACGGTCCTCAACGACACGGGAGTGATCGGCGCGCTGGTATTCCTGGCGTTCGTCCTTGCGCTGGCGTATGCGGCATGGCGGCACCGATCAGACCCAATCGTGGCCGGATTGGGCCTGGCCACTTTGGTGATCCTGATCACCAACAGCGCGACTGAGACGACTGAGCTGATGATCTCGTGGCTGATGCTGGGACTGCTGCTAATGGCGATCGACGTGGCCCGGTCAACCACTGCGATTGGCTCATCGGAATCGGTCCGGCCGACAGCCTGACAGCCCGGTCTGACCTAACGCGCTGCAGAGCTGACATTCGAACATTCGGGGCTACTAGGCGCGGTCAAGCACATATCGCAAGAGTCCCTGCGTCCCCGAACAGAGATCCAGCGAGGGAAACCATCGTTAATTGTTAATGGTCATTGGGCTCAGTTACGAGCGATCTGTAGTGGTCATGCAGACGGCGGGAAGGTGCTACCGGCCGGCACCATGACCGCCTCGTCGACGTGATTACCGTGGCGGCGATGTTTTCGGTTGGGAATGCCTCAGCAACACAAGTTGGGAATAACGCAATAGTCGATCTTCGCGAGCCTCTGATTGCTGCCGACACCCGGACGCGATTGGATGGGGTCGTGAGCGCAATCGCCAGGGTAAATGTGGATGCCCTGAGCCGGTTCAATCTGCAGGTCGTCCCCCTCTTTGCACTCTCCATCCGACGATTCGGCAGCTCGCCTGGCTGCGATGTGACACAGACCGGTGGGCAAGCTGAGGGCACGCTAGCTTTCGTAATAATTCTTGGCGCGCTGCCTCCGAGCAACCCTGCCAACGGAGCCACCTATATCGCGCTGCCGGATCGATTCGTCTACGGCGCCCCGGGCAGCACGAACGAATAACGACTCCGGCGACGCTGCGGCGAACCTCGATCGAGACTCAGGCCGTCAATTCGATCGTCAGGCGCGTCGGGGAGAACGGCGCCGGGCCGCCCGCGGCCGCGTAGATCGTCGCCCCGGATGCGTTCTTGTTCGTCTTCCACTTCAACTTGAAGACGTAGGTGTGGCCGGAGGTCATCTGGTAGGTGGCCTGGGCGGAGGCGGCGTTGGGCGAGAAGGTGCCGGCAAAGCCTCCACTCTCCTTCTACGCCAACAGCGTGTCAGGGCCGCCGCTGTCGCTGACGAAGATGCCGATGTCCTGGTTGTAACCAACCTTGCCGGTGAAAAGATCGGCGTTGGCGGTCAGCAAGGTCGATTGGGTCGCGCTGGAAGTGCCGGTGAGGGTCAGCTTGCCGGCGTCGATCTCCTGCCAGCTCACCCCGTCGCGGTTGGAGAGCGTGTACTGGCTTGGCTGGTCGAGGAGGCGATCCCGGTCGCCGGCACACTAGCGGCGGTTGGGCATGAGAGGACGGCCGCGTTCACCTGCTGGGTCAGCGACCCGCTGGAACCGTCGCCGTGTAGGTCACGCTGCCACCCACCATGGACGGGTTCGACGAGGACGCTACCGTCGTCGTCGTCGCCGTGGTGTACAAGAACTGGTCCGAAATACTGATCAAGCTGGTCGCCGTACCAACCGTCACTCTGACGTCCACCGGGCCCGCGCTCCCCGGCGGGCTGTTGGCAAAGATGTTGTTGTCGCCGTAGACGTTGAAGCAGGGTGAAGACCCGCACGGTGGGAGTGAGGATGACCCGAAGGCGACGGCGGTCGCGCCGGTGAAGCCGCTACCCAGGATCTGCACCCCGGTCCCGCCCGCAGCGGGCCCGCTGCGTGGGCTCACCCCGCTCACCACGGGCGGTCCCGCCGTGTCATAGGTGAACTTGGCATAGGCATTGGTGGCGCTGTTCACCGTGCCCACCGTAACCGTCACATCAACTGTCGCGCCCGCATTTTCCTGGCGGGCTGCTGGCGCCGATCCCGTTGTCGCCGTTGAGGTTGAAACAGTTCACTAACGCCGGGCACGGTGGGAGACTCGTCCCCCCGAACGCGACAGCCGTCGCGCCGGTGAAGCCGCTGCCTGTTGCTGGGCGTCACCATCACCCTGCCCTACGGCTGGGCCGAGAATCCGGCCGATGAGGGGAAGAACGGTCTGGAGGCGGCGTTCCCCGTCGAGACCGGGAAGGAAACCAATGGTTCCATCTTCAGCGCCGATCCGTTCCAGTCGACCATGACTCCGCACGACGCCGTCGCCTCAGAAGTCTCGCAGCCTGGCTCAGGGTCAGTAGTCGCGAAAGGTGACTGCACCATGGCGGGTTCTCCCGCAGCCTTCTTCGAGTCGACCGTACAAGCGAGCGTGTTCCGCGGCATCACGTGGGTCGGAGATGGCTACAGCGTATACATCGCCCATCGCGCCGCGTTGGTCCACATGTCGGTCGACCTTCCGGCCAGCAATGGGATAACGACGCCGCTGCCGCGCGCCTCAGTCATGACCGACGTGAAAAGCATCCTCGGTTCATGGGCGTGGGTCAACCCTGAGGAGGTGGCGGGGCATCCAAGAAGTCCGCGGCGCGCCCGATCGGCCCCGTCGAGAATTCGTGTTCTTTGCGCTGCGCCCGGAGTGAGGGCGATTAAAGAAGCTTCTCGCGTTGCCGGGCTAAAGCGTTACGAGCTGCCCTTCTGCACCTGCGGTGCATCGTCCGCATGCTGTCGCCCAGGTCTGCCTTCACGCTGGCTATTTCAACAATGCGCGTCTCGATGTAAGACCAGTCGAGCTTCTCCCAATTAGTCAAAGCGACCGCCAGGAGGCTGGAGAAGTGTTGGTCACGAACGTTCATCGTTGATGTCGATTGGCCGAGGCGATCCAAGTACAGGTCGTCGACTCCGATGATCTTGACAAGGACGCCGGCGACTTTCTGGCCAAAGGTACGACGAACTTCAAAGCTCTCGTCATGCGGAAATTCCGTGGCGATGGGAATGTCCTCTCGGACCCAGTGCCGACCCTCCTTCTTGAACCCAAGGTCGCGAAAGGCCTCCTGATCAGCGCGCGAAGGCCCAGGAATGAGGTCTAAGTCCGTCGGATGATATTCGTCGCCTGTCCAGAACTCCTCAGCGGTCCCACCCACAACAATGGGCGGCGGACTCATGACGGCGGATAGTGCCGCCGCCACGAGCAACCTCTGGTTCAGTGGTCGCTTCGCCTTTGGAACTTGGCGCAAGAGCTTCTGGGCTTGTTCCAGCGGGCGCGGTTCAGCCACGGCTGGAGCCTGTCTTCGCCTTCCTTCGCGGCCGCAACATCGACATCAGGTAGCGACGCTCCGGCTCGACGTTCATACCGCGCGCACGCTTCTCTTCCAACCTCTGCCACGGGTCGAATGCGTCGTCACCAAGAACGTCACGAACCAGCTGGCCCTTCTGCTGAGATGTCAGGGTCTTCGGATTTTCACCCAACGTTAGTGTTAGGGGGTATCCGGTTGCCGCCACCCACCGATCGACAAACGGCAGCGACGGGATAACCCGTCCAGACTCAACTCTGGCGACCGCCGGTTGGGTGCTACCAATGGCCCGGGCAAGATCCGTCTGTGTCCAGCCAGCCCTTCGCCGCCTGGCCCGAAGTTCTAACGCCAAATCTGCCGGACTCATTGCGGATCTAATATACCATGAACGGTATATTCTAAAACCCGACCGGCCTGCAGAAACACGACCGACGGCTCTCTGCAAAGTGTGACGGGATGTCGTAGATACTTTCCGAACTCCGGGGGTGCCTCCACGGCTCGGGGCGTTCGAACCAATGTTATAATCCAACGTGATGAGGCGCAAAATCGTCCGAATCGGCAACTCGCTCGGAGTCACGCTACCGCGCGAAGCTATCGCGACCCTAGGGCTAGGCGAGGGTGACGCGGTCGACGTCGAGGTTTCAGGGCGCCAGGTCGTGATCGGGGCCAGGGGTGATGTCGCGTCGATGCTGGCCTCCTGGAAACCGATTGGGCGCAAAGTGCCGGCGGCGGACCTCATGCGGCTCATCGGCGAAGATCGGGACTCGAGATGACCGTGGTCGACGCCAACGTGATCGCCGACGCGATTCGGGCTACAGGAGGCCCGGCCGACCAAGCGATCTCCGAAGCGGTCCCGCCTCTCGCGGTCCCAGAGCTGCTAGATCTCGAGGTCACGTCCGCCTACCGAAAGTTGGTCGCGGCCGGCATGCTCACTCCCGCCGAGGGTCGCGAATTACTCGACCGACTCCGTGCACTGCCGATCGACCGCCACCGCCACGCTCCCCTATTGCCCAGGATCTGGGAGCTGCGGGCGATCATGTCCGTGTACGACGCGGCCTACGCGGCTCTGGCAGAGCAACTTGGTGCAGTCCTGCTCACGCGCGATGCGATGTTCACGACAGCGCCGGGGCTCAGGTGCCCTGTTCAACTTGTTGCCGACTGACCCTCCGAACTTCGACTGAGAGGCTACCGGCGGGCCCGTCAGCTAGAGGCGGTGGCGGGCACACTACTTTTCGAACTCTGCTCGCCAGGCAAGCGAGGTCCTGGCCCGCCTTACAGGCGACCTAATCAGATCGCCGCGTGGTCCTGCTTGTGGCTTGCAGAGCCTTACCTGTAGGCGGGCAAAACTTAAATCCGGCGTGATCGTTTCCCGTCCTCGCCATGACGCGATCGAGCTCACGCGCGGCTCTGAGCAGGTCGGGATCCTTCTTGCCTTCGAGTGGGGCATTGCCCTGGGTCGCCTCGGCGTCCTTACCAAGTGGTCTTCAGGCAACCTAGCGAATTGGAGTTCGGATGGCCAAACCGTTGCGATTGTGCGACCTGCGAGACGGGCCGGCTATCGCCCTTAGTTAGCGTCCGTGCCTCTCAAAATCTAGCCGTGGTGAGTGGCGCGGTCAAGCGGGCAAACGGTTGCGGAAACCTGATCGCCGCGAGGTCCTCCCAAATGTCGGGCGTCCCGCGTCAAATCCTAGCCACGGCCGTAAAACTCAGACGAAAGCAGCACTCCCGCCGACCACTGCCTACCATCATCAGGTGATGTCGGACGAGAAGGGGGGCGGCTTCTTTGTCGGCCCAATCGGCCCGATCCCGATCGCCCACAACGATGATCCGCGGCGCGCCGCCGCTCGTGCCGCATCCCGCGTCGCCCAGGCGACAGTCGACTGCGACGATCTGGTCGCCGTGTTCTGAAACACACTGACGCTATGGTCCGCATGGAGGCTGTGCCTCGCCTCAAGGCTCGGCTCCCGAATGACACAGATACGCAGGAGGCTTTGATGCAGGCGGTTACCGACGACGACGACGCGGTGCGCTGCGCCGCAGTGAGTGCGGTTGCCGACTTGGCTCTCCCACTCGCTGGTGACCTGTTTGTTACTGCGCTAAACGACACCGAGCCGGGTGTCCGATTCTTCGCGGCACTGGGCCTGCAGCAACTACGAGACGCACGAGCGCCCGACGATCCGGAGGCGTTCGCGTATCGCCGTACTTAGCTAAGTCAACGACCGCGTGCGGCTCGCACCAGTGGGGAATTGCTCTCACCCGACCCCAAGGTGTAAGGAGACACCTTACATATGTTAGGCTTCGCCTTACATGTCCCTCTTCGGACGGTCTCGCGTGCGCGATCGAATCTTGCTTGAGTTCTTTGCCAAGCCTGGCACGTCGGCCCACGTGCGCGAAATGGCTCGGCGCGTGAATGCATCTGCGCCAACCGTCGGCGCTGAGCTGGCAGGCCTGGCCCGACTCGGGGTTCTGCAGACTCGCAGTGTTGGGCGGTCTCTTGTTTACAGCGTCAACGAGCGCTCGCCCCTGCTTGGCGAGATTCGCGGTCTCGTCCAAAAGACTATCGGCGTCGAGGGCTTGATCAGGAAGGCGATTGAAGGATTACCGGGAATGGACGCCGCTTACATCTTTGGGTCTTACGCAGCTGGCACCGATACGGCTCGGAGCGATGTCGACCTAGTTGTCATAGGTCGCCCCGATCGGGTGGCACTATCCGAACAACTCGCGCCGGTTGAACGCACCATCGGCCGCGACGTAAACGTTGTGATGAAGACAGAAGCTCAACTGCGGGAGCGGCGCAGAAGCGGCGACACGTTCTGGCGACAAGTCCTCGGGAGACCGATGGTCCATGTAGCGGGCCGTGAGATCGCCTTCTGAAATGGGTTCAGCTGAAGAACTCAAAGCAATGTCCGAACGCCAGGAGCTCGAGCGCCTGGACACGAGTTGAAAGAGAAAGCTGGTGGCTACCTGGTCGAGGTGGGTGTGTTGGGTCGAGGACGGGACGCCTTGCTGCCTTTCAGCAGCAGGTCTTCCCGCCCCCGCCCGCCGAACCGGACGTGCACGTTCCCGCGCATCCGGCTCTCCACGTAATCACGTCGAAACCGAGCTCACCAGTTCAGAGACCCGCCCAACGAAGCCCACGTCATCGTGGTTCGTACGACGGAAACGTGCTCCGCCGCCGTCAACCTGATCGACGTTGTACGGGGTGCCGATCTGCGCACCGCGAAATCGGTAACGCAAGACCTGCATCTTTGCCGGGTTGTAGAGCGTCACGCCAGCCTCAGTGATCCGGTCCGCACCATAGAAGCGGCGCCGAATCTGCTTCCAGCCGAGCTTGGGATGCTTACGGCGAATCCAACCGACCAATCGCCACCAGGCATACCAGCCGAGGTAGGCAAACGTCTTCTTGGAAACACCGTGCCGAAAGTAGGCCGCCCACCCACGAAGGATGGCGTTGACCACTCGCAGCACATCTTGCAGCCGAAGTGAGGTGGTGCCTCGGCCCGTGGCCTCCTTGACCTTGTGCATCACCGCCGCCAAGGCTGCCTTGGACGGAATGGTGAGCACCACCAAACGGCTACCGCCACCGGTCTTCCGCTGGATGCGAAAGCCGAGGAAGTCGAAGCCGTCATCGATGTGAGTGACCAGGGTCTTCTCCACCGAGAGAATCATCTTCAACTGCTCCGCTAGCACCCGACCGACCCCTTCCCGGATTGCCTCTGCGTCGAACCGCGTGCCCTTGACGAGGATCACGAAGTCATCTGCATAGCGCACCAGCCGATAGGTCGGCTGTCCCTTCCGGCGGAGTTGTTGCCGCCGGTGTGCAGGACTCATGTCACGTTCCCAGATCTGCTCGAAGTGCCGGTCCAGGACGGACAGGTAGATGTTCGCGAGAAGCGGTGAAATGATCCCGCCTTGCGGCGTGCCAGTGAGGCTTGCCGCAAAACCGCCGAGTTGGCGAACAACGCCCGCGCGCAGAAACGCCCGGACCAGGTGGAGGACCTTGCGGTCTGACACCCGTTCTCCCACCAGCCCAATGAGGATCTGATGATCGACGTTGTCGAAGCAAGCCTTGATATCGCCCTCGATGACCCACTCGTAGAGCGAAGGTTGCTTCGTGAAGTGATAGATCTCGGCGATGGCATCCTGGGCTCGCCGTCCCGGTCGGTACCCGTACGAAGACGGATAGAAGTCCGACTCGAAGAGCGGCTCCAGAACCAGCTTGAGCGCCATCTGCACCACCCGGTCGCGAAGGGTCGGAATCCCCAGACGACGGACTTTGCCGCCCTTCTTTGGAATCGTCGCCTCCCGCACCGGCATGGGCATGAAGCTGCTCTCTCGTAGTGAGGACCGAATGCCCTCCAGAAAGGACTGGACTCCACGGCGTTCCACGGCGAAGCGCGTTTCCGCGTCAACGCCGGCGGTCCGTGCGCCCCGGTTGCTGGCCACACGCTCCCAAGCGACCAACAGGGTCGCCTGGTCGCAGACCAAGTTGAACAGGTCACCGAACCGTCGCGCCGGTTCGGCACTCGCCCAACGGTGCAGCTTTCGTTGATGGCTGAGTACCCGTGGTCGCGCCTCCTCGAGGCTTGGCCATGGTGCGATGCTATTCAGCGTCGACCTTCCCGCCTTCTTCGTACTGCTTGTCACGCTGCCGCCCTTCCCCATGTGGTCGGCTCTCCCGACCTCGGAGTACTACGGCGGCTCCGCCGCGACTCGACGCCATCGGCGGGCGTTGCGCCTGCCCGCCGACCGACTGGCTGTCGGTCGGTGAGGGCGACGTCAAGTCGCTTCCCACGTTCACCAAAGTCCGTTTGACGGGGTTGGTAACCAGCTTTCACCCCGACGGCATCGCTCCGACCGCACATCGCAGTCTTAGCCGGAGCCTCCCGCCGCCCATGGGATAGGGACGACGAGAGAGGAGGGGCTATCGGATAGGGCTCCCTCCAGCGCCGCGGCGCAACCCATCCACCAGATTCAGCCGGTCGCTGACGACTCACGGGGCTTGATAGCTGTTCATGTTCTTGCACCTTTCCGTCCTTGTTAGCGGGCACGGACCGTCTGGTAGTGCCGACCCGTCCCTACGTTGTCGGGGCTGCTCCCGGCCTCGCCCCCAACCCGGGGTCTGGCCTGCCCCCAACTTCAACCGGTCGCTGCGACGACCGGCGGCGGGCCTCTCAACCCGCACGGTACTTTGGCGCCTCGTGGCGCACAGCCCATCTCATCGAGGATGAGAAGAGTCGGCACCCGCAGCTTGTTGAGACGCTCCCCGAGGCGATTCATCTGGACGTCGTGGGCGAGCTCGTCGAGCAGCTCGGGCACGGCGATGAAGTAGACGTTGTGACCGTGCGCCACGGCCTCCATGCCGAGCGCGATGGCGAGATGTGTCTTGCCCACCCCAGGCGGTCCGAGCAGGATGACGTTCTCGCCGTGGTTCATCCACGAGCCTTCGAAGAGCGAGGTCGACCGCCTCGCGTTTTGTCCTCAGGCGATACCTGCGCATCACTTCGTCGACGAGACGATCATCAAGGTCCACATTGGTGCGCATTGCTACACCGCCATACACTTGGGGCGCCGGAGGAATCGGAGCGTTGGTTCCCTAAAAGCGATGCCGCAAGTTGCGTGACGCAGATTGCGCTATTGGCGGAGGGGCAGGTGGCAGAGCGGGAGGGATTTCGCGCACCGCGTACCAGTGCCTGACTCCAATCGCCTGGCGCGGGTAACCGAGATCGGGCCAGCTGACCGCGGCTTACGCGCTTTCTCGGGCAGCCATCCAGTCTTGGTGGCTAGGAACAGGAAGACAGGGCCTTTCAGGTATCGATTGCGACGAAGCCTGCGATCAGGTCCGACGAATCAGGGAATTGACCCGCAGGCATGCCCGTACGATGAACCGCTGGCGTCTCACAAATCGACGCCGGAGAATTCGCTTCCCAGCTCCTCTGGCGGCTTGCCGGGGTGGGACTCACACCCGCGGGTCGATTGGCCTTTCGTCTGGGCACACTACTTTTCGAACTCCGCCTCTACCCTGACTTCGGTGGGCTACGGGTGATCGGGGTGCGGTACTCCAACGACCGTAAGGTCGTCGATCCCCTTGAAGTCCTGGGGGTTGCACGTGTACAGGGGAAGGTCGTTGGAGATGGCGATCGCGGCGATCATCGCATCGTAGGCCCTCGCCGCAGGCTTCCGACCCGCGCGTCGCAGCGAGGCGGCGACACGCCCGAAGGCTCGCGCCGCCGGGACGTCGAAGGGCAGCGGGTCGAAGTCAGCCTCCGCCTGTTGCAACACGGCCTGTCGGGACTCGCGCTCCCGCCCAACGGTGATCAACGGGCCGACCGAGAGTTCAGCCAGCGTCACCGCAGTGATGAGCGCTTCGCCAGGCAACGCGCTCGGGTCCGAGAGGCGCGGGAGCAGGATCAGGGTGCTCGTGTCGAGCAAACCGATGGGGTGGGGCGCGCTCACACCGACGAGTCGACGAGCCGATCGAGATCCGCGCGGAGCCGGTGACGATCGATGGACGGAACGCGCGACCATCTTTTCAGCAGTGTGGAGGCGCGAAGCGCGCGCGCTGGGAGCGGACGCAATTCGGCAACCGGCCTGCCGTCACGGGTGACCGTCAGCCGCTCGCCGGCTTCTACTCGATCGATCAGTTCACCGCCATGGTTGCGGAGATCACGGATCGAGATCTCGCTCACTCGGCAAGTGTATCACGCGTGAGACGTACCTGTGCAGTTTGGCGGAGCGGAGGGATTCGCGCAGGAGTTGCCGCACTGGATCAGCGGCCACATCCACGCCTTCCGATCGGCGGAAACGGCGGAGTTCTCGCTAACGTAGCAGTTGCGATACAGTCGTAGCCATGGCTGATGTATCGGCGCGTGATTTGCGGAATCACACGGCGGAGGTGCTGCGCCGGGTCGAGGCCGGCGAGCGGCTGCGCGTGAGCGTGAACCGGCGACCTGTTGCCGAATTGATCCCTCTCACGAGATCGCTTTGGAGTACTGGGCCCGCGATGGAGCGAGTGGTCCGCGAAGCCGCCTCGGACGCAGGTCTGCTGAGTGACCTTGCTCCCCTGCGCCAGCAGACGGTCGAGTCGCAATGAGCGCCCCGGCGATCCTGGATACGTCGCTGTTCGTGGCGATCGAGCAGAACCGCCCGCTCTCGCGGTCCTTACCGGACCAGGTGGGAGTCTCTGTGGTCACGCTCGCCGAGTTGGAACTCGGAGTCCTGATGGCCAAAGACGGCGAGTCCAGGGCGACAAGGCTGACTACGCTGACGCGCGTCCGAGAACAAACCTCGGGCCTGCCGGCGGACGAGCGCGTTGCTTCCGCCTACGCACGACTGGCCGCAGCCGAGCTTCAGGCTGGCCGAAAGCCGCGGGTCCACGACACCTGGATTGCGGCGACGGCGCTCACGCATGGCGGTGAGGTATGGACCCAGGACAATGACTTCACTAATTTCCGCGCCGTGAAAATCGTCCGGTTGTAGGCGTGATCGCGAATCAGCTTTGGTCGACCGAGGAGGTCGCCCAAGGTCTGCATGAGCGCGGCTATGGTGACTGGCTCCCCCGAGCAGTCAGCATCGGGGGCGGGATTGCCGTTCGCGCACGCCTCCGGGCGGGAGAGCGCGAGCTGCGCGGCGACCGCAGCCCTGTCCGCGAGGTCTGCCTCGAGGATCTGCACCTTGTCGGTGATGCTCGCCAGGCGGCGGCGGTCGCTGCCGGGCCGGACGAGGGCGGCGACTTCGACATCCGATGCAAGTAGCTGGCGCACGACCTGGGAGCCGACGAGCCCGGTAGCCCCGGTGACCATTACGGTCAGCGAGCTTTCACTGACCGGCCGTAAGGATGACGAGGTCCAATTCGACGAGACATGTTACCCGGGCGCAAAGCGTCGACCCCCACTGCGATTGAGTTCCTTGAGTCCTGGCGCTCGGCGCGACAGCTCCCGTCACGGGCGCTGCATGCGGCTGGGTCGCGGGTTGGCGCGCTAGCGCGGCGGCGGGGTTGGCGCAGGCGAGGACTGGGCGGCCCCGGAACTGCCGCGCGGCCCTGGAGCTTTCGGTGGAGACTGCGAGGTTGCGGCGTGGTTCACCTGCTGGATCAGCGACCCGCTGGAGGCTGTGTAGTAAGTATCACCGCTGTAGCTGGCCACGATCGAGTGGCTGCCAAACGTGCCGTTTTTGGTCGTGCAGGTCGCCTTTCCAGTGCTGGTGTTGACCGCCACGGCACCGCAGCCGGTCAAGGTGACGCCGTTGTCGGTGAACGCCACCGTGCCCCCGTTTGGGGTCGGCGCCACCGTCGCGGTGTAGGTCACGTTGCTACCGACCGTGGACGGGTTCGACGAGGACGTTACCACCGTGGTCGTCGTGGCGACGTAGGCGAACTTGTCCTCGTTGCTGGTGGCACTGGTGCCGAGAGCGGTGGTGACCGTTACGTCGACGGTACCCGCGCTGTGAGCCGGACTGTTGGCAAAGATCGAGCCGTCGCCGTTCCTGAAGAAGCAGTTTCCTGAAGAAGGGCACGGAGGGATGGTGGTTGTCCCGAAGGCGATGGCGGTGGCGGCGGTGAAGCCGCTGCCCAGGATCTGAACCCCGGTCCCGCCCGTTGCCGGCCCGCTGCGAGGGCTCACCCCGCTCACCACCGGCGGGCCCACCGGGTCGTAGGTGAACTTGTCGTAGGCGTTGGTGGCACTGGTACCGCCGGCGTTGGTCACGGTGACATCGACTGGCGTCGGGCTCGCGGTCCCCGGCGGGCTGTTGGCATTGATCCCGTTATCGCCGTTTACGTTGAAACAGGGCCCGGACGACGGCGTGCACGGCACCAGCGTGGCCGTCCCAAACGCGACGGCGGTCGCGCTGGTGAAGCCGCTGCCTGTGATCTGGACTAGAGTCCCGCCCGCCGCCGTGCCGTGGTTGGGGATCACCGCATCCACCACCGGCGGGCCGGG
>PLYD01000232.1 GCA_003151665.1 Candidatus Dormiibacterota bacterium
CCAGGGAGTGCATGTCTTCCGAATCGACAATCCCCACACCAAGCCGTTCCCCTTCTGGGAGTGGCTCATCGGCGAGGTCAAGCGCGGCAACCCCGACGTCATCTTTCTGGCCGAGGCCTTCACACGCCCCAGCGTCATGTACCGCTTGGCGAAGTGCGGATTCACTCAGTCGTACACCTATTTCACTTGGCGCCACACCGCCTGGGAGATCACCCAGTACTTCACCGAGCTGACCCAATCGCCGATAAGCGACTTTTTTCGGCCCAACCTGTGGGCCAACACGCCCGACATCCTCACCGAGTACCTGCAGACGGGCGGACGGCCGGCATTCGCCGCACGCCTGGTGCTGGCGGCGACGCTGGGAGCGAACTACGGCATCTATGGGCCCGCCTTCGAGCTGATCGAGGCCCGGGCCAAGGAACCCGGCTCCGAGGAGTACCTCGACTCTGAGAAATACCAGCTGCGCAGCTGGAACATCGACTCTCCAGATAGCCTTCGCGAGATGATCACGCTCGTCAATGAGATCCGGCACGAGAACGTGGCCCTCCAGAGCGACCGCGGCCTGCGCTTCCACACGACGGAGAACGAGAGCCTCCTCGCCTACACCAAGAGCACGACCGACCTCGCCGACGTCGTGCTGACCGTCGTCAACCTCGACCCGCATCACACTCAGGCCGGTATGGTCACCCTCCCGTTGAAGGACCTGGGGCTGGACACCGACAAGAGCTACCAAGCGCACGAGCTGCTCAGCGGCGCGCGCTATCTGTGGAACGGCCCGCGCAACTACGTCGAGATCAACCCGCATGCCGCTCCGGCGCAGATCTTCAGGTTCCGGCGTCGCGTCCGCAGCGAGCACGACTTCGAGTACTTCCTGTGATCCAGACCTCCAAGCGCCGCAAGGCTGAGACGTTTCAGCTCGACGACGATCCGCTCTGGTACAAGGACGCGATCATCTACGAGGTTCACGTCCGTGCCTTCAGCGACAGCGACGGCGACGGGAGCGGCGATTTCAAAGGCCTGTTCCAAAAGCTCCCGTATCTCCAGGAGCTGGGCGTCAGCGCGATCTGGCTGCTGCCCTTCTACCCCTCCCCCCTACGCGACGACGGCTACGACATCGCCGACTACGAGGACGTCAACCCGATGTACGGCAAGCTGGCGGACGTGCGGCATTTCATCGCGGAAGCGCACAGGCGTGGAATGCGCGTGATCACCGAGCTCGTGTGCAACCACACCTCGGACCAGCACCCGTGGTTCCAGAGAGCACGACGAGCACGACCCGGCAGCCCGATGCGCGACATGTACGTTTGGAGCGAGACCAACCAGAAATACCAGGACGCTCGAATCATCTTCAAAGACTTCGAGGTCTCGAACTGGACCTGGGACCACGTCGCCAACGCCTACTACTGGCACCGCTTCTTCTCGCATCAGCCCGACCTCAACTACGACAACCCGCGCGTCAAGGAAGCGATGTTCAAGACGTGCGACTTCTGGCTCGACCTGGGCGTCGACGGGATGCGACTCGACGCGGTTCCCTACCTGTACGAGCGGGAAGGCACCAACAGCGAGAACCTCCCTGAGACCCACGGGTTTCTGAAGGAACTTCGCCAGCACATCGACACTGGCTATCGCAACCGGATGTTGCTGTCGGAGGCCAACCAGTGGCCCGAGGACGCCGTCAAGTATTTCGGCCAAGGCGACGAATGCAACATGGGCTTCCATTTTCCGCTGATGCCCAGGCTGTTCATGTCGATCCGGATGGAGGACAGGTTCCCCATCATCGACATCCTCGCCCAGACACCGGCGATCCCCGACAACTCTCAATGGGCGCTGTTCCTGAGGAACCATGACGAGCTGACGCTCGAGATGGTGACCGACGAGGAGCGCGATTACATGTACCGCGCGTACACGCAGGACCGCGCCGCGCGCATCAATCTCGGCATCCGCCGGCGGCTCGCGCCACTGCTCGGCAACGAGCGCCGGCGCATCGAGCTGATGAACGGCCTGCTGTTCTCGCTGCCGGGGACACCGGTCATCTATTACGGCGACGAGATCGGGATGGGCGACAACATCTTTCTCGGCGACCGCAATGGCGTGCGCACGCCGATGCAGTGGAGCGGCGACCGCAATGCAGGCTTCTCCGACGCCAACCGCCAGCGGCTTTATCTGCCGGTGATCACCGACCCCGAGTACCACTACGAGACCGTCAACGTCGAGACGCAGCACCAGAACCCCCACTCCATGCTGTCGTGGATGAAGCGCGTGATCGCGCTGCGCAAGCGGCACCGCGCATTCGGGCGAGGCACGCTGGAGCTCTTGCGGCCGGAGAACAGGAAGATCCTCGCGTTCGTGCGGCGTTACGAATCCGAGCAGATCCTGGTCATTGCCAACCTGTCGCGCTTCCTCCAGACGATGGAGCTCGACCTGTCGGAGTGGAAAGGCATGGTGCCCCTGGAGCTGTTCGGCTCGACCGAGCTGCCGGTGATTGGCGACGCGCCCTACTTCCTCACCCTCGGCCCGCACTCATTCTTCTGGTTCAGCTTGCAGCCGCGCGCCACGGCGCAGGTGCCAGGAGATGGACAGGCACCGGCGGCCGCGCTGCCCGAGATCAAGGTGAGCTCGGATTGGGATTCGGTGCTCGTGGGCTCTGCCCGCGAACGCCTCGAGACAGTCCTGCTCGGCTACATCAGGCAGCGTCGCTGGTTCGCCGGAAAGGCCAGGCGCCTCAAGTCGGCGCAGATCCGGGACGTGATCAACGTGCCCGGTGTGGACGGGACTGCCTACGTGGTCACGGTGACTATCTCGTACGCGGAAGGCGATCCGGATACGTATCTGGTCCCGATGGCTTACGCCAGCGCCGCCGAAGCGCCACAGATCCTCGAGCGATGGCCGCACGCGGCAATCGCCTGGCTGCGCCATCCGGACGGCGAACAGCGGGGCCTCGTATACGACGCGTTGGGGCCGCCAGGATTCACCGACGCGCTGCTCGCAACAATCGCGCGCCGGCGTCGCGCATCGAGTCCGGGCGGAACGCTCGTGGGTTCCACGACCAAGGCCTTCGCGCGATTGCGAGGCCCGGAGGCCATCAGGCTCGAGGCTGCCCTGTCCGTGACGGAGCAGACCAACAACTCGGTGGTGTTCGGCGAGCGACTGATCCTCAAGATCTCGCGGCGCCTTGAGGAGGGCCTCAACCCGGAGCTGGAGGTCGGCCGCTTCCTCACCGAAAAGACGAACTTCAGCCAGATCGCGCCGATTGCGGGGAGCCTGGAGTTCCGCCGCGACAAGGCCGAGCCGCTGACGCTGGCGATCCTCCAGGGTTACGTGCCCAACCAGGGCGATGCCTGGCAGTACACGCTGAACACCCTCGCCCACTTCCTCACCGGCGCCGAGGTGGTCTCCAGCGACCCTCCGCCGCTAATCCGCCGAAGCATCGTGCAGGCGAGCGCGCACGATCTGCCGGAGGTGGCGACGCGAACTGTCGGCGCCTATCTCGAGTCGGCCCGGCTGCTCGGACAGCGCACTGCCGAGCTGCATGCGGCGCTCGCGTCCGACCCCGACGACCCCGCCTTCGCGCCGGAGCACATCTCGCAGCAAGACCAGCGTTCCATCTATCAGTCCCTGAACGGCGTGGCGCTGAGGTCGATGGAGCTCCTGCGCAGCCAGCTCAAGAAACTTCCCGAAGATGCACGAGATGAGGCGCGACAGGTGCTGGACCTGGAGCCGCGGATTATGTCGACGCTACGCGCCTTCCTCGGCCGGCGGTTGACGTCGACGCGCATTCGCGTGCATGGCGACTATCACCTTGGCCAGGTTCTGTACACCGGCCACGATTTCGTGATCATCGATTTCGAGGGTGAGCCGACCCGCACCCTCTACGAGCGGCGTCTCAAGCGACTTGCTCTGAAGGACGTCGCTGGAATGCTGCGGTCATTCCACTACGCGAGCGAAACGGCGCTGAAGTCGGAGAACATCCCTGCGGCGTCAACCGTGCGCTCCCAGGCCTGGTCGCGACTCTGGGTCGAGTCGGTGTCCGCCTCCTTCCTGCGCAGCTACATGAGCACCGCGGGCACTGCATCCTTCGTCCCCCACGGCACCGAGGACCTCGAGCTGGAGCTGAGGACGATGCTTCTCGAGAAGGCGCTGTACGAGCTGCGCTACGAAATGAACACCAGGCCGGATTGGGTGCGGATCCCGGTTCGTGGCATCCTTGACCTGATGGCGCCAGCATGATCGCGCCCTCGTTGCTCACCCCCTTCGACCTGCACCTTTTCAACGAGGGCACCCACGGCCACCTGTACGAGAAGATGGGCGCGCACCTGTCAACGGATCCCGACGGCGCTACTTTCGCCGTCTGGGCGCCCAACGCCGACTGGGTCAGCGTCATCGGCGACTTCAANNTGCATCCGCGCGAGCAGTCGGGGATCTGGGAAGGGTTCGTGCCCGGCGTTCGCCATGGCGCGCTGTACAAGTACCACGTCCACTCTCGGGTGACCCGCACCGGTATGGACAAGGCAGATCCGTTCGCGGCATTCTCTGAGGCCCCGCCTCGCCAGGCCTCGATCGTCTGGGACCTCAGCTACGACTGGGGTGACGGGACCTGGATGTCGGAGCGCTCGCGCGCCAACGGGCGTCAGGCGCCGTGGTCTGTTTACGAGCTGCATGTCGGTTCCTGGATGCGCGTGACGGAGGACAACAACCGGTGGCTGACCTACAGGGAGCTGGCGCCGAAGCTGGCCGATTACGCGCTGAGCCTCGGTTTCACTCACGTCGAGCTGATGCCGGTGATGGAGCACCCGCTGTACATCTCGTGGGGCTACCAGGTCGAGGGCTACTTCGCTCCCACCAGCAGATACGGAACGCCGCAGGACTTCATGTACCTCGTCGACCATCTGCACCAGAAGGGCCTTGGCGTGATCCTCGACTGGGTGCCATCGCACTTTCCCACCGACGAATTCGGGTTGCAGAACTTCGACGGCACGCACCTCTTCGAGCACGCGGATCCGCGCTTGGGCCTGCACCCTGACTGGGGCAGCTCGATCTTTAACTACGGGCGCAACGAGGTCCGAGGGTTCTTGATGAGCAGCGCTCTGTGCTGGCTCAACCTGTATCACGCGGACGGCTTGCGAGTCGACGGCGTGGCTTCGATGCTTTATCTCGACTACTCGCGCAAGCAGGGGGAATGGATACCCAACAAGTTCGGCGGGCGCGAGAACCTCGAGGCGGTCGATTTCCTGCGCCGCTTCAACATCGAGGTCTACAAGGAGCAACCCCACACGCAGACGATCGCGGAGGAGTCGACGTCGTGGCCGATGGTGTCGCGGCCGACTTATCTGGGCGGCCTTGGGTTCGGCATGAAGTGGGATATGGGCTGGATGCACGACACATTGAAGTACATGTCGGAGGACCCCGTCCACCGCAAGTTCCACCACAACGACCTGACCTTCCGGATGCTCTACGCCTTCAACGAGAACTTCATGCTCCCGCTGTCGCACGACGAAGTCGTGCACGGCAAGGGATCGCTGATCAGAAAGATGCCTGGGGACGAGTGGCAGAAGTTCGCCAACATGCGCCTGCTGTTCGCGTGGATGTACGCGCAGCCTGGAAAGAAGCTGCTTTTCATGGGCAACGAGTTCGGGCAGTGGGACGAGTGGGACGTGGAGAGCAGCCTCGACTGGCACCTACTGAACTACGCGCCGCACGCAGGCCTGAGCCATTGGGTCGGTGACCTCAACCGCGTGCTTCGTGAGGAGAACGCCCTGCACGAGATCGACTTCGACCCGGCGGGCTTCAGCTGGATCGACGCAAGCGACAACGAGCAGAGCGTGGTGAGCGTACTGCGGAAGGGGTCGGCGCCAAGCGATCTCTTGATCGCGGCATTCAACTTCACGCCTGTGCCGCGGCACAACTACCAGATCGGGGCGCCGCTGGGCGGCCACTGGCGGGAGCTGCTCAACAGCGATGGACCCATGTACGGGGGTAGTGGACAGGGCAATCTCGGCGGGGTTGATGCATCACCGGTCGGCCGTCACGGCCACCTTCACAGCGTGACCCTGACGCTCCCGCCGCTGGGAGCGATATTCCTCAAACCGGAGAAGTAATAGCCTCTCCAGGGAGTGCGACCATTCGTGCCCTTTTTGGCTTTATCCGACGCCCGAAGGGCGCTTTAGAGAGGAGCCGTCGACAGGCGGGCCACCAGGTTCACACCCACCAGGGTGGTTCGTGGCGGCCCCTTGAGCTTGTGGCTCGTTGGAACGTTCTGGAGGGCGCTAGTCCAGTTGCCAGCGGTGACTGCCATGGGAGGCAATGTTATTCGGAGTTAATAGAGGTCGTAGCCGGGCCCGGCCACCACTGGGTGATAGCCACGTTGCCTGCGTCCCCCCATCGCGGGTCTGGGCGGACTGAGCGAACGATCCATAACACGGTTGCTGCGGGCCAAACTCGATAAGCAACGGCGGTTGACAATCGCCACCTAAGCAACTAAAGTTGCTGGGATGTCGCCAGTCGATCCCTCCCCCCTCGGTGGCCCGGCCGACAACCTCGCGACTTCATCGGCCCTTAGGGCGATGGCTGACCGCCTGGAGGATGCCGGGGTCGAGCGTGCGATGCGAGAGGGCTGGTCGTGGTCCCAGGTCGCGGAGGCTCTCGGGGTCACCCGCCAGGCCGTCCACAAGAAGCATCTCATGCGGCTCTTGGCCGCGCGGATCGATCTGCGGAGGCGCGATGTTTAGGTTTCTCGCAGTCGAGCGCCTGGCGCCCTTATTCGTTCCACGGGAGACCGCGATGGTGGTCGTCCGCCAATTTGCGATCGAGGCCAAGCAGGACACAGCGAAGTTCATCGAGGCCGAGCACATGCTCCTGACGCTGGCGACAAACGAGGAAAGTGACGCTTGCACATTGCTCAATGAGTCGGGCCTGACCTACCGGCAGATCGTCTCTGCTCTGCGTGACGAGCGCCTGCGCAGCCTGGGGTTTGCCGGCGTGGAACCGCTCGACGAAAAGCAAACGGCGGCCACGGAGCTGGAGCGGCCGCTGATGTTGGGGACGTCGGCGAAAGTGGCCCTCAAACGCGCCATGATCGCCTCGCGTGACGGCCGTCCTCACCGGCCGCGAATTCAGGGCACCGATCTCCTGGTCGGCATCCTGCAGGCCGAATTGGGTACAGTGCCTCGGACCCTTGCCATCGCCGGAGTCGATCGTGCCGAGCTGATTGCCAGAGCGAGGAAACCAATGAGAGAAACCAGATGCTGATCCGACTCCTCCGCACCTATTTACGACCCTATATTCGCGAGGTCGTGTTCGTGGTGGTGCTCGTGTCGATCCAGTCAGTGGCCAATCTATACCTGCCAAACCTGAACGCCGACATCATCAACAACGGGGTGGCGAAGGGCGACGTGCCGTACATATGGCGGACCGGCGCCGTGATGCTTGGGGTCGCCGTCGGCATGGGGATCATCGCAGTGATCGCTGTCTACTGGGCCTCGGTCGCGTCGATGGGTGTGGGCCGCGACCTGCGCGGCGCTGTCTTTGGGCAGGTGCAGACATTCTCCGCGCGGGAGCTGAACCAACTCGGTACCGCGTCGCTTATCACTCGCAACACCAACGACGTTCAACAAATCCAGCTCTTCCTGCAGATCGCCCTGACCCTGTTGGTCGCCGCTCCGATCATGGCCGTGGGCGGGGTGATCATGGCCCTTCGCGTGGACGTTCAGCTGTCGGGCCTGCTCTTGGTGATCCTGCCAATCATGGCCGGGATCGTCGCGTTCATGCTCTTGAAAGGCGTCCCGCTCTTCCGCGCCATGCAGGGCAAGATCGACCGCATCAACCAGGTGCTGCGAGAGCAGATCATGGGTGTCCGCGTGATCCGCGCATTCAATCGCACGGATTACGAGCGGTCGCGTTTCGAGGCAGCCAACGCTGACCTCACGTCCACCGCGCTCCGAGTCAACCGCATCTTCGTGGTTGCATTCCCGGCCTTGATGGCCGTCATGAACCTCACCAGCGTCGCCGTGCTCTGGTTCGGCGGCCACCTGGTCGACAACGGGTCGATGTCGATCGGCAATTTGACCGCTTTCATGATGTACATAATCCAGATCCTGTTCTCGGTGATGATGGCCGTCGCCATGGTCATCCTCGTGCCTCGCGCAGAGGCCAGCGCAGGACGCATTCAAGAGGTGTTCACGACGGTGCCGTCGATCGCTGATCCTCCGCTGCCGGCTGAACCCGCGACCTCCACCGGCCGTGTCGAGTTCAAGGCTGTCACATTCGGATACCCAGGCGGCGAGCACCCGGTGCTGGAAGACTTGAATTTCGAGCTGCGGGCCGGCCAAACCACGGCGATCATTGGCGGCACGGGCTCGGGAAAGACGACGCTGCTCGACCTGATACCGCGATTCTTCGACGTCAGCGGGGGCAGCCTGCTCGTTGACGGGGTGGACGTGCGCCAGCAATCGCTCGAGCGGCTGTGGGGCGTCATCGGTCTCGTGCCACAGCGCGCATACCTGTTCAGCGGCACAGTCGCCGACAACCTCAGGTTCGGCAATGAGCAAGCCACCGACGATGAGCTATGGCACGCGCTCGAGGTGGCTCAGGCCCGCGAGTTCGTGGCCGCACTGCCGGACGGCTTGGCCTCGCCCATCGATCAGGGCGGGACCAACTTGTCCGGTGGACAGCGTCAGCGCCTCGCCATCGCCCGGGCGCTCGTCAAGCGGCCAGCCATCTACCTCTTCGATGACTGCTTCTCCGCCCTCGACGCAGGCACCGACGCCCGACTCCGCGCTGCACTCCGCCCCGAGACCAGAGAGGCGACGGTGGTGATCGTGGCTCAGCGTGTCAGCACGATCATGCATGCGGACCGCATCATCGTTCTCGACGACGGCCGTGTTGTGGGCATCGGAAACCACAAGGAGCTCATGGCATCGTGCGAGCCCTACCGCGAGATCGTCGATTCGCAACTCGGCGCGGAGGCGGTCGCATGATCAATCGCGGCGGCGGTCAGCGACCCGGCGGCCCCGGCGGGCGACCCGGAATGGGCGGCGGCTGGATGGGAATGGGCGGTCCGCCGGCGGGCAAGACGCGAGACTTGCGTAAGACGCTCAGTCAGCTCCTGGGGCGCCTCCGCCCCGAACTGCCGCTGATCAGCTTCGTGGTCGTGCTTGGAGTGGCCAGCGTCGCGTTCGCAGTCATCGGTCCAAAGATCATCGGCAACGCGACCAACGTCATCTTCAACGGTCTCGTCGGCAAATCGCTGCCCGCCGGCGTCACCAAGGCGCAGGCCATTGCAGCGCTGCATGCGCGCGGCCAGGATCAGCTGGCTCAGATGCTGTCGGGCATGGACGTCACGCCCGGAAAGGGCATCGACTTCACACAGCTTGGCGAGATCCTGATGATTGCCGTCGGCGTATACCTCGCCGCCTCGGTCTTCACCTGGGCTCAGGGTTACATCATGGCCGGGGTCGCGCAGCGAACCGTTTACGGCATGCGGCGCGACGTCGAGGCCAAGCTAGGTCGCCTGCCGTTGAAGTATTTCGACAGTCACTCGCATGGTGACATCCTCAGCCGCGTCACCAACGACGTCGACAATGTGGCCACGACGCTGCAGCAGGGCTTGAGCCAGATCCTCACAGCGCTGCTAACGATCATCGGCGTCCTCGGCATGATGTTCTGGATCAGCCCCCTGTTGGCCTTGATCTCCTTGGTGACCGTTCCCCTTTCGGTCGTGGTGGTGGTCATCATCGGGCGGAGGTCGCAGAAGGAGTTCGCCGCCCAGTGGAAAATGACCGGCACCCTCAACGGACACGTCGAGGAGACGCACACCGGTCATGTTCTCGTCCAGGTGTTCGGCCGGCGCCGAAAGGCCCAGGAGGAGTTCGACCGGCAGAACCAAAAGCTGTACGAGGCGAGCTTCAGAGCCCAATTCCTGTCGGGCGTCATGCAGCCGGCGATGCAGTTTCTGGGCAATCTCAACTACGTGGCGATCGCGGTCATCGGCGGGTATCGCGTCGTCTCGGGAACGATGTCCCTGGGTGATGTGCAGGCGTTCATTCAGTACTCGCGACAGTTCACCATGCCGATCACGCAGCTCGCCAGCCAGATGAACCTCCTCCAGTCTGGCCTCGCCTCCGCAGAGCGCGTTTTCGAGCTGCTGGCCGAGGAAGAACAATCACCCGACGTCGTCACTGAACAGCTTGGCGAGGCCAGCGGCCAGGTGTCCCTCGAGAACATGTCGTTCCGATATGTGGCCGACAAGCCTTTGATCGACGGCTTCAGCCTCGAGGTCAAGCCAGGCCAGACCATCGCGATTGTGGGGCCGACCGGGGCTGGGAAAACCACGATCGTCAACCTGCTCATGCGCTTCTACGACATCGATTCAGGCCGCATCTCTCTGGACGGTGTGGATACGCATCACTTGTCCCGCGAACAGGTGCGTGATGCTTTTGGAATGGTGCTGCAGGACACGTGGCTTTTTGCGGGCACCATTCGCGCCAACATCGCGTATGGAAAGGAAGGGGCCACCGACGATGAGATCGTCGCAGCGGCGCAGGCGGCGCATGTCGATTCGTTTGTCCGCACACTGCCGCTCGGTTACGACACGGTCCTCGACGAGGAAGCGTCAGATCTGTCGTCAGGCCAAAGACAGCTGCTCACGATCGCACGAGCGTTCCTTGCCGACCGAAGCATCCTGATCCTGGACGAGGCGACGAGCAACGTCGACACCAGGACAGAGGTGCTTATACAGACGGCAATGGCTCGACTGCGGCACGGACGCACCAGCTTCGTGATCGCTCACCGGCTGTCCACAATCCGTAAAGCGGATTCGATCGTGGTCATGGATGGCGGCCGCATCGTCGAGCAGGGCAACCACGAGGAGCTACTCAGCCACCATGGCTTCTACTACGAGCTCTACAACAGTCAATTCACCGATGCTTGGGCCGAGACCGGCGATGGGCGCGCGCCCAGCGCGAATGGAGTGAGCGAGACTCCGCCGCCCCTCGTCGAAACCCCTGTACGACGGTGACGACAGCGCCGGCCCTGCGTTGAGAGGAACGGGATGCGACCAGATGTGCCCTAATGGCGCGATCAGTGGCCGGTCTCGGTTTAGCTCGACGTTGTGTCTGTCGCCACGAACTCGTTGGTGGTTCCGCTCTCTGCGTTGATCACGTGCATCACCGCGTTGATCAAGGCCAGGTGTGAGAACGCTTGTGGGAAGTTGCCGAGGTGCCGGCCGCTTCGCGGGTCGATCTCTTCTGCGTAGAGCTGCAGGGGGCTCGCGTAGGACAGCATCTTTTCGCACAGCTGCCTCGCCTTGACCACCTCGCCGATCTCGGCGAGGGCCGAGACCAGCCAGAAGGAGCAGATCGTGAAGGTGCCCTCCTCGCCCTTGAGGCCATCGTCAGTCTCCTCAGTTCGGTAGCGCAGGACCATACCGTCCACTGTGAGCTCCTCGCGGATCGCGAGTACTGTCGCCCGCACCCGCGGATCGTCAGGCGGCAGGAACCTGACGAGCGGGATGAGCAGCAGTGATGCATCGAGAGCGGTCGACCCGTAGTGCTGGACGAAAACGCCGCGGGAGTCGACTCCGTTCGTGCAGATGTCCGACTTGATCTCATCGGCCACCTTCTGCCAGCTGACTGCCAGGTCGCGGTCGCCATGGAGCTCCGCGAGGCGCGCGCCCCTGTCGCACGCGACCCAGCACATCAGCTTGGATGAGGTGAAATGCTGCAGCTCCCCCCGGACCTCCCAGATCCCACGGTCCGGCTCCTTCCAGTTCTCGATCGCACACTCCACCGCGTGCTTGAGGATCGGCCACACGACTTCAGGCAGGTAGTCGCGCGATTTCGCGTGCAGGTAGACGGAGTCGAGCACGGCGCCCCATACGTCGTGCTGCTTCTGGTTGTACGCGCCGTTGCCGATACGCACGGGCCGCGAGCCTTCGTACCCGCTCAGGTGGTCGAGCGTCTTCTCGCTCAGCTCGTGCTCGCCGCCGATGCCATACATGATCTGCAGCTCGCTCTTGCCCGCCGCGACGTCGGCGATGAAGTAGAAGAAGTCGTTGGCCTCGCGCGCGAAGCCAAGCGTGTACAGGCCCCAGAGCATGAAGGTACCGTCCCGGATCCAGGTGTACCGATAGTCCCAGTTGCGCTCGCCGCCGATGGTCTCGGGAAGGGAGGTCGTGGGAGCGGCGAGCAATGCGCCCGTCGGGCTGTAGGTCAGCCCTTTGAGCGTCAGGGCGCTACGCTGCAGGAAGCTCTGCCATGGGTGCTCGGGAAACTCGCCGTGGTTGATCCACTCGCGCCAGAAATCGGCGGTGCGCTCGACGCGCTCAAATGCCTCGTCGACATTCGCCGGAGGTGGGTGCTCTGCCCAGAGCTCTTTCGAGGCCGAGAACTGGGACCGCGGCCAGCAGAGGGCCACATACGCCTTCTCGCCCTGCCTAAGCGTCTTCGTGGCGTGCGCGCCTGGGCCTTCGAAGCCGACGTTGAGGTCGGTGACCAGCCGTAGCGGCACGTCTCCCTGGCCGCCGGACGCGATCGCCTCTTCGTAGCCAGGACCTGAGTACTCCCAATGGGCGGCGGTCTTGCCGTAGTCGAACACCGGACTGCAGTCGAGGCTCAGCTCCACGCTCCCGACTACACATTTCGCAGTTCGGAGAAGGATGTGCTCGGCCTCGTGGTCGGTCGGGGGCCGGCGGTGGGTGCCGGAGCGCCGCTGGCTGTGGTACCAGGGGCCGATGCACAGAGCGTCGCGCACGATCATCCAGCCGGTTCGCGTCCTCCAGGTGGTCTCGAGGACCAGGGTGCCGGGGAGGTAGCGGCGGCCGGCGGGAACGGCGACACCGCTCGGCCCGAAGCGGAAGCTACCGGCTGCCCGGTCGAGGATCGCGGCGAAGACGCTGGCGCTGTCGGGACGGGGGAGGCACATCCACTCCACCCGGCCGCTGGGCGCGATGAGGCAATTGACCTCGCAGTCGGACAGGAAGGCGTAGTCGGCGATCGGAGGGAAGGCGCTCTGCGTGGGCGAGGCGGTGACAGGGTTCGCGACGGGGCGGGGCGCCTGCCCGTTTCCGTTAACCGATTTGGTCTGGTGACCTAGATCCTCGACCCGAGCCTTCTTAGCCGTACTACACGCTCCCCAGCGCGAACTCCAGAGGACAAAGCATAGGCCGGTGTTTCGGAGTTGGGACCCCTCCCGGGCCCTTGGGGCCATGCGACCCGACCATTCGGGCACAGATGGTCGTATCCCGGGCGATGGGGGTGCAGCCAAAAGGGCACTGATGGTCGCGGGGGCCCGGCTCCCCTTGCCCTATTTGGCTTGGTCGAGTGCCTCGCGGATTCGTTCGAAGATCTCGTCGATCTCCCCCACCCCGTCGATCTCGTGCACCTTCACCCCCGCCTTGCGGTAGTGGCCGAGGACCATGGCCGTCAGGTTCCTGTACTCGTGCATGCGCTCCGTGATCGCCTCCCGCGTGTCATCGGCCCGGCCCTCGACCTTGGCCCGATGCAGCAACCGCTCGATCAGCACGTCCTCCGGCACCTTGAAGGCGA
This sequence comes from Candidatus Dormiibacterota bacterium, assembly GCA_003151665.1. The sequence continues at coordinate 13,539 of PLYD01000232.1, forward strand.
TGACAAAGTCGACCTTGTGACCCTCCTGGGCCAGCATCTCGTCCAGCGCCTTCGCCTGCTCCAGGGTGCGTGGGAAGCCGTCCAGCAGCACGTCCGAGCTGACGTTGGGGTCGCGCAGAATGCCCTGGACGATTCGGATGATGAGGTCGTCGGGCACGAGGTCGCCGGCCCGCATGATCCGCTCGGCCTCCTTGCCAATATCGCTGCCGCGGGCCACCTCGGCGCGGAGGATGTCCCCCGTCGACAGGTGCGACAGCTTGAACTCCCGCTCCACACGAGCCGCTTGCGTGCCCTTGCCGCTGCCGGGCGGCCCAAAGATCAGGCCGATCACGGCTCGGCGTCCAGCTTCAGCATCCGGCGCCGTGCCCAGAAGCCTCGGGATTCCTCGTCCAGCAGCGAATGCAGAGCCGGGTCTGGGCCCGATGGCACGCCCTTTTCACTGAGCTGCAGCCAGCGCCTCGTGATCTCCACGTAAAGGTCCGCCTCCGTCCAGCCCGGCATCAGCTCGAGCACACGATATTTGCGAATGAGCTTGATGACCGGCGTGTAGACCTTGTCGTACCAGCTCGCGGCGGCCTCGGCCAGCGGCACCTCCCGACCCTGCTCCAGGCCGAGGAAGTAACGGTGGCCCAGGATGTGCTTGAAGATCTCGTCGTAACGGCCCAGCCGGCTGCATTCGAGCCGCGCCTCGGGCCGGGTGCGGTGCAGCTGGGTGGTGTCAAGGAACGCAGAATACTCGGCCGCCCTCAATAGCGCGGCCCCGTCGACGTGGGAGCCCACCGGCGCGCGGGTTCGCACCTCGACGACCCGGGCGCTGATCTCCTCGCGACCAAGGCTTCGTGCCACCGACACCCTGTGGTGGCCATCGATCACGTAGTAATAGTCGTCGAGCCTGTACACGTCGATGGGTGGCAGCTCATCGCCTTCGACCATCGCCCTGTAGATCCGGGTCCAGCGGTCCCGCAGCCTGCGGTTGACTGGGAGGAACCCGGGGTCGAAGTCCTGCGATTTGACTTCGGCCGCCGCCGAGCCGACCACCCGGTTGAGCGGGATCTCCTGCACGCCGCCGAAGGACTTGCCTTCGAGCCCGGCCGCGGCCAAGACTCGGTCGAGCGAGAGCAGGCCCCCTTTTTGCCGCGTCAGCGCCGCCCGGATCGCCCGGCGAAACGCTTTGGCCCGCGCGCTGTCGAAATCTTCGCGCGCGCGGATGGTCTCCACGCGAGACCTAGCCGAACACGAATCTAAAGCAGGGAGAGCTCGGTCTCGGAGTCGAAGAAGTGCAGGGTCCTGGTATCAAGGCCCAGTTTGATCGAGTCCCCGGGTTCGACCTTGATTCGAGGATCGACCCTGGCGGTGACCGAGTCGCCGCCCACCTTGCCGTAAAGGAACTGGTCGGAGCCCAGCCGCTCGACGACGTCGACCTTCATCTCCATCGCGCTGTCCGGATCAGGGATGCGATCGGTGACGGCCTCGGGCCGGAATCCAAGGGTGCCCTTGGCGGCAGGTAGGGCCTTGGGCAGCTTGACGTGGAAGCCTGACGCCGTGGCGACACCGTCCTGCACTGTGGCGGCAACGAAGTTCATCGTCGGGGTGCCGACGAATCCGGCCACGAAGATGTTCGCCGGGTGGTCGTAAATGTCACCGGGCGTCCCCACCTGCTGAAGGATGCCCGCGTTCATGATCGCGATGCGGTCCCCCATCGTCATCGCCTCGANNGCCTCGACCTGGTCGTGGGTGACGTAGATGAAAGTAGTCCCGAGGTCACGATGAAGCTTCTGCAGCTCGATGCGGGTCTGGGCGCGCAACTTGGCGTCCAGGTTCGACAGCGGCTCGTCAAGCAGGAAGACCTGCGGATTGCGCACGATGGCCCTGCCGAGTGCGACGCGCTGACGCTGGCCTCCCGAGAGGGCGCGCGGCTTGCGGTCGAGGAAGTTGCCCAGTCCCAGGCTCGAGGAGGCCGACTTGACGCGTTTGTCGATCTCCGCCTTCTTCATGTGCTGCATCTGGAGCGGGAACGCCATGTTGTCGTACACGCTCATGTGCGGGTAGAGGGCGTACGACTGGAACACCATGGCGATGTCGCGGTCCTTGGCGGCGATGTTGTTGATCACGCGATCACCGATGCGGATCTGGCCCTCTGAGATCGACTCCAGCCCGGCCAGCATGCGCAGTGCTGTTGACTTGCCGCACCCGGAGGGGCCGACCAGGACCATGAACTCTTTGTCCGCGACCTCCACGTTGAAGTCCTTGACCACGGTCAGGTCAGACGTATAGCGCTTCACAACGTGGTCGAAAGTGACGGATGCCATCTGTTCTGTTACTCCTTCAGATTCTGCTCATAGTGACCACCAGGCTCATTTGACCGCCCCGGCAAGAACGCCGCGGACGAAGTAGCGCTGGAAGGAGAAAAAGACGATCAGTGGGATGAATATGGAAATCATCGCTCCGGTCGAGATGATCCAGTAGTTGGCGGCCAGGGTACGGGTCTGCTCGAAAAGGAAGATGGTCAGGGTCGCATGCTTGTTGTTGCCTAGGAAGATCAGGGCGACCAGCAGGTCGTTCCACACCCAGATGAACTGAAAGATCATCAGCGATGCAGCCGCCGGCAGGCCGAGCGGGAGCGCCACCCTGCGAAACAGCTGCCACTCGCCGGCGCCGTCGATGCGTCCGGCTTCGAGCATCTCCTTGGGTATGCCGGAATAGAAGTTGTACATCAGGAAAATGCCGAACGGCAGTCCGAATGCGACGTGGAAGATGACAACGCCGGGGATCGTGCCAAATGGGTTGAAGCCGCTCAGGTCGCCAAACACGCGGTATTCCTGGACGACCGGGATCAGGGCAACCTGGATCGGCACCACCAGCAGGCCCACGATGACGAGGAAGACCACGCTACGCCCCGGCCACCGTCCAAAGACCAGCGAGTACGCGGTCAGGCTCGAAATGATGGTGACCAGGAGCGTCGCCGGGACGGTGATCTCGAGGGACGTTAGGAGGGAATCGAGGACGCCGCGGGCCACCAGCCCCTGCGCGAACAATGTCTGGTAGTTCGACAGCGTGAGCTGCGAGGGCGCCGTCAGGGCGGTCCACCAGCCGGATTGCTGGAAGAGCGACTCGGGCCGCAGCGAGATGATCGCGAGGCCGATCGTCGGCACCAGCCAGAAGACGGCGGAAACGACAAGGACGATGTTCAGGATCGCCCTGGAGGGACGGATGGCGCTAAGGAGCGAGCGGCGCTCCAGGGTGACCGGCTTGGTGGCCGGGCTGACCGCGCTCATCCCCTGATCCTCCTGAGGTTGAGCACAATCGCGGGGATCACGAGGATGAACAGGATCACTGCCAAGGCGCTGGCCAGTCCCCAGTTGCCGAGCCCCGTGAAGCCGAAGTTGTACATCGCCAGCGCCAGGGTGTTCGCTTCGCCCTGGGATGAGCCTGGCGCCATGTTCAGGATGATGTCGAAGATCTTGAGGACGTTGATGAGCATCGTCACTATGACCACGATCAAAACGGGGGCCAGCATCGGCATCGTCATCCGCCGGAAGGTCTGCCATTCACCCGCGCCGTCCAGCCGCGCCGCCTCCAGCACCTCGCGATCGAGCGAGGCCAGACCGGCGCCGATCACCACCATGGCGAATCCCGCCCAGATCCACAGGTACGCGAGGATCATCGAGATGTCCACCAACGGGACGCTGAGGAGCGCCTGGGCCGTCTGGTTGAGGCTGCTGGTAGGTGTCAGCGATTGGGTGCCCAGCCAGAAGATACCGGTGAAGCCGGAACTGAAGTTGCTCGAGTCGATCTGGACCTTGTAGCTGCCGCTGCCCACACCGGCGAATGAGAAGTCTCCGTGGGCATCGGACACCGCCGTCCCGGCGCTGGTGCCGTCGCTGCGCAACAGCGTGAGCTTCAGCCCGGGAAAACCCAGCTCGTCGGGGAGGACCTGACCTCGCACGGTCGGATTCGACGGGGAGAAGTCGCGCCAGACCAAGCCGGTTACCGCGCCCGGCGACGCCGTCGGTACGACTGCGGTCTGAGCGCCTGCGAGCTGGAGCGTGGCTGGGCTGATGCCGATCAAGCCGAGCTCGACAGGGTTGCCCGCGGTGACTGTCGATGCGCTCTCCAGGCTGTCCTTTGGACCTGCGCTCACCCCGGTCGCGACGAGGCCGGCGACACTCTGGCCCGCCGACGTGTCGACCGGGTAGAGGCCCGGCGGGTTGATCCAATCGCTCGCCGTCTGGATCGTGGCGTTGACGATTCCAATGTGGGGATCGAGGTCGAAGATGGTCCGCCAGACCAGCGCCGATGCGGTGGCGCTGAAGACGATCGGCATGAAGATGATGGTCTTGAAGGCCGTGGACCAGCGGATGCGCTCGGAGAGCACCCCATAGACGAGGCCGATGAAGGTCACCAGAAACGGAAAGACAATGACCCAGATGACGTTGTTTCGAAATGTGACCAGGATGCTCGAGGTCGAGAAGATCTCTTTGTAGTTGCCGAGGCCGACGTAGTTGGTGGCGGTCGCGTCGTAGAAGCTGTTGCGGGCGGTGGCCACCAGCGGATAAACCGTGATGGCGAGGAGGAATATGGCGCCAGGAGCCAGGAAGGCCAGCGAGCCGAGGTGGTCCCGCCAACCGCCACCGGGATTGCCGGCAGCGTTCACCGCGGCCGCGCGCATGCGCGCGCGCGGCGTTACCTCGGTGCCAATCTCTGCCACGAGCTTTAGCCCGGGTCTCGTTAAAGCTTAAAGGCCAGTACTGTGCTCGCCTAGTGGCCCAATCCGGCGGTGGCTTGCGCATCCATGGTTGCCTGGATTGCAGTGACGTTTGACGGGTTCTTGAGGAAGTTGAGCATGTCCGTCCACATCATCGGCTCCCAGGTCCCCTGGAGGTCGTCAAGGCTGAACACGAAGCTGGTGGCGTTCACCAGGGCCTGGGCGTCCTTCTGCGTGACGGGGTCGGGGTAGGCGCTGGTTGGAACCGTCTTGTTGGGCGAGGTGAAGCCGCCGGCGGTGGCCCAGATCGAGGCTCCTGTTGGACCGGCGAGGTACTTGACGAGGGCCTCAGATTGCGGCGTGTCCTTGAGCATGATCGCCACGTCACCCGCGCCCTGGACCGCGCCCTGGTTGGCGGCGTTCGCGGCCGGTGCGGGGAAGTCGAAGAAGTTGTAGCAGGGGGTCTTGGCGGGATCGATGCTGCAGGCTGCGCCGCCGGTTCCCGTTGTGCCTGGCGCGTAGTTGGCAGAGTTGGCCTTGACCTCGTTGGCAACGAAGTCACCTTCGAAGACCATCGCCGCCTGCGGCGACGCACCAGACTTGGGGAAGACCTTGTCGACACACGTGGGGTAGCTGTTGGAAAGCGAGCCGTTAAGGCCGCCAAGAAGGTTTGAGGGCTGCCCTACCAGCTGCCCGAAGGTGGTAAAGGCCGCGGTCACGGTGGGGTCGGTCCACTTGGTGGCGTGGGTCGACAGCGAGTTATAAGCGGTGGCGCCAGCGGTCTTCAGGTAGATGTTCTGCCAGAAGTCCGCGACGGGCCAGCCGATGTCGGTGCAGAGCGAGAACGGCGCGATACCTGACGCCTTCAGGGTGGCCGCGTCCGATATCACCTGCTCCCAGGTCGTCGGCGGTGTGGTTATGCCGGCTGCCGCGAACTCCGCGGGGTTATACCAGATCGTGTTCTTGTTGGCGCCCTTGAACCAAACGCCGTAGAGCTTGCCGTTTGCCGTCACCAGCTGGTTCCAGGCGTCACCGTAGTTGGCAGACAGGCTGCCGACGATGCTGGTCAGGTCTTTGATCGAGCCTTGCTTGGCGAGCGTCTGCACGGTGCCGGGGTCTGGCACGAGTGCAACGTCGGGCGGAGCGCCACCCTGGATCGCCGACCCCAACGCAGTACTGATCGTGCTTCCCTTCGACGTGTAGTTGACAGTGACTCCGGTCGAAGTCGTGAACGGCACCAACGCCGCCTTGAAAGCCTGCTGCTCAGAGCTGGACCACTCCGCCCACAGCGTGACCGAGCCGCCAATGTTTTGCGAGGTGGAAGGGGAGTTCGAGGCGGTGTTTCCGCCACCACAGGCGGCGACGGCCAGGAGAATTCCCAGACCAAGAGTGCTGCCTTTACGACCGATCATCAGGTGACCCCCCAATTACGCCCTTTCCAGGCCCTGTCCGATAACCGGGGATTCTAGCGCGCAATGCAAATCGTGTCGACGTCCGAGTTCAGGAGTCGGTGGGTCGGCCCGCCTGCGGGTGCTAGATTGGCCGGCTATGTCCAACTCCTTTCCCAACGGATTTCTATTCGGCGCGGCCGTCGGCGCGCACCAGGTCGAGGGCGGCAATACGAACAGCGACTGGTGGTGGTGGGAGCATCGCGAAGGGACGCTCTGCCGCGAGCCATCAGGCGACGCCTGCGACTTCTACCACCGATACGCCGACGACATCTCGATGCTTGCGGGGCTCGGCATGAACGCGTTCCGATTCGGCATCGAGTGGGCGCGCATCGAGCCGGCAGATGGCGAGTTCTCGACCGCTCAGCTCGACCACTATCGGCGCATCTTGGAAGCCTGCCACCGCAACTCGGTGACGCCGATCCTCACGTTCCACCACTTCACGCTGCCGAAGTGGTTGCTCGACCTGGGTGGTTTCGCGTCCGGACGATTTCCGTCGCTGTTCGAGCGCTACTGCGATCGCGCCGCAGCCGCGCTTGGAGACGGCATCGGGATCGCCTGCACGCTCAACGAACCGCAGGGACTGGGCCAGAGCGGATACCTCCTCGGCGTCAATCCACCGGGACACACCGACGACAACGCGGGAGCGCAAGCTGCGGTCGACAACCTGCTGGAGGCGCATGCCGCGGGCGCGGCGGCCATCCGGGCCCACACCAGCGCACCGGTGGGCGTGACGTTGGCAGTCCCCGACATCCAGTACGAGGACGGCGCGGAGCCGGGGGACACATCTCTCGAGATCGAGTCCCGAATCAACGACAGGTTCTTCGAGCTCGCGCGCGGGGACGACTTCGTCGGCGTCCAGACCTACACTCGCTTTCGGATCGGTCCTGAGGGCCCGCGCAGTCCCGGCCATGATTGGAGCGATTGGACGCGGGAGATCGAAGAAACCGATGACACGACTCAGATGGGCTACGAGTACTACCCACAGGCGCTGGGCGGAGCGATCAGGCGCGCGTGGAAGAGCACTGGTGGGATCCCAATCCTCGTGACCGAGAATGGGATNNGAGGTACCCGAAACCGAGCGCGGCGTGGCTCGGCGCAGTGGCGCGAGCGCGCAGCCTGCCCGAACGGGCTGGCGCCGCTTCGGGGTCTGGGTGATCGGACAGATCACCGCCTGAACCAGAGGCGGGGATATTCGGCCCGGAAGTCCGCGCATATCCCTCATTCTTATGCGGGGGAGAGAATGCGCCCGACTATGGAATCAGCATGGGGCCTTGGGGCTGTGCTTCGCGGCCTGGTCGCCGACATGCAGCACGCCTCGAAGGCGGATATCGTCTCGATCTTCCTGTATGAGGAGTCGACCCACACCTATTACGCCCCATTTGCCACCGGCCAGCCCCAAGAGAGCCTGCTCGATTCGCTGACCGACATGCGCGAGCAGCTCGCCCGATATTCGAACGACTTGAGCCAGGGCAAGGTGCCCGACGACATCGCTGTGCACCACTACGGCTCGACCGTGTGGCTGACCGTGACGCGGCAACGGCTCGTTGCACGGGATGCGCCGGCCGAGATCGACAGCACGTTCATCAGGCGCTACCAGATCCAGGCGACGATCGGGCTGCCCTTGCTGGCCGGCGAGCGCTTCCTCGGCCTCATTTATCTCAACTACCGCGGTCGCGACCAGGCGCCTGACGGCGGGAGGCTGGCCGAGCTCGAACGGCGCGCCGCCAGCGCGGCAGCGGCGGTCGCGGCTGTGCTGGCGGCAGCCGAGCGTTCGGCGCTCGACGGCGTCGGCAGGCTGGCGGCTCTCCTGACCGCGCCGGCGGGGGCCGAGCGAACCGACATCAAGGAGCTCAGGCGACTACTCTCAATTGCGCTTGCCGAGCTGCTCCTNNGACCTGCATCCAGTCGCCACCTATGCGCTGGGCAGCGAGCAGGAGCCGCACGGTTATCTCGTGGTGCTGAGCCGCGACCGCCTCGCCACGGTTCGGCGGGCACCGGCCACCGACCTGCTGCTCAGGGCCGGCGCCGAGCTGATCGGCAGCTCGCTGGCGAGCCAGCGCCTGATCGCGGAGCTGGAGAACAGCAACCGCCTGCTCGGTGCCCTGGGGAACATGACCACCGCGATGCTCAAGCCGGGTGGCTCTCGCCAGGACGTGCTCGAGGCGGTGGCGGGACACCTCACGGACGCGACAGTGCCGGAGTTCGACTTTCATTTCGCCAGCGTCTACCTACTGGAGGAGCGGGCGGGCGAGACGATGGTCGTGAGCAAGGCGGCGGGCGCGGCGACCACCGCTGCGGTGGATTCAGCAGAGACCTCGAGAGGAGGAGTGCGGCGCGCGCGGGTGCCGCGGTGGGTCCTCGAGGACGCGCGCCAGCTGGCGCCGGATGACGTGCTCGTATACGTCGCGCGGACCTGGCAGGTGGCTGTCGTGGGTCCGAAGCCGTTGGGCGACCAGACCGACCGGGCCGATGTTGTCGCCGGCGCCCTTCCCGCGCACGCAGCCTGGGCTGACGTGCCCGTGGTGCGCAGCGACGGCACCGTGCTGACTCACGTCGCGGCCTGCCTCATCGGCCCGCGTGTCGATACGCGGGCCGCCGTGGCCGGCGATCCGCCGTTCACCCTTGCGGGCGAGGTGTTCGAGAAGAGCGGGCACGGCGAGCTGATCCGGATCTTCCTGCCCTTCGGTTCCGACCCCAATCACCGTGCGACTGGAGTGCTCGAGGTCGGTTATCACCGTACGCACGATAGGCGGCCAGACTGGGGCCAGATCGAAGCGCTGCGCGCCGCGGCGGCGCAGGTAGCGGTGGCGGTTGAGACAGCGCGGCTGTACGAGGAGGCGCGGCGCCATGGCGACGAGCTCGAGCTGAGCGCCGACGTCAGCCGTGCGATCGCATCCTCCATCGACCTCGATCAGACCCTTCGGTTGGTCGCCCAGGGTCTGGTGCGCCTGGTCGATGCGTCGCTCTGTCAGATCGCCCTGTACGAAGAGGACCGCGAAGGGTGGTTCGGCGCTGCAGCGTCCGACCAGGAAGAGCTGTGGCGGCGGCAACACGGTGAACGCTCGGAGCCGTCCTTCCTGTTCGACGTGCTTGATCGCGGCGAGCCGCTGGTGGTCGAGGACGCGAGTGCGAATGACCGAGTCAGCGCTTCGTACGTCAAGGCATTTGGCGTGCGATCGCTGCTGGCTCTTCCGCTGATCGCCGACGGCCAGCCAATCGGCGCCGCAGTGCTTGCTGAGCGCGGTCATCTGCGCACCTTCACGCCTGAGGAGGTCGAGCGCGTGCAGGGCCTTGCGCTGGGCGCCGCGGTCGCGATCAAGAATGCGCGCTTGCACGCGCTCGCGGAAGAGGAGCGTCACCTCCAGAAGGATTTCGTGCTGGTTGGGTTTGGCCAGTGGGGTCAGAAGGCGTACGGGCACCTGCAGACGCTGAAACAGTTTTTCAATTTTCGAATTCACGTTGTGGAGCAGGACCTGCCCGGCGCTCGAGAGCGCCTCGCGACGCGCGAGGAGGAGGTCCGCACGCATGGCGATGCTTTCTACTGGGATGGCGCAGCACTGCCGGCGCATGAGCAGCTACAGCGCGAGCTCGAGTCCAGCTCTTACGTGATCACATACATCGCGACGCCGGCCGCGACTCATCTGCCCACGCTCGCGCTCTACTACGACCTCAGCGATGTGGTGCTGATCGAGAAACCGCTGGGCGCGCCGCCCGAGGATTACCGCGAGTTTCTCGACCACGCACCGGGCGGGGTCGAGATCGTGGCCGCCGACCACTACTACTTCAAGCTCGAGGTGCGGTTGCTGCAGCTTCTGCTGACCGAGGAGCGGACGCTTCGCGATTTCCTCGACAACGTGGAGGAGATTCGCATTGAGATACTGGAAGAGCAGCCGCTGGTGGGAGCAGCGGCCGACATCGGCGTGATCGCGGACCTCATCCCCCACGCGTTTGCGATCATCTCGCTGCTCACGCCGATCGATCGGATCCATCTGGATGAGGAGAGGCCGTTGTCGGTGGGGCGGCATGCAGGGCTCGCGGGCCAGCGTGAAAGCTATGCGCGCGTCAAGGCGACGTTCCAGAACCGGGGGCGGTCGGTGCGGTTGATCATCGATGTCGGCAAGGGGACGGAGAACGCCAAGTGGATCAAGCTGAGCGGCGAGCGGCGCGCAGGTGGGCGCAGCCCGAGCTACAAGTTCGATTTCGGGCGTGGCGAGGCGATCGACGGGACGCAGGCGACGGTGCGGGCGGCGGTGCGCAGGATTCGCGAGCCGGGGGTACCCGACAACGCCCACCTCAACATGCTCCGACACGTGATTGAGAAGAGGCACCCGGCTGTGGGCATCCTCTCAATCCGCGAAGCCATACGCGCCAACCAGAGGGTGCGAGAGCTCGAGGGGATGGCGGTAGACCTTCTCGCACGAGGCGAGGTCACGAACTACGCGATTGGCACACGGCCGGCGTTCGATGCAAAACACGCGGTGACGACGACGTAGCTTTTTACGTTACGGAGTCCGTCCAGGCCGCATAGTATCTGGGACATGACGGACATCAAATCGACCAAGCTGTTCCAGGGCTTGCCTGACGGGGAGATCAAGAAGATTGAGCGCCAGTTGAAGGCGGTTCAGCATCCTGCCGGTCACGAGATCGTCATGAGGGGCGATGGCGGAGTTGGGTTCATGATCATCACGGACGGCACGGTGACCGTCACCACGGTCCAGGGCAAGAAGCGAAAGCTCGGGCCTGGCGATTCCTTCGACGAGATGGCGCTTCTCGACCACGAGGGCCGCAGCGCCACCGTCAAGGCCGACACCGCCGTGTCGCTGGCCACGATCCCGGAATGGGGCTTCAAGTCATTTCTGGCCGAACACCCCGAGGTGGCGTTCCGCCTCATGCAGGTCCTGAGCCAGCGGGTGCGTCAGGCCGAGGGCGAGTAGCGCTCTAGCACCAGCGGAATTTGAGGCCCTCCCCGACGAGCTGCCCACATCGATGGCGACGAAATACCCCGCCGCGGCCACGGCGACTACTCGGGGGCCGGCGTGGGGTGGGGCACCGACGTCTTACCGAGCGATTGGAGCCGCGTCGGCAGGATGGTCAGCTCCGGTATGTGGGCGCGTCGGGGAAGCTTCAAGAGCATCACGCAAGCCTCGGCGACGTCCTCAGGGCGGAGCATCGCCTCCGCCACCTCGGGCGTAGGTGGGGACGGCCGCTTGAGCAACAGCTGGGTGTTGACGAGGCCGGGTTTGATGACTGAGAAGCGGACACCGTTCATGTGCTCCTCGAACCCTGCAGCGGCCGCCAGGGCGCTCATGCCCGCCTTGCTCGCCGCGTAGGCGGGGCCGCTGAGGTCCGGCCATTGGCCTGAGACGCTGCCGATCAGCAAGACGTCGCCCCGAGCCTCGCGCAGCTTGTGCAGCCCCGCGTTGATGAAGTAGAACGCGCCGCTGAGGTTCACTGCGATGAGGTGATTCCACACGGCCGGCGTGATTTCCTCGAGGCGGCGCCGCGGTACGTTGTCGCCTGCTGCGCAAACCAGGATGTCCAGGTGGTCCAGCGAACCGACGAACCGCTGCACCGCCGGCTGGTCCGTCACGTCGAGCTTCACCGGACCGCGGCGGCCGATCGCGTGGCAGGTGACGCCCGCATCGGTGAGGCTCGCGACGACGGCCGCGCCGATTCCGCTCCCGCCGCCCGTGACGATGGCGACCTTGCCGGCCAGCGATTCAGGCACTGAGGAAGACCTTGATGTCATCGGTCGGCCCTTTCGCCAGGAGCGCGAAGGCCGCAGGACCGTCGTCCAACGGCAGCACCGCTTTCAGGTCGCCGATCCCGGCCTTGCCCTGCGCCAGCCAATCGAGCGACTGCTGAAAGTCTGCATCCGAGTAGGCAAACACGCCGCGGATGGTGTGGTTGCCGCGGATCACGCGCCGCCACGGCAGCGGGGTCTCGTCGCTGTGCATGCCGATGAAGACGGCTGTGCCCCCCGGGTTCAGCAGGTCGAGGGCGAGCACGCGCGTCGCCTCCGAACCGACAGCGTCGACCACGACGTCGACCCCGAGCCGCAAGCCTTCGGCTGTGGCGTGGCTGGCGTGGGCGCCCAGGCGCGTCGCGTGCTCGCGGCGCATCGGGTGGCTCTCGATGACGGTGAGCGACGCGATGCCATGGAGCAGGGCCGCCTGCATGCACCCAAGGCCGATGGTCCCGGCGCCAATGACCACCGCGGTCTTCGCGCCATCGGGCACTCCCTGGCGGATGGCATGCACGCCGTTCGCCAGCGGCTCGGCGAGCGCGCCGAGACGGGCGTCCATGCCGGCCGGCATCTCGACGAGGCAGCGTTCAGGCACGGAGACGGTGGTGGCGAAGCCGCCAGGCACGGCGACGCCGACCAGATAGCGGTCAGGGCAGAGGTTGCGGCCGCCACTCGCGCAGTAGGTGCAATGGCCACACCCGACTATTGGATTGACCGCCACCCGCTTGCCGAGCCAGGTCCTGTCGACGGACTCCCCCACCTCGATCACCGTGCCGGCGAGCTCATGACCCATCACCAGCGGCGGCACGCGGTTCGACATCATGCCGAGGTAACCTTCGACCTCCGAGCCGCAAATGCCTGTTGCCTCGCTGTGGACCAAAGCTTCGCCGGCCTTGGGGCGAGGGTCAGGAACCTCGTCCACGGTCATCCAGCCGGGGCCGCGCCAGGTCAGTGCCTTCACTCCTGTCCCATCCCTATCCCATCATCCGCTTACTCATGCGGCGTCACTTTTGAACGGTTACTTTCGGCGCGTTGCGGAGTAGCCTACGCAAGCTCCGAAATGGCTGACAAGAAAAAGGGGACCGCAAACCCTGCAAAGCGCGCAGGGTCGCCGAAACAGCTCGAGAAAAAGGCGTACGAGAAGGAGCTTCGACGCCTACAGGTTGAGCTCGTTCAGCTGGAGGAATGGATCCGCCACCACAACCTGCGCGTGGTGGCGGTGTTCGAAGGTCGGGACACAGCCGGCAAGGGCGGCGTCATCAAACGGATAACGGCTCTGCTCAACCCTCGCTTCTGCCGGGTTGTGGCCCTCACCGCCCCGAGCGAGAGAGAGCGGACAGAGTGGTATTTCCAACGTTACGTCGCGCACTTGCCTTCGGCAGGCGAGATGGTCCTGTTCGATCGGAGCTGGTATAACCGCGCGGGCGTCGAACGCGTCATGGGGTTCTGCACCGACGACGAGTTCAAGGAGTTCAAGCGCGCGTGTCCCGAGTTCGAGAGGATGCTCGTGAGGTCTGGAATCATCCTCATCAAGTACTGGCTGTCAGTGAGCGACGATGAGCAGGAGCGCCGGTTCAGGGCGCGCATCAAGGACCCGAGCAAGCGATGGAAGCTGAGCCCAATGGATCTGCAGGCTCGCGCGCGTTGGGTCGACTACTCCGAGGCCAAGGACAACATGTTCAAGTTCAGCGACATCAAAGAGGCGCCATGGCATGTAGTCGAGACGGACAACAAACGCGCGGCTCATCTGAACCTGATCACGCACTTCCTCAAGCAGATCCCCTACAGCGATGTGCCGCACGAAGAATCGTTCAAGTTGCCGGCTCGGCAGAAGCGCAAGTACAGCAGGCCGCCGAAGGCCTCAATGAGGATGGTGCCTGTCCGCTATGAGGTGGTCTGACCTGCCTCAGGACTCACTTAGGGTGCGGGCGACTGCATCGAGGTAGCGCGAGTCGCTTGAGCGTTCGCGCGCGATCCAGTATTCGGCACCCCAAAAGACGTAGGCGTCCAGGTCAAAGCCCGCTTCACGAGCCCAACCAATGCACCGGTTGTAGTTCTGAATGACCAGCTCCGGCGTGCAGCTGTACATCGAACGGCCGGTCGGGCTCGGCGGCACCGTCACCGCCTCCCATGGCTCGGCTTGCCCCTCGGAGATCATCAGCCGCTTCCCGTTGCTGCGAGCCCACGCGAAGATTTCCTTCCGCCGTCGCTGATTGCCCGCGACGTCCTCACCATGCAAATAGACAGTTGTCGCGCCCAGCTTCATCAGAGCGTGCCGCGGGTAATAGTCGATGCCCACCACATCGGCGAGCTGCTGCGCTATCGCCAGTGAGTCGCCCTGGTCTCGAGTGCTCCACCACTGCTGCGCACGCACCGGCGTCGAGGTGGGCAGGAAGCCGTTCATCATGATCGGCCGGGTTGGATCTGCCTTCCTGACCGCATCTACCTCTGCCTTCACGAAGTCGACGGACAGGCGCCACGAGTGCTCCACCCCCAGCGGGTCGACAGCTTCGTGCTCGACCTGCCAGGCCACGATCGCGGTCTTCCCTCGATAGCGGTCGACGATCCGCGTGACGAAGGCGAGCGCGGCGGCGAGCAGACGTTGATGCGTTTCCGGCCGAACAAGAATGCCTTCTCGCAGTGGCTTCTGCACGTGGTGGGCCGGCACGAAGAATTCGGGATAGCCGAATGTCTTCAGCGGTCCCACGCAAAGAACTATTCGTTTGCCGGCGCGCTCCGCAGCGTCGACCTGCCAATCCAGCTCGCTGGGATCGAACTCTCCCGGCGCACGCTCGATGCGGTTCCAGTAGGCGCCCAGCCGAATAAGCGTGAAGGGATAGCTGAGGATCTGGTCCAGCGTCGCCCGGGCATCAAGGCCGAGCGCGTCGACCTGCGGAGGTCGAAAGCTGACGCCAAGCTCGGTCTTCTCTCGTGCGGCGACCGGCACGTCGCGCCATCGATCGGTCGACGGAGCGGCGGCTCGCCGAAGGCGTACCTCCGAGACTATCGGCAGCGCAAGTCGAGTGGCCAGAGCAGCCATCCTAGTCCTGCGCAATACTCTGTCCGGTGAGCGACTGCTGCACGCCGAAGGGCTACCGGCAGATCTTCAGCGAACGCGGCGCGCGGGCGCAGGCGCGCGACTACCGCCGCAATGGCCTCGACGCCACCTCGCGCCGCATCGTGGACCTGTTGAAGGAACGGGGCGTTCAAGGTTTGACCTTGCTGGAGATTGGCGGCGGGATCGGCGCGATCCAGATCGAGTTGTTGAAGGCGGGCATGGCCCGCGCCGTCAGCGTGGAGCTGACTCCCAGCTACGAAGCGAGCGCGGCCGGCCTTCTGCGCGAAGCGGGCCTGGCGGATCGGGTCGAGCGCCGCGTGATGGACTTCGTCGATGCCGCCACCGAAGTCGCATCTGCCGACATCGTTGTGATGAACCGCGTGGTGTGCTGCTACCCGGACCTGCTGCGCCTCGAGGGGGCTGCGGCGGATCACGCACTTCATACCCTCGTCATGAGCTTTCCGAAAGAACGATGGTGGACGAAGGTGATGGTGTGGATGGCGAACGGTGGCATGGCCATCACTCGGCGCGAGTTCCGCATATTTCTGCACCCGGTCGCCCAGATCTGGGCCACCGGCGAGTCACACGGCCTCGAGCGCTCGGTCAGCCGTCCCGGAATGTTCTGGGAAATCGCAGCCATGCAGCGTGGGGCGCCGCTGCCGGCCACTGTCTAAGGCAAGAAGCCTTCAGACCTTCTTAGAAGCTCCTGCTCGGTCGGGTTCGCAGCGCAGGTAAACGACGCCGGAGCCGAACTTCAAGCTTGTGCATACGTCGATCTTGACGGGAATCTAGTCTTTGTCGTCGTGAGCAGCCAGCCGGTCGGCATCTTCGACTCCGGCGTGGGCGGGCTGTCGGTGCTGCGCGACATCCGCGCAGCGCTTCCCGAAGAGTCAATCGATTACGTGGCCGACTCCGCCAACGCGCCATGGGGCGACAAGCCGGCGGAGTTCATTCGCGACCGTGGGCTCGAGATCGCCGGGTTCCTCGTCGCGCAGGGGGTGAAGGCGATGGTGATCGGCTCCAACACCGGGACCGCCGGCTCCGCTGAGGCCCTTCGCGCCACGCTGACCATGCCGGTCATCGGCATCGAGCCCGGCATCAAGCCTGCGGCGGCGGCGACCAGGTCGGGAGTGGTCGGCGCGATCGTGACGACGACCATGGACGCCTCAAACCGCATGGCGTCGCTGCTGGACCGCTTCGGGCGAAACGTCCGCGTGATCAGCGTGCCTGTGCCAGGCCTGGTGGAGCACGTCGAGGCGGCCGACCTCGACAGCGCCGAGCTGCGCGGATTGGTCGAGGGGTACGTGAAACCCCTGCTCGACCAGGGCGCGGACACGATAGTGCTCGGGTCGACGCACTACGTGTTCCTGCGGCAGCTGATCGCCGAGATCGCCGGCGACGACGTCACGATCATCGATACAGGTGCAGCGGTTGCGCGCCAGCTCGCGCGCGTCCTCGCGGAGCGTGGCCTCGCCGCGCCGCATGAGGCCAAGGCCACTGAGCGTTTCTGGACCAGCGGCAACCCCGAGGAGTCGCAGCACGTGATGTCAGCTCTCCTGGGCAGGAAGGTCAGCGTCAAGAAGCTGCCCGTTTAGCGCGGCGATAATACCGACGCACGTGAAAGATCAGGTCGCTCTGGTGACGGGCGCGGGCAGCGAAGGCGGGATTGGTTTTGCGATCGCACGCCGTCTTCACTCCGCAGGCTTCCGCGTCGCCATCGCATCGACTACCGATCGCATTCACGACCGCGCGCGAGAGCTGGACTCGAGCGGAAAGACAGTCTTCGCGTTCGTCGCCGACCTCACCGACGAAGAGGCCGCGCGGAACGTCGTCGAGTCCTTGCTGCGGCAGACGAAGCGGATCGATGTGCTGGTCAACAACGCCGGCATGACGCAAACCGGCCGTCCGGCGCAAGACATGACGGTGCAGCAGACGCCTTACGCAGACTGGCAGCGGCAGATCGCGATCACGCTCAACACCGCCTTCCTCATGACGCGTGCCGTGCTGGCCGGCATGGTGGCCAGGAAGTACGGCCGGATCGTGAACGTGTCATCGGTGACCGGTCCGTTGGTGAGCCACCGGGGCTGGGCCGCCTACAGCGCGGCGAAGGCCGCGATGGACGGGATGATGCGCGCGGTGGCTCTGGAAACCGCCGCGGATGGCATCACGATCAACGCTGTCGCGCCTGGTTGGATCGCGACCGCGTCATCGGCAGAGAGTGAGCACTCCGCCGCTTTGTACACGCCGATCGGGCGGGCAGGCACGCCCGACGAGGTGGCGGCCGCGGTAGCTTTCCTGGTCTCGCCCGACGCTTCCTACATCACCGGCCAATCGCTCGTTGTCGATGGTGGCAACATTCTTCAAGAGGACAAGGGCCCGTCGCGATAGTCGGTTGGTAGTCCTGTACGGGGGCGGGTCGCACTTGTGTGGACAGTACGTATCGGCGCCTATGCGAGACCCGATAAAGTCGGCTACATGCAGGAAGCCGGAATCTCGAACGTTGCGCGTATATCGGCGGAGAGGTCGACAGCGGTCGGCCTCGACGAAGTGTTTCGTTGGCTGGTCGAGCACCAGGGCAGGGCGATGCGCCTGGATGTCCAGGAAGTGCCCGCACTGGGGCAGCATGCGTGGTTGCGCCTGGCACTGCCGATCACGGCGCCGCGGGCCGTGCTGTGCACGCTTTGGCTGGTCGACGATGTCGTCGCAGGCGAATGCCTATTGGCCGGCCACCTGCGTTTCGTTGCGCATCCGACCGGGCCTGACATCCAGCTGAGCTTCAGCGGGCGCACCGCTGTCGCGATGCGATCAGGGGCGTTGTTCCGCCAGGCAGACCACGCTGCCCGGCAGCTGCTCGAGGTGATCGGGCGGTCGATCGAGCGGCCGCGCATCCTTGCGTTTCCTGCAAACGCTTCGCAGAGCGCCGCGATCAACTAGTCGTTCTGCTCATCCGCTAACCGTACTTAGTAGACTCGCGGCCATCCACCGCACACCAGGCAAAAGCCCGCTGCTCGCTAGCCGCAGAAGTGGGGTCGCGAGGCCAGGGCCACTCGAGAACGGCCTTGTTTGGTGGGCCGGGAGGGATTTGAACCCCCACAGCTTTCGCGGGTGGTTTACAGCCACTTGAGCTCGCCAATGCCCAGCCGACCCAGCAACAGGTGCCGCCACCCAGTTGGCGGCGCGACGGCTATCGTACCCGCTCAGGCGGATCGCCCGACGCCATAATTCCCCCGTGGCGCGAGGCTACGCTCGATATGTCCTTGCCGTCATGGTGGGGATCAACTTCCTCAATTACATGGACCGCTACGTGGCCGCGGTGGCCGCGCCCCTCATCCAGAAGGAGTTCGGCCTCAGCAACACCGAGGTCGGACTCCTCGCATCGGCGTTCCTGCTTGTATACGCAGTGGCCGCCCTGCCGTTCGGCTACTGGGCCGACCGCGGCGTGCGCCGGACCGTGGTCGGGATCGGGGTCGCCATCTGGAGCATCGCCACGCTCTTCACCGGCTTTGCGCGCAACTTCTTCCAGCTCTTCCTGAGCAGGGCAGTCCTCGGAATCGGCGAGGCCGGTTACTACCCAGCGGGAACCTCTTTGCTGTCTGACTATTTTCCGAAGGAGCAGCGCGCCCGGGTGATGTCGATATGGGGCGTGGGCAGCACGATCGGCATCGCGGTCGGTTTCGCGGGTGGCGGCTACATCGCCGATAAATTCGGCTGGCGCGACGCATTCTTTTTTGCAGCAATCCCCGGAATTCTGTTCGCGCTGCTGGCTTTCGGGCTGCGCGAACCGTTGCGCGGTAGCGTCGAGGGGCGCGGCCCCGCCCTCAGGCAGACCCGCGATGCGAACCTGCGGACGTTTCTGAACCTCATGCGAATCCCTACTCTGAGGGCCACGATCCTGTCGCAGACTGCTCTGTATTTCGTTCTTGCTTCCAACGCTTTTTGGCTGCCCACCCTGCTGGTTCGCCGATTCGACCTTTCGGTCAGTCAGGCGGGGCTCTTCGCCGGCATAGTCCTCGTGTTCGGCGGCCTGATCGGCACTTTGGCCGGCGGATGGATCGCAGACCGCCTGGCTCCAAAGAACCCAGCCGCCTACCTGCAGGTCGGGATCGTGGGCTTTTTGATCGGCGCCGTCTTCATCGTCATCTCTCTGGTGGCCCCACTGAACATCGGGCCGATTCCGATTTTCGTTCCGGCGTTCTTAATCACCGTGATCGCCCTCTACCTGAACGCCGGCCCGTTCACGGCCGTAGCGCAGAACGTGGTGTCGCCCGCACTGCGCGCAAGCTGCGTGACGATGCTGCTTTTCGTCGCTCACGTGTTCGGTGATTCGCACTCCACCTTCGACGTTGGCTTCCTCGCGGATCGGCTCGGCAGCCTTCAGTCCGCCCTGTTGATCACGTCACCCACCTTGCTCATCCTCGCCGCGATCTTCGCGGCCACCGGGCTGCGCTCGGTCAACCCGGACACGCAAGCAATGGAAGAGGAGTGGGCCAAGCGGCCGGCGCAGCAGACGAACGCCGCGAGTGGTGCTTAGTAGATAAACCCGACCAGCGCGCTCCCCAGCTGCCCGGGCTTGATGGTGCGCTCGGAGATCACACCGAACGCGACGAAGTTCATCTCAGACACCGTCCACGAGCCGTCCTTGTTCACTGCCTCGACGTAAGCGACGTGACCGAGATAGCTCTCCCAGGTGACCATGATCGCGCCGACCTTGGGCTTCGGCCCGACCGGATATCCCTGGGCCGCCGCGTTCTGGTACCAGAAGCCCGCGTCCCCACGCCAGGTCACGTTGCGCTTGGTGGCCACGTAGTAGGTGCACCAACCGGGAGGGAAGCCTGTGGCCGGGTATGGGCCAAGGCAGCAGCCCAGGATGATCGGGTGGTAGGAGCCGCCACCGGTGCTTGTCTGCACGCGGTCCTGAAACACGCTTGGGGGTGGCGGGAATGCCCCACCGATGCCGCCAGGGATGACGAGGACAGTGCCCGCGGTCAGCACCGGGCTGCGCAGGCGGTTGAAGTCGAGGATGGTCTGGGCGTCTGACTGGTATCTGAAGGCGAGCTTGTCAAGCGTGTCAGTCGCCTTGGTGGTGACAACGATGCCGCGAACCGGTGGGATCACCACTTGATCGCCCGTCGCGACCACATCGCTGGAGATCAAGTTGGTATTCGACCAGCGAATCTCGCTGACCGTGACGTTGAACTTCTTGGCGACCTCTTTCAGGGTTTCGCCAGCGGCGATCGTATAAGTGACCGGAGCGTGGCTCATGGGGGCCGACAGCGGGATGGCCATCGGCTTGATGATCGTGCTGAACCGGCCCAGTGAGACGTCGCCCACCGTTCCGCCCTCGCCGCTGACGATCGCCTCAGCGTTGACTGTCCCGATGCTGGCCGTGAAGGAGGACTGGTAGTGGCGATCCAACGACGCGTACCCGGAGATCGCGACCGCTATTGCGAGCACGACCGCATGGGTCAGATAACGATGGATTTTCAATACGTACCCCTAAAACGATGTAAACCCGTCCACGTCGGACGGATCCCCAAGACGCGGGTCACCCTATCAGACCCGCGCCAAGCCCGTCAACCCTAAAACCCTAGGGTTGGGGACCTGCGAACGGCTGGGGAAGTAGATAACCGTGAACTCAGCTTGAATACGGGCCGCGAGACCCCGAAAAGCCCCCGAGCGAACTACAGTTCGCCCCAGCAAAACAGCTCGCCCGGGCGTTCTGCGCCCAGCCAATGGCTTGTCCACACGGTATTGAACGGTAAAGAGGAACTTCCCTTGCAAAAGCCTTGGAAACAGGCCGTTGGCAGGTCAGGGGGATAAGCTGCGCTCGATCGAGATGAGCAGACTCCAAACGCCGGTATGCGACTTGCTTGGAATCCAGATTCCGATCTTTCAAGCGGGCATGAGCACGTACACCACGCCCGAGCTGGTGGCGGCGGTGAGCAACGCAGGCGGCCTCGGGATCATCGGCGGCCTGTCCCGGGATGCTGACGAGCTGCGTGAAGAGATCCTCAAGGTTCGGCAGCTGACCTCTCGGCCGTTCGGCGTCAACCACGTCGTCTCACAACTCGACCCTGACGCGATTGACGTGACCCTCGAGCTGCGCGTTCCAGTCCTCTCCCTCGCCTGGGGGAAAGCCGGTGAGGTGGTCCGCCGCGCTCACGACGCCGGTATGAAGGTCATCCACCAGGTGAACACACCGGAGGAAGCAGGGCGTGCAGCGTCGGATGGCGCTGACGTCATCGTCGCGCAGGGCGCGGAGGGTGGCGGTCACGTCGGCGCGATGTCCACGTTGCCGTTGGTGCCGCAGGTCATCGATGTGGTCAACGGCGTGCCCGTGCTCGCGGCCGGCGGAATCGCCGACGGGCGTGGTCTCGCCGCAGTGTTGATACTCGGCGCGCAGGGAGCGTTGATCGGGACTCGGTTCCTCGCCACGCCGGAGGCAAGAGGCCGCGGCCATTCAAAGGACGCGATCCTCAACGCGCTGGGCAGCCAGACCATGGCCAGCAAGTTTTTCGACGACGTGCTCGGCCTTCGCTGGCCCGGGGCATTGGTGCGTTCGATTCGGAATCCGCTGCTCGACAGGTGGGCGCAGCGCCAGCAGGACTGGGCTCTCGCCGCGGAGCAGATTCGTCCGTCGCTGGAGGCAGCGTTGGCAGCCGGGGACTTCGTGATCGCGGGCGAGTCGGCAGGGCTGATCCATGACATAGTGCCCGCCGGCGAACTGGTGGCAAGAATCGCGCGAGAAGCAGAGGCGCTGCTCGGCTGAGTTAGGGCCCGCCTCGCACGTAGATGTTCTGTCCGGAAACGAAGCTGGACTCATCGCTGCACAAGAAAGCGATCACGTTTGCGATGTCCTGCGGCTGACCCACCCGACGCAGCGGGATCTGGGAAGCCGCGCCCAACTTGAATGCCTCGTAGTCGATGCCCATGCGCTCAGCGGTCGCTCGCGTCATCCGCGTCTCGACAAATCCAGGCGCGACCGTGTTGACGTTGACGTTGTATTGGCCGAGCTCGATGGCCAGAGTTCGCGCCATGCCCTGAAGGCCCGCCTTGGCTGCCGAGTAGTTGGCCTGGCCCCGATTGCCGAGCGCCGAGGTCGAGGACAGAAACACCATCTTCCCGTACTTGTTATCGACCATGTGCTTCTGGGCTGCTCGCGCGCACAGAAACGTGCCCTTGAGGTGCGTGTCGATGACGGCGTCCCAATCCTCGTCGGTCATCTTGAAAAGCAGGTTGTCGCGGATGATTCCGGCGCAGGTTACGAGCACGTCGAGCCGCCCGAGCTCCTTGACGGTCCGCTCGACCATGCTCTCGACCTGTGCTCGATTGCTCACGTCGCAGGCGATGGCCAGCCCACCCAACGGGCCCGCAACCTCCTTTGCCGGGCCCTCGTCGAGGTCTGACACCGCGACCTTGGCTCCTTCCTTGGCGAAAAGCTCCGCGGTCGCCGCACCGATTCCGCGCCCTGCGCCAGTGACGAGCGCGACCTTGCCCTCAAATCTCATACGGTCTCGGTCTCCAGTGCGGTGCCACCGTCCTTGCGTGGATCGGAAGCGCCACGAAAATGGCCATCGCCGTCTGCAGCGATCACCTGCGGACGCGCGAAGTATGAGTCGTAATTCAAAGTGCGCCGATTGACCTTGTAGCCCNNAGGCTGCTGGTCACCGCGAGCGGGATCCGCGCCTCCGTCTGGACGATGTCCCCCTGGAAGTCGACACGCGGTGCGCTCACGGCCTCGACGGGCGTCATTCGATGGTCGATGAGGTTGACCAGCACCTGCAGGATTCCAGTAACGATCTTCGTCCCACCCGGAGCTCCGATGCAGATGCTCAACTGTCCGTTGTCGAAGACCATGGTGGGCGTCATCATCGTGACCCGCGTCTTGCCCGGGCGCACCGAGTTTGGCCTGCCCGGCCTTGGGTCGAAACAATTCATGTAGTCGTTATAACCAAACCCAAGACCGGGGGTCACCACCCCGCTGGCCGAGCCGAGCGTATGCGTGAGCGAGACGGCATTCCCCTGATCGTCGATGACGCAAACGTGAGTCGTGTCCGGGCGGTCGTGGGCCGAGGCTCCGGCCGCCACCGCCTCGCGGGCCTTCGCCGCGTATTGCTTGTCGGCGAGGGCGCCGGTGGGGATGTCGACGAAGCGAGGATCGGCGACGTGAAGCTCGCGGTCCGCGATCGCCCAGGCCATCGCTTCCACCAGGAGGCGGGCAGCTTCGGAGCTCGGCCATCCATATGACCCCACGTCATAGCCCTCCAGGAAGTTCAGCATCTGGAGCAGGGTGAGCCCACCGGCGGGCGGGCCAGCCGCGGAGATATTCAGGCCGCGATAGGTGCCGCGCAGCGGCTCGGTCACGTTGACGTGATAAGCAGCGAGGTCGTCCCTGGTGATGAAGCCGCCGTTGGCTTCGAAATCGGACGCTATCGCCGCGGCGATCTCACCTTTATAGAAGGTGTCCGGGCCATCGGCTGCAAGACGCTCGAGGGTGCGGGCGAGGTCGGTCTGGACAAGGCGCTCGCCGATTGCGAACAGCTCACCGCCTTTGGTGTAAATGGCCTTGGCCCCTGGTGTCGCCTGGATCCTCTGCACGTTGGGGACGACATCCGGACCGTAATCCGTCGTCCAGTAGCCGTGCATGTACCCGCTCACGAGGATGCCCTCGCGCGCGAGTGGAATCGCGGGGGCGATCGCCTGCTCCCACGAGATGGTGCCGAAACGGGTGAGCGCCTCGTAGAGGCCGGCCACGGTTCCGGGGACGCCGACGGATTGGTAGCCAACGTCATTGACCCAGCCTTGGAGCACGTAGCCATAGCGGTCGGCCGCCTCCCGGATGAAGAGCTCCTCCCACTGGCCCTCACTCGCGCGGCCGCCGGCGGTCGCATAAAACTCGAGCAAGGCGTCACCGCCTTGCGGGCTGTGGACCAGCATTACGCCGCAACCGCCGATGCCACACATTTGGGGATCCATCACGCCCTGGACGAAGGCGCAGGTCACAGCGGCGTCGACAGCATTGCCGCCCCGCCGCATCACCTCGAGGCCGATCTCGGCAGCCTGGGGTTGTGGAGCGACGATGATGGCCACGAAGAAAGAATGAAGGAAAACCCGGAAGGTTTTCCGGCCAACCCTGCCGCGCTAGTAATTCAAGGGGACGCGGCGCCGTGAGCGCCCCAGCGACTCGCTTTAGTCCAGCTCCGCCGACACTTCAAGTGTTTCGATCGGGATCGTGATCAGGAACGGGGCGTACAGGATTTCGAACTGTTCCCTCGAAATCAGGTCGCGCACCGCCAGCGCCACCGCCGCGTTCCGGCTCGCCTCCAGCATCTCGACCTGGGTCCCTCCCAGCGTCATCGCATGCTTGATCGACTCCCACTCAGCTGGCGAAAGCCCGGTCAACCGGTCGATAAACCGAGCGACCAGCACGGTGATCGGAAAACGAGACTCCACTCCAGTCACGCAGCCGACCTTGAGGAGCGCCTTCTGACAGGCATGCCATCCCCAAGGGGCGGGTGTTTCATCGCTGGAGCTTAGCCAGCCCCGCTGCAGCAAAGTTGCAGCCCTTTTCGAGCCTTTACGACGTGCTGCTGGGACGCTCCCTCTGGGACTGGGCAAACGCGCGAAGCGCCATGGCGTGCGAGCCGCTGCCCTGGATCACGTGCTCCAGCTGCCGCTCTGCGAGCGCCTCCCACCCCGCGTTACCTGTCAGCCGGGCGAGGCGCGCCGAGATGCGCCATGCCTCCGCCCCCAACACCTCGCCCGCCCGCTTGAGCACCTCCCCAACCGCCGTGGTATCGATGCCCGCCCCAGAGGTGGCCAGCACCTCCGCCTCGAGCAACCGGGCGGCCACCGCACGAACCGCATCCCCAGACCGGTTGGAGTCGGCAATGAGGTCCCTGGCCTCCGCCAGCGCGCGTTCGATCTGCCCCCGCGCCAGCTCGAGCCGACCCTGCAGCAGCCGGCTGCGGCCCCGTTGCTGCCACCTGAACGGATAAGGAGCGACGCGAGCGCGCACCGCCTCGCCTGAGTATCGCATCGCGGACCGCCTCCCTCCGGCGGCGAGCCGGCTTTCGCCCAGCCCGATCAAGGTGGCCTCGAGCTGCGGGCTAAGGTGGGCTGCCCGCGCCTCCTCCAGCTCACCAAGGTTGATGGCATCTGCCGCCTCCAGCTCGCCCAGGCTGACCAGGATCGCGGCCCGGAGATTGGCTCCGTCAGGTCCGACTTGAGCCACCTCCGCCGGCCCGCCGTCGGCAGCCAGCCGATCGAGCGCCGCCAGTGCCAGCGCCACCTCGCCCAGCATCATGTGCGCGCGTGCCAGCGCCAGCTCGCGATGCCTGGTGATGAGCGGCTGATCAATGTCACCCGATGCCGCCGGCGCGAGTCTCAGCAGGTCCAGAGCATCGCGGGCGCGCCCTTGGTCGCACCGCAAGGAGGCGAGCCAGATGGCCGCCAGCGTCGTCAGGCCGCTCTCATCGGCTAACTTTCTCGCCTCAGCGTATCGCCGCTCCGACTCCTCCAGCTGCCCGTCCGCGTGCAGCAGGCGCCCGGCGATGACCAGACAACGTGCCTTGGTGCCCGGATTGTCCGCGAGGGCGGCTCCCTCCTCCGCCAGCGTCAGGGCGTAACCGAACTCGCCGAGGTAGTACGCACACCACGCCGCCGTCTCCATGCCCGCGGCGCCAGCGCCTCGCACAATCGCCGCACGCGCGTCCTCCGCGGCGCGCGCGAACTGCCCCATCGTGATTCGCACCTCGGACCGCAGCAGCCGGCTGTCGGCATTGTCGTCGAGCTCAATTGCGTCCGTCAGAAGGCGCTCTGCCTCCGCATAGTCGCGCCGGTGGAAGCAGGTGCGAGCAGCGACCATAAGCGTCGATACCGCCTGGGTGACATCGCCTCCAAGTCGCGCGTGGTGCGCGACCCGGATCGCATCGGGCGCCTGCCGAGCTTCCATGAGTCGCGCCACCGTCCTGTGCACGTGGGCACGCCACGGCCCCGTCAACCCCGCGGCCAGCGCTTCGCGCACCAGCTCGTGATGGAACGTGAACGCGCCGGCGCCCTCATCGAGGAACAGGGCTTTGACCCCTGCTTCGAGGTGAGCGAACAGGTCCACCGGATGAAGATTCAAGACCTCCATAAGGAGATCCGGGTCGATGACGGGTCCTATGGCGGCGGCGGTGCGGAGCGTTCGGGCGGCGGGACCAAGCTGATCGCATCGGCTGTCGACTGCCTGTCTGATCGTGGCGGGTAGGCCGGCGTGCTGATCGGTGACCGCAAGCTGGCGAAGGAACAACGGGTTGCCACCAGTGAGTGCGTGGAGCTCTTCCGCGCGATGGGTGCCGACGATCATGCTGGCGGCCGCCAAGTCCAGCGGACCGAGCGTTATCCGATCGTCGACCCGGCTGGGCATCTTGGTGTTCAGCAGCTGCGTGACTACTATCAGCAGCGGCACGCCGGAGGGACGCGCCCTGGCGAAGTCGACCCACGCTCGGGTGAGCTCCCCTGCCAGATGAACGTCGTCGAGCACGATGGCCGTGGGCCCGGCTGATGCGACGTGGGCGAAGGTTCCGAGCATGATCTCGAACATTCGGCGTCGCACGCTCGCGTGGAGGGCGGGCGCGATGACGGCCGGCGCCGGCTCTGACCGCGGCACCTCAAGCAACGTACGGAATGCCGGCTGCGGGCCGAACACAGCCTGCGCCCGGCGCCGATCGCTCTCGACGAACTGGTCCAGCGCAGCCATCAAAGGATGGAGTGGCACCATGCGGTCGAGGCCGGCGCAGCTGGCGAGCAACACGGTGGTGCCCTCGTTTCTTGCCCGGTTTGCCCAATGGGTGACAAGACGGGTCTTACCGATACCGCTGTCTCCCTCGACCACGACGAGCCTGATGCCCCCAGCCGTGACTTGAGAGAGCGCCGCATCGAGCACCACGAGCTCAGCATCCCGGCCGGCGAGCCCATTGCCCGCAGCTTCTTGCGCAGGCGGCAGCCAGGCGCCGGTGTCGCGACCATGGTTGGTCGCGACAGCGATCACCAGGCCTGGTATCGGTTTGCCTTGAAGGATCGCCTTGTGGACGGCGTCGGTGGCTGGCGACGGATCGACGCCAAGGTCTTCGCGCAAACGCTTGCGAGCGCGGGCGAAGGTCGCGAGCGCCGTTCCCGGCTGCCCGCCACGCGCGAGCGCTGCCATGAACACCTGAAGCGCGCCCTCGTCGTAGGGATCCGCGGCCACCACCGCCTCGCTCATCTCCCGAGCTGCAGAAAAGTCACCGATCGCGAGCGCGGCGCGCGCGGCCGTCCGGCGCACGTCGACGCCGAGCTTCGTCACCGCCGCACGCTCCTCGTCTGCCCACGGCGAATCCGGCTCATCGGCTAGCAGCTCTCCACGCATGAGGGCGAGGGCGGCCTCAGCGGCCAGACGCGCGCTGGCATAGTTCTGCTGCGCCAGCCTTCGCGCCGCGGCAGTGGCCAGATGGTTGGCGACGTCGAGGTCGATCCAATCCGCCAGAAGCTGATAGCCGGCGTCCGAGCGCGGCAGCCTTTCGGCACCCACGACCGAACGCAGGCGGCTGATCAGAACCGAGATCTGCTGAGAAGGCCTTGCCGGGGGACGGCCAGGCCAGAGGCAGTCGATAAGGCGTGGGACAGGCACCGGCTGGCCGCGCGCCACCGCAAGTACCTTGATCAGGGTGCGAGCCTTGCGGCTTCCCAACGCGTGTTTGTCAACGCCGTGGATGTCCAAGGCGCCGAGGACGCTGACCTTCAGCTCGCCAACCATTTGCCCGCCTGACCGAGTCACTATTTTTCCGTTTAAACCCGCCGCGTTTCGATCTCAAAGGGAGTCTAAACCGGTTGCTATACGGGCGCGCGTCCAACATTGGCGTGTACGGCTCATGGTGGCCCCGTAACGAGTTCGCAGGGCCCGCCGTTTGGTTGCAAGTGGGGGGCACGAGATGAGCTGGCTGCCAGTGCCGGCGCGCCGGTTGGCCGGAACCGTGGTCGTAATCGCGGCGCTGGCGGCGCCGAGCATCCTCACCCTATGGGTCTCGACTCCGTCAGCGAACGACATCCAGCAGCGCGTGGGCGCTGCGACTCAGGCCCATGGCGTCGTGCTGCTGGGCGAGGGCGACGTCCCTCCGCTGCTCGCGCAGGCGGTGGTCGCGACGGAGGACGAGCGGTTCTACGCGCACCACGGGATCGACACGATCGGACTCGGACGTGCATTCCTGTATGACGCGACCCATTCGTGCCTCTGCCAGGGCGCCTCGACCATCACCGAGCAGCTGGTCAAGGACGTGTACCTCGGCGGTTCGGACACCGGCTACAACAAGATCGCCGACATCGTCATGGCGTACAAGGTCGAGCTGGTCATCGGCAAGCAGCAGATCTTGGCCGACTACCTGAGCGAGATCACCACCGGGCTCAATCGATATGGCGTCAGCGAAGCAGCCTGTGACTACTTCCACAAGCCCCTCGGCAACCTGACGATCGGCCAGTACGCGCTGCTGGCGGGCGTGACGCAGGCTCCGTCGCGTTACGACCCGACCGTCGATCCCAACCTGGCCGCGGCACGTCGCAGCAGCGTCCTGGCCGCGATGCTCGCCGACAAGATCATCACCCCGGACCAGGCCGCAGCCGCAAACGCGGAACCGGTGCTAACCCCAGGTCCAGCGCCAACGAGCTGCTAGCCGGCGCCTACGGTAGCCAGACGATCGGCGACGTTGCGTCGAGCCCCAAGTTGGTGGTCATCTGGACGGGCTTGATCACCACCGGCGGGCTCGATGGTGTCGGGCTCGGACTCGGCGACGGGCCTGGGGTCACACCCGGCGTCGGAGTCGGCGCCACCGGCGATGGGCTGGGGGTCGGCGGGGTGTAAGCAGCTTTCGGGAGCCACCAGAGCTGGAAACCCGCCCCCTGCACCGCGGGCGCCAGGTAGGCGATGCCGGTCCCGTCCGGGGCCCACGTGGGCTGCGCCACCAGCTGGCTGCTCAGGATCGTCCGGCGTGGCCCCAACGTTTTCCCGTTCCATGACGCAAGGTTCAGGTATGACACCTGCTTCCGGTAGGTGCAGATCATGGCCATCGTCCGGCCGTCGGGCGAGAGCGCGGGCTGCGCACACCCTTCGCCGGCGTTGGTCAGCGGTCGACCATGAGCGCCAGTCGGCGGGTAACAAACCTGGCCGCCGTAAGCCTGCTCCGGAGCGCTCGTGAACCAGAGCTGGCTTTCCAGGCCCGAGCAATCAGGCCCATACGAGTACTTGGTATAGATGAGCCCGCTTCGGAGCGACAGGGGCTGAATGTCCCCACCCGTGTAATCGATGGAGATGCTCCACAGACGTCCCTGGCTGATGTTGCCGCCGACCGGCATCGACCAGATCGACATCGGGACGTCGAATCCGAACTTCGGCTTGTCGTAACTCATGAAGATGCTCTTCTGGTTGTAGCTCAGCCGCGGATAGAAGGACCAGTGCCGCGCAGACGGGTCGTAGTTACGGGCTGCAGCGGTGTTATGGGTGAGCTGCTTGATGACTTTGCCAAAGCGGTCAAGTATGTAGACGTCTGAGTAAAGCAGCGTGCGCTTGACCGCGAGCAGCCTGTCGCCGGGGTACGGCGCCAGCTGGGTCCAGCCCACACCCAACGCCGTCAGCTGATGGAACCTTCCCGCGCTGAGGCTGTAGATCGCGCCGGCTTGGGTCACGAACAGGGTCCCTGGCAGGTTCGTCGGGCTGGGCGGGCCCGACGGCGGCAGCAGAGCCGGCGCTGCGACCTTGGACTGGCGGGATCCGAGGTACATATATGTACCGACGCTCGAGAACACCATCAGAACTGCGACGCCGGCCGCCACCAGGGCCCTCGAGATCATGGGAAGTACTGGTGCACCAGCGGTAGGATCGCGCCCCACACCGGAACCACGTAGCCCGAGGGGCACCCACATCCGTGCGTGTAAGGCGGCAGCAGGACCACCTGCAGGATGTTCTTGATGTCGATGCTGCCGGCGAGCGGCAGCAATGTCGCGATGCGCGACAGCGACATGTCGGTCTTGATCTGGCCCTTCATGGCCGCCGCCAGCAAGGGCACGTCCTCGGCCGAAATCTGCGCGGCCTTGGCCCGCAGAGCAAGTAGCACCACCTGCTGCCGAGCCGATCGGCCGAAGTCGCTCTGCAGGTCGTTGTGGCGAGACCTGACGTACTCAAGAGCGTGCGTTCCGTCAAGGTGCTGTGGTCCCGCCATAACGGCCACTCGCAAGTATCGATAAGGATTGCCCGGGCCTATGTCGTATGGGTAGAAGTCGTCGAAGACCGGGGCTTGCGTGACCACATCGATGCCGCCGATTGCATTGATGACGTTGACGAGTCCGGCCAGACCGATCCAGATATACGCATCGATCTTGATGCCGAAGTTGTTCTCCACCGTGGCGATCGCAGCACCCGCTCCGCCGAGCGCGTAGGCGCCATCGATCTTGTTGGTGCCGCCGGTTGACAGCGGGACCCACAGGTCCCGTGGGATCGACAGCATCGTGACCTTCTTGGAGGTTGGGTTGAAGCGAACGATGATCATCGACTGCGTCAGCACGCCCCCGAGAAACTTTGCGTCGTTGTCCGACCCAAGAAGCAGAACCGTGAAGGCGCCTGGAGGGTGCGGTGGGGTCGGCGTCGTGGTGCCTTTGGAAATCGACGGCGACGGCGAGGGCGAAGGCACCACAACGACCTGGCTGGTGGCGTCGACAGCCTCCTGAATCGCGGGCATGAAGTACGCGAAGCCGCCCGCCGCGCTCGACAGCGCTACGGCGATAACAGCCATAGAGAGAATGCGAAGGGGCCGAAGACGCCCTTGCGAGGCACGGGCGCGGCGGCCCGGTCGATAGCCGAGCAGCACGGGCGTGAATTCTAGCCCGACCGGCGACTCAACTTTGTAAAGGAGTTGTTAACGCCTTTTGGCTCCCTCGGTGGCCAGAGCGACCGCTACTGGTGGAGCGCCAGCTGGGTCGCCTTGACGGCCAGGAGAATCACAGCCACTACCAGGTAGCCCGCCATGGCGATCATCGCCACCGCGTCGGAGCTGACCAGGTTGGGCGCTCCAGCAGAACGAGAGCCGGCATCCGCCAATTCTCACGGTCGGCACGAGAGACCTCCGGCTCCGGGCTGGCGCCCCGCCGGGCGGCCCAGACCCACGCGCTTCCAGCCACGAGAGCGACCGCCGTCATGGCGCCAAGCACTACCACCAACCGGTTCACGTCGACCGACGGAAAAACAGTCGAAATCACCAGCACCATAGAAAGGACGAGGAGCGCGCTGATGATGACGGCGACCACGAGGTTCAGCCGCGGCCGGGTGGCCCATGGGCCGAGCACCGCGCGGTCGTTGCAAAGAAGGACCACGAAAATTGTCGAGCTGGGCAGAAGGATGCCGGCCAGCGCCGCCAAACGCGACACGCGGAAGGAAGTCGTGAGCGAGGCAACGTCTATGCAATCCGGCGATATATAGCCAAGTTGCTTGCACTGGCCGGCGGCCACGTGTTGCTGCGCAACGTGGAGCGTGGCCCATCGCAGAGCTACGTGGTGGGCGACCCATCAAAGCTCCAGGGCCTCGGATGGTCACCAAAATACGCCCTCGACACGTCTCTGCGTGACGGGCTGCTGAACCTCACTGCAAATCGCTGATTGGTGCCCCGCCAGGGATTCGAACCCCGGACCCTCTGCTTAGAAGGCAGATGCTCTATCCACTGAGCTAGCGGGGCGAAGGCGCCATCTCGGAGAGAATACTTAGATAACCGAAGGTGAGACCAGAGATGCTTCACATCAGGGGGGTGGAATGACCGGCAAGCTGGAGCGTTTGAAGGAGATTCTCGGCGAGGTGTCCGACCTCAATCGGGCCGGCGCCGTGCTCGCGTGGGACCAGGAGACATTCATGCCGCCGGGTGGCGTCGAGGATCGCGCCGACCAGCTCACGACTCTCGAGCGCATCAGCCACAGCCGGTTTGCATCGGACGAGGTGGGCGTCTTGCTGGATGCGGCGGATGGCGACGTGGCCCGGTTGCCCTTCGACTCAGACGACGCGAGCCTGGTTCGCGTTACACGCCGGGATTACGAGCAGGCCCGCAAGCTGCCTCTGGACCTGGTCGGTGAGATCGCGCGGGCGGGCACGATGGCGAGGCCTGTGTGGCAGAAGGCGCGGGAGGAGGCGAACTTCAGCCTGTTCGCCCCCTACCTCGAGCGGAACGTCGAGCTCAATCGCCGGGTCGCTGACGCGCTGGGTTACAAGAGGAGGCCTTACGACGCTTTGCTCGATCGCACGGAGCCGGGGTTGACCACCGACCAGCTCGAGGAGATCTTCACGGAGCTCAAGCAGGCGATCGTACCGCTCGTCGCCGATGTCGCGCGCAATGCGGACGCGGTGGACGATAACGTGCTGCACAGGGGGTTCGACCCCGACGTGCAGGTGCGGTATGCGCTCGACCTCGTGACGAAGCTGGGGTACGACATCGAGAGGGGTCGGCAGGATCTGTCCACGCATCCGTTCACGATTCCGTTTGGGCCTGGGGACGTGCGCATCACCACCCGGGTGTCGCGCGAGTTCTTCAACGAGTGCTTGTTCGGGTCCATTCATGAGGCGGGGCACGCCATGTACTACCAGGGGGTTGGGAAGAGTCTGAACCGCACGCCGCTGTGGGATGGGGCATCGCCCGGGGTCCATGAGTCGCAGTCGCGGTTGTGGGAGAACATGGTGGGGCGGAGCGCTGCGTTCTGGCGCCACTTCTACCCCAGCCTGAAGAGGGCGTTTCCTGAGCCGCTAAAAGGGGTGGACGAGGAGCAGTTCTTCAGAGCGGTCAACAAGTCGTACCCGTCGCTCATTCGCGTTGAGGCGGACGAGGTCACCTACAACCTGCACATCCTGATGCGGTTCGAGCTGGAGAACGAGATGCTCGAGGGGTCGCTCAAGGTGAGGGACTTGCCTGAGGCGTGGAATGCGCGGGTCAAGGAGTACCTGGGGATCGAGGTGCCCAATGACGGCGTGGGGGTGTTGCAGGACATCCACTGGTCGTGGGTGGACTTTGCGGTCTTTCCGGGGTACACGCTGGGCAACCTGAT
>PLYD01000097.1 GCA_003151665.1 Candidatus Dormiibacterota bacterium
CCGTGAACGGGGTCGGGTCGATGTCCGCATACCGCACCGTGCCGTAAATGTCTACGAGAGGACTGAAGGGTTGCGCCGCCCGGGGCGTCCTTAGCAGTGTCGGCGGCTCCGCGAATGGACGCCTGGGGAGCACGACTACGCCGCCGCCAAGGGTTTCCAGGCGCCCGCGCAGATTGGCGAGATCGCGATCCGGGCACCAGCCCACGAGCACCACGAATGGACCACGTTTCGCGGCAGCCGCCGCCCGGCGCTCGAGCTCGGCCTCGCCTGCCAGCAGATCCGCCCGGCGCTGAGCCTCCAACTCGGTCACTGGACGAGGGCGGGCGGCCAGTCGAGGCGCTAGCCGCTGAGGTCCGTCAGCACGCAGCCGGCGCAGTGCCTCAGACGCGTCGCCAGAATCGCCTTCGGGAGACGTTTCCAGCTCCACGACGCCGGCATCGGCCGCTTCGACGAGCATGCTGCGCAACCGGTCCGAAGGCCCGACTATGGCCAGCCGGCTCATTGGCGCCGCCTCGACCGAACTAGGCCACCGCATCGAACACCCCCTTCGCTTGAAGGCCTCTCGCAGCCGCGCCCAAAGCAGCCCTGGTTAGCCAGGCATCATGCCCGAGGAGCATGGCGATCCCCACGACCGCAGACGGCCCGTAGCGCGATCGCAAGACCATCTGGGCAGCATCCGCCTCCACACGAGACCACCAGCGCGCTTCCGCCGCCCAGAGGTCCGAGGGTTCCTCCACCCCGTCAAGTACCCATGCCAGCCGGGGTGACATGACCGCCCGCAGCTGAGGTAACGATGCGACCTGCTGCCAGCCGGGCGGCAGCCCGTAGACCCTGCCGGGAATCTGCGGAAGGCCCCCCGGCGACGCCGGCGACCCAAAGCGAACGCGCGCCCCGAGGAGCGCGACCGCGGTCGCCGCCCACGCGTCCGCGCCCGGGACGAAGCCGGAAACCCAGCCGGCCCACTTGAAGCGCAGCGCCAGCGCTATGCCACTCGGGTCGGAGGTTCCAGGGTCGCCCCACCGCGAGCGGGTCAAGCCTTCGCGCACGGCGTCGGCGGTCGTTGCTCTGGAGACCGCCCGCCAGGCCGTGCCCAAGCTGCCCAGCTGATAAGGAGCGGCGCGGCGGTCGCCGGAGAGATAGGCCAGGCGTTCTTCGATGTTCGCGATCTCGAACCAGGCCGCCAGCGGCATCATCATGGCGGAGCCGCCTGGAGGGAGCCAACCGGCAAGGACTCGAAGGTTCCACAGGATGGTGGCCGCCACCTGGCGCTGGGCGGCCTCGAGCGACATGCCGGAATCGACGTTTGCCCCGTAAGGAGAGGCCTGCAGCATCTGAAGGGCCGGACCCAGGCCTCCGCTGCTCGCAATCGCGGCCGCGCGCAGACGACCGATCCGCCGGTCGCCAAGGAGCCTGGCGCGAGTGCTAGCGGCCACCCACGACGCGGGCATGCTCCTCCTTCACCGAACCGGCCACCTGTTCGAAGACATCGCCGACGACTCGCCCGGCAAAGCTCTGCATCCGCGTCATCGCACGATCGCGCAAATCGACGGCCTGCTTCTCGGCGCTGGCGATGAGCTCGTCTCTTTCGGTCTTGCGGTCGCTGATGCGAGCTGTTGCCCTGCTCGCGCGCACCTCGGGGAGCTTGNNGCCTCGGCGGCCTGGACGATCGACTTGCCCTCGTCGTCGATCGCATTCAGCGCCGAGGTGAGCTCGCGCAGCTCATCGTCGACCCGAGCCTCGAGGTCTGCGGGAACGGCGGTCTGGCCGGCAGCCGGACCTGGTGGCGCCCAGACCCGCCGGAAGCGCAGCAAGAAGTCTTCGAGCGAAGGCATGACTGTTCGAATTGGTCTCCGCTCTCATTCTGTCCTCGCGCCGCAGACACGCCGAAGGGCGAGTGGCCCCCGTTGCGCAGGCCATACGGCGGGTGACTGTCCTTCACCTCCGTCGGATTCGCTCTGGCGGTCGCGAACGTCGCCTCCGGCCTCAGCCTGATCCCAATTGGCCTGGCGTGGTCGAGGGCACTGTCACACTGCTCATGTGTCGGCAGGGTCGCGCCAGGAGAGGCCGCCGCGGCCGGACTGCTGTACCGCGGGTTCAATGATGTGTTCATGGCCGGGTTTGGAGCGATGATCGCTCTCGCCAGCCGGCGACGGCGCCGGTTCGTGCCAGGGTCACAGTGATGAGAACGATCACACTCGAGGAGCACTACGCGACCCCGGCATTCATAAAGGCCCAGGCCGGCACCTTGAAAACCAGCTCGCCGAGCAGCAGTGTGATCTCGGCGATGCCAGGATCGCACGGCAACGCAGAGCGCCTCATAAGGCTATGACCGGGCGCGAGGCCAGGGTCGGCGCACGTCTGATACATCAAAGGAGGACCCGATAAGCGTGATGGGACTTACGGTCAACGGCACCCTGCACAAGGTTCAGACGAGCACCGGCAACAGCCTCCTGAGTGTGCTCCGGGAGGAGCTGGGACTGACCGGCACCAAGTACGGGTGCGGCGAGGGGGCATGTGGAGCTTGCACCGTGCTCGTGGCTGGAAAGCCGGTCAAGGCGTGCATCGTCACGGTTGAGGAAGTCGGAGGGCGCGGCGTCACGACGATCGAGGGACTCGCCGCGGCGGGCAGGCTCCATCCCGTCCAGCAGGCGTTCGCCGAACTGGGGGCTATGCAGTGTGGCTACTGCACGCCTGGCATGGTTCTGACGACTGCCGCCCTGCTCGAGGCGAACCCAAAACCCGAGTTGGGCGAGGCGATCGAAGCGCTGGCCGGCAATCTCTGCCGCTGCTGTACATACCCCCGCATCTTGAAGGCGGTCCGGCGAGCGGGCGAGCTGATGAGGAGCCCGGCTCGGCCGTCGCCGCCGGTTGAAGTCAGCGCACCGGCCCCCCTAGGACTGGAAACTCGGCCTCCCAGTCCATGGGACCTGCTCCCGACCAAGAAGCGTGACTACTTCACGGTGCTGCCTGATGGTCTGGTCGTCGTGCTCGAGCCCCGGAAGGGTTCCTGGATGGCGACAGGCGGGGCCTGGATCCACATCGGCTCCGATGCCGTGGTCACCGCATTCACAGGCAAGGTCGACGTCGGCCAGGACAACCGGACGGCGTTCGGCCTGCTGGTGGCCGAAGAGCTTCGGGTGCCGTTCCGGACAGTACGTGTGGTGCTTGGCGACACCGACTACTGCCCATACGACATGGGCACCTTCGGCAGCAACTCCATCCCCAGCGCGGGCGAGGATCTGCGAGGTGCCGCTGCAGCGGCCCGGGCAACGCTGGAGGCGATGGCCGCCGCGCAGCATGTGAAGCCGAGTTGGACCGCCTACCGCCGGTTGCTCAAGGGCATGCGTCGGATCGAGGTTGTCTCCGGCACTCCCGATGTCCGGCCGGCCGCCAAATGGACAATTGCGGGACGGCCGAGGATCCGCGGGAACGCGCGCGAGATTGTCACCGGGGCTCGTCGCTACACCTCGGATCTGGTCCGGCCCGGCATGTTCCACGCAAAGATCCTCCGCCCCCCCGCGCTCTATTCGACTCTTGGCTCGGTCGACCTCGCCGCGGCCCAATCGATGCAGGGTGTGGTTGCGCTGCGGCAGGGTGACTTCGTCGGTGTCGCAGCGCCTGATTTGGTTACCGCCGAACGTGCCTTGGCAGCCATTGCAGCGCAATGGAACACGTCGCTGCAGCCAGGTGAGAAGTCGCTGAACGAGGACCTGCGCTCCAATCCGATCGAGGTCGAGGGCTGGTCAGGGCCCTTTCATCACGAAAAGGGTCACGTGGCGGATGCCCTTAGGAAAGCGCCTATCCGACTCACCGGCACCTATACGACTGCCTACGTTGCACACGCGCCCCTGGAGCCAAGAGCCGTGTTAGCGGAATGGTCCGGGAAGCGGCTTACTGTCTGGACTGGAACACAGACCCCGTTCATGGTGCGCGAGCAGCTCGCCGAAGAACTCGGGCTCGACGAGTCGCAAGTGCGTGTCATCGTGCCGCCGACCGGCGGCGGTTTCGGGGGCAAGCATGCCGGCGGCGCGGCGCTTGAGGCAGCCAGGCTGGCTCGCGCGGCCGGCCGGCCGGTCAAGCTGACCTGGACCCGCGAGGAGGAATTCCGCTGGGGCTACTTTCGGCCCGCCGCAGTCATCGACATCAGCAGCGGCGCTGATCGGGCCGGCAGGCTCACGGCGTGGGACTTCAAGAACTACAACTCTGGGTCGCCCGCGATCCTCACGCCTTACTCGGTCCCCAACCAGCGAATCGACTTCCAGCCCGCCGCATCCCCACTTCCCCAAGGCGCCTATCGGGCGCTGGCCGCGACTGCCAACAATTTCGCGCGCGAATCCCACATGGATGAAGTCGCCCATCTCGCCGATCGGGATCCGCTCGACCTTCGGCTCGCCAGCCTTGAAGACGACCGCCTGGCAGG
The DNA here is from genome assembly GCA_003151665.1 of Candidatus Dormiibacterota bacterium. The sequence continues at coordinate 4,421 of PLYD01000097.1, forward strand.
CGTCCTCGAAGCAGCCGCCACCCGATGCGGCTGGGCGGATCGCAGGCGGGGCGGAGGCCACGGAATGGGAATCGCCTGTGGAGTCGAGAAGGGAGGCCGGATCGCTGTGTGCATCGAGGTCGATGCGAAAGTGGGCGGCCCGCTGCGGATCATCAAGGTGGTGGCCGCGTACGACTGCGGGGCCATCGTCAACCCCGACACCGTCCAGAACCAGATCGAAGGGGCCACCGTGATGGCGCTAGGCGCGGCTCTCTTCGAGGTGGTGCATTTCGACTCCGGCAGGATCCTGAACGCTTCTTTCTCGACCTACCGTGTGCCCCGCTTCACGGATGTCCCGCCTATCGAGGTGCTTCTGCTCGACCGGCCCGACATCCCCTCGGCAGGCGCCGGCGAAACCCCGCTGATCGCAGTCGCTCCGGCACTGGCCAATGCGATTTTCGAAGCGACCGGAGTGCGGTTGCGCTCGTTGCCTCTCATCCCCACCGGGACGCTCGAACGCGGCCCCAACGCCGTGTAGCGGCCAGGCGCTCGCCGGCTGCGTTTTGCCCAGGGGTAGAGATTGGGTTCTTTTCGGCTTGATGCCTGAAGGCAACCGGATAGAGGAGGCGGCTGTTGAAGGCGGCCAGGCCGTCAGCGTGCGCCGCCGCCCATTGGCAGAACCGTGCCACACCGACGGACTTTCTGCGCATCTCAGGTGAGCTGTGGGGTTCGAGAATGTCGTCACGCCGCGAGCCGCCCGTAGTGGTATTCGCTGAGAAGCCCTCCGAGGCGCGTACTCCTCTCGATCCGACTTCCGAACGGAATCGTGGGATCGCCCCGATAGGCTGGTGGTCGTAGGTTGCGGCTCCGATGGGGTCGCGCAAGGTTGTAGTGCAGGCAGTATTCACGCAGAACCGCCTCGAGGTGCCGCTGGTTGACGATAAGCATCCAGTCGAGGCACTCTCGGCGAGAGCTCCCAATCCACCTCTCCACGTGCGCATTCGCCATCGGCGCCATGATCGGGCTCAAGACAACTCGAGCGCGCCCTCATAGCGCACCAGCCACCGGTGCATCGTTCGCCTAGACACGCCCCAGTCTGTGGCCACCTCGCTCACTGTCCGACCGTCGCCAATTACTGCCAGGACCGCCTTGTACCTCTGCTCAGTCACGCTCATCTCCCTCATGCGCGGGAGCGTGACAAATCAGCCGAAGTAGGTGACGCATCAGCCGAAGGTGTGTAACCCATCAGCCGAAGGCCTTTTGTGACCCATAAGCCGAACTTGCGCACGGATTTGGCTCCCCTTAGTGGACGCTCTTCGAACCATGCCCATGACAAACCCAGCACAATCGCCGCCGATTCGCTGTCGAGCGGACCGGCGATCACCGCAGCGCTCAGGGGTTGTCGTTCAGCGCGGCTAGCTCCTCGTCGGAAAACACTCGCGATCTAATGACGAAGTGCTTGTCGTCGCCAGCCTCAAGCGAGAAGCCTTCCGGCGCCCCTTCGCCCACATCAACGACGAGTTGGGTGTGTTTCCAAACCTCGAACTGGCGTGCATCGATGTAGAAGGGACAGCCACCCGGGGTTCCAAGCAGCACGTCATGCGCGCCGATCACGAACTCCCCGTCTTTGAAGCACATCGGAAGGCTGCCGTCGCAACACCCACCCGACTGGAAGAACATGACCGGACCTCTATCGGCTACAACGTGCCCGATGGCCTCGAGCGCCGCGGGTGTTGCGGCTACTCGAGGCACATTAATGGGCTTGCTATTGCTCAGGTCTGGCTCCTCAGAAGAACCCGAGCGGCTTGGTGCTGTAGCTGACCAAGAGATTCTTGGTCTGAGAGTAGTGCTCCAGCATCATCCTGTGATTCTCCCGGCCAACGCCAGAGATTTTGTAGCCACCGAACGCCGCGCCAGCGGGATAGAGGTGGTAGCAGTTCGTCCACACCCGACCGGCTTTGATCGCCCTGCCCATCCGGTAGGCCAGGTTGCCGTCGCGGGTCCATACACCGGCACCCAAGCCATAGAGAGTGTCGTTTGCAAGCCTTACCGCATCCGCTTCGTCGGTGAAGGTCGTGACGGCGAGGACGGGTCCGAAGATCTCCTCCTGGAAGACACGCATCCGGTTGTTGCCTTTGAGGACCGTCGGCTCGTAGTAGTAGCCACCCTCGAGCTCACCGTCAAGCTTGGCTTGCCGGCCGCCGATCAGACACTCCGCACCTTCTTGGCGACCAATGTCGACATAGGAGGCGATCTTCTGGAGCTGTTGGGCAGAAACCTGGGGTCCAATCATGGTTGACCGATCGAGTGGATTGCCCTGAATGATCTTCCGAATGCGACCGAGGGCTCGCTCCATGAATCGGTCGTAGATCGACTCTTGGATGAGCGC
>PLYD01000161.1 GCA_003151665.1 Candidatus Dormiibacterota bacterium
CGTTCGCCCGCCGCGTCTCGGATCCAACCAAGCTTCTCGTCGGTCGCCTCCGCGAGCCCGGTGCGCACGAGGTTGCGATTGATGGCGCCTTCGCGCAAGTCGAAGTTCACGTTGACGATGTCCGCCTCGCGAGCAGCGAGCCGCAACATGCGGCGGCCGCCTCCCCCGAGCAGAATCGGCGGATGAGGCTTCTGGAGGGGGCGCGGAGATCCTTCCATGCCAGTCACCCGATAGTGCTCGCCGGCGAAGGTGAACGGCTCGCCCGTGAAGAGTCCTTTGATGATCGTCAGCGCCTCCTCCATCCTGCTGATTCGCGTGCCCGGGCTGTCGAACGGGATGCCAGCCTGCTCGTAGTCGGAGGCCATCCAGCCGGCGCCCAGCCCGAGGTCAAACCTTCCATCCGACAGCAGGTCGATGGTGGCCGCTTCCTTCGCGAGCACCACAGGGTTCCTGTAGTCGTTGTCGAACACCAGCGACCCGACTCTCAACCGCGTGGTCGCATCGGCGGCGGCCATGAGCGCGGCAATCGGACCGACCTGGTCGGTGAAGTGGTCGGGAAGGTACAAGGAGGCGTAACCGAGCGCCTCGACCTGCCGAGCCTTCTCCTTCCAGGCCCTGGCGCTGGGAGCCCGATGTTCCTGCACTCCAAACCTGAGCGGGCGCGGCTTGGTCACGGCGCGTAATTATGCCGCGCCAGGTGCGCCGTAACCTCTCCCATCGGCTAACATCGGCGCGCCATGGTCGCCGCTGTCCGCCGAGCGCGAGACACCGCCTGGGTTCCGATCGTGCCGGCGCTTGTCAGCTGGATGCTGCTTTTCGGGTACCAATGGGCTTTCTCCTTGACGTATAGGGGCCACCAGCACACCGTGTTCGCCTATTACTCGGGAGTGCTGGGCGATGGAGTCCTGATACCCGCGGTGAACGTGGCGGGCTTCATGGTGTTGCGCTATCTGGCAGCGGCGATCCAGTGGAGGCGGCTACCGCTGTATGCACTCCTTGGATTTGTCACTGCCGCCACCGCGTTCCTCGTCCAGGCCGGGCTGGGTCTCGTCAACTGGTCGATGCCGCTTCCTTTTCATTGGAGTGACGTGGGCCAGTTCCACTTTCTGGTCATGTGGGCGGAAGTGGCCTACCTCTACCTCGTGCTGGCCACCGCGGTGAACAACTGGTCGCGGTTGAGAGGCGATCTCAGTACCTGGGGTAGCTTCTGGCTCGGCCTGCTGGGCCTCGCCCTCTTTGCATGGACGCTGGCGGCGGACTACATCCGCTAAGCCAGGACGGGGTGGTGCCGAGACCCAGACTTGAACTGGGGACACCCGCATTTTCAGTGCGGTGCTCTACCAAGCTGAGCTATCTCGGCACGGCGGATGATTGTATCGACCGGACAGGGGGGTTCGCCGGGAGGTCGGCCGTGCCATCCTTGCGCGGATGAAGCAAATGCTCGGCTGGCTCTGGATGGCCGGCGCGATCGCAGCCCTACTGGTGGTCCAGACATTTCGACAATCAGGGCCGCTTTCATCGTTCGACCGGTCTCTCAACGCAGGTCGAGGCCTGATCCCACTGGGCATCGCCATCACTGTGGTTGGCGCGGGGCTGCTGCTTGGAGCGGCGATTCATGGCATGGTTTTCGATTCGCAGCCCATGGAAACCGGGAATATTTCAGGCCGGTATTCAGGCCCAAACCCGGGTGGCGGCCGGCAGATCGGTGCCTTCAAGGGCAAGCGGCTCTGGGGCCGCTCGTTCTATGAAGAGGCGGGTATCTCCGAGGTGAAGCGGTCCTGGCTGACAGGCGAATGGCTGCGCGACCATCGCCTCCTGCGAGCGACGATGGTGCTGTTTGGGTTGCCGATCGTTGTGATCGCAGCGTTTGCAACCGTCGCGCTGGTCACGGACGTGACTGCGGTCAGGTTCCTCTTGCTGCTGACGGCCGCCTACGTCGCGGTGCACATGGGATTCGCTCTGATCCGCGCATAGTCGACTGGATCAGTGAATTGACAGCGCGATGACATGGCTGAATCTGGCATTGATCGCGATCATCGCCAGCCTCAGCCTTGTGTTCTTGTTCTCCGGTCGGCCGAGGATTTGGGCGCGGCTCCGTTTCGTGGCGATTCTCTGCTTTGAGGTGGGCGGAGTCCTCTTGCTGACTCTGTTTCTCGTTACGCTCGCGTATCTCGCGACGGCTCCCGGGTCAATCGAGCCCTCGAGCCAACCGATAGTGACGACGGTTCTCCACGCAGCCGGCAACACGCTGCTGCTCGTCTCCGTGGCGAGTGCCTGGGGAACGCTGACTGGCCTGGGCGGCGCGTTCTGGTTCACGCTCAACAAGCGCAGATCCGCGGCTATCGCTCCGATCGCCGGCCTCATCTGGGTGCTGCCGACGTTCCTGCTCGCGATCGGCGTTCAGGAGCTGCAGGCGCAGATCTACAACTTCACCACCCTCAATGTCACCGGCGGATATGCGGAGGTGACGCCCGGCCAAGTGTTTTGGGCCGCCGTCGTGCTCGGAATTCGACCGGGTGCATATGTATTCAGACAGGCGAGAGTCGTGCTGGCTGAGGAGGCCCGTCAGGACTATGTGCGTACCGCCAACGCAAAGGGGCTGCCATGGCGGGATGTCGCTCGCCGCCACATCTTCAAACCGGCACTGCCGATTCTGATCACATCGTGGCTTATCTCCTTTCGATTGATGATTGGGTCGCTGCCGCTCGTCGAGTTCTTTTTTGCGTACCCTGGCCTCGGGAACCTGTTCCTGCAGAGCTTCGGCATCGGCTCGGCTCAGGGCATGAACCCAGACCAGGCGATCGCCGCCGTCGTGATCGCGACCGCACTCTTTTTCATTCTCGAAGCCGCCGCCAACGTTTTCCAGCAGCTGGTCGATCCNNAGGCAGCTTCGTGAGAGCTTCGCGCGTGGTCATCCTGGCCTTCCTCGGTGGTGTGATGTTCGCCTGCTCGCCAATACCAAGGCCTGGCAGCTGGCACGTCTTGGGGCCGATTCCTAACTTCTCCTTCGTCAATCAGGTGGTCGCCCTTCCCAATGGCTCCGCGCTCGTGTTTGGCGCAGCCACTGCCGCGCCGAACACGCAGCCGCCGCCCGCGGCAGCCGTCTACCAAGCGACAACGAACACGTGGCGGCCGATTGCACTGCCGCCAATCCAGGTCTTCGGAGCGACTTTGACGGCACTGCGGGACGGCACGGTTCTGCTCGCGGGTGGGACACTCGGAGCACAGAGCAGCGCCGCCGCTTTTCTATATCAGCCAGGCGCCAACCGGTGGGTCCGTACCGGCGACATGGTGCAAGCCCGTACCTCTCACAGCGCAACGCTTCTGCGAGACGGGCGCGTGCTCGTGGTCGGTGGCCTGCGTGATGGCCAGTCCTTGGCCAGCTGCGAGGTTTACGATCCCGGATCGCGCACCTGGGCCCTGGTCAAACCCCTCCCCCGCACCCGCGTTTACCAGACCGCGGTTCTGATGTCGGACGGCAGGGTCATGATCGCCGGCGGCGATCTGGATGCGGCCTCAGATTCCAATGGCGGCTTCCAGCCAGGCACCTCTCCCGGCTCCGGAGCCTACATGAGCGCGGAAATTTATGACCCACGCCTCGACAGCTGGTCAGAGCTGAGTGAACCGACCACTATTGAGGATCCCAACCTGTTGCCCCTTCACGATGGAGAGCTGCTCGTTTACGGCGGTCATTTTGGATTTCAGGCATCGAACCTGGTCTACCTTTACGATCCCCACTCAGGGCTCTGGTCGAGTAGAGGAACGGCGAAGGGCGGCGGCGTCGCCATCGAGCTGACCGACGGAAGGATCCTCTTCCCGGAATCACTTTGGACTTACGAGCCGAGCCAGGATTTGTGGATGCCTGTGACACAGGTACCCACTGGCACAGCTTTCGGGTCCTTGCCTTTCCTCAAACCCGATGGCACGGTGCTCGTATTCGCCGTCGACTATTCGCAGCAGAATGCGATCGCTCTCATTTTCGATGCCGGCGGATTTCCTGCGCTGCCGGGCTCGAACGGTCCACTGGCCGATTCGCGCGCCACCATCGTGCTCCTGTTCGTCACATTCGTCCTCATGCTCCTCATTGGAGCCAGGTACTTGATGGGCTCGAGAAGGTCGACCGGGGCATGAGGGTCACGCTGCTGAAGAAGGTCCGAACAGTGGGGGGCGCTTTGGTCGGCGGACTCTTGCTTATCGCCCTGACAATTCTGACTGCGATCGGGTTAGCCGAGCCTTCCAAGTGGTGGGGGCAAAACTATGCGTTCGGATCCCCCCCAGGAACGGAATTGACTCTCCAGCCACCGTTCCCACCGCTGACCACCATGGAGGTCTTCAACTCGGACGTCCAGAGCGTGGGAACCCATTTTTACCTGCTTGGTTCAGACGCCGCAGGGCGGGATCTTCTTGCCCTGGTAGCGCATGCAGCCATACCCTCTCTCCTGCTGGTCACGGCAGTCGTCGCCGCGAGACTTGTGATCGGAGTTTTGGCGGGCTTTGCGATGGCCCATGGCTTCACTCCGATTCGGGTCATAAGCAGGGGGATGGGCCGCTGGATCAGCGGGTTCCCATATCTGATGCTGGCGATCATCCTGATTGAAGCGACGACTCCAAGCGGACGGTGGACCGCGTTTGTCATCGGGATGGCCTTGATCGGTTGGCGCGATGTTGCGGAGACAGTGGCCGGCCAGATCGAGTACGTCCGCACCCAAACCTTCGCCCTTGGCGCCAAAGCCCTGGGGACGGGTCCGCTGATGTTCTTCCGCCTTCACGTTGTGCCCTACCTCCGGGCGCCCCTTGCCGTCGAAGTCCCGTTCCAGGCAAGCGCGGTTCTGGTGCTTCTGGCGGAGCTGGGCTACTTGGGCGTCTTCATCGGTGGCGCCACCGTCCTGAGTGAGAATTCGCGGGGAGGTGGGGTTTCTGCCGGCTTCACAGTGGTCAACGTGCCGGAGCTCGGGCAGCTGCTCGCACCGGCGCGCCTGTATGTAGATCGGCACGAATTCGCACCAGTGCTGGTGCCGGCGCTGGCCATTGCCATCGCTGCATTCGCGTTTGAGCTGATCGGGGCAGCCATCCGTTCGAGGCGCGACCGCACGGCTGCTTAATTGCACGAGACAGCGGTTTGGACCAAAGTGGCCTATGCTCCAGGGGTACAGCTATGAATCTATGGGCTATTGGCGTCTATTGCCTGCTCGTCGCGATTTACTTTGTGCCGGTGATCATCTTCATCAGGCGAAGGCGGAAGGGTGATCGACCTGCTCCGACCCAGCACGACCAGTCACCACTCGATGGTCTTGTCGCCACAATGCCAGTCGACCGCTGGTGAGCCCCTAGACCGTTCTATCAGCCGAGCTCAAACCTGAGCGCTGCGCTCCGTGTTCCCGTTGCGACGTTGCCAGGCGATGATCGCGATGGCGGCAAACGCGAAACCGACGGCACCGGTTGCGGCTGCAGTAGTCACATTGCCGGCCACCAATGCGACACCGGACCCGGCCAGAACGATTGCGCCCAAACCCAGGGCAACTCCGGTTACTGCTCCAATGGCCAGGCCGCGCTGAATATGAACCTGGCGCTCGTCGATGGCACGTAGCTGGGAATCGATGGACCAGTGGGCCAATTCGGCGGCAGCGAGCAGCGCCGCCGCGACCACTGGACCCCAGGGGTCCAGGCCGGCACCCTGCGCGACGAGCGACACGACGTAGGTCGCGGCCAGGATCCCGATCGCCCACTGGACAGATCGACGACTGGGGACCACCAGGCTGACCGACATCAATGCGACCGCCGCGAAAGCCAGGATCCATACGCCCCTCGCAGAGGGCTGGCTGGAGGCCGCCGCATCAGCTCCGACCAAAGCCATCAGAAGGACAGCCATCGCGCCAGTCGCTAGACGTGGGACGTTCGAGCGAATCGTCGGAATGTGCGCACCTCCTCCAGCGCTCCCGTGAGGGATTCCCCGCGGTGCCAGGTTGAGATTGGAATGCCGGCTTTCCTGTACTCATATCGAAGAGCTTCACGTTTCAGGGCCCACAGCCTGTAAGCCAAGCGTCCCTGCGGACCGCCAGGGGCGGGGAGAAACGGCGCCGGAGACACCTCAACGATCGCCACGTCGAACCCACGCCCACGTAGGTCAAAGAGTGCCGCCACCGTTCGCTCGTCGAGCAGCGGCGTGATCGCTATGACGAGTGCCTTGGGCGGCAGCGTCCGTGTGGGGATGATGTCGATACCCTTCCACGCATAGCTGAACTGGCTCTCGGTGCTCAGGAGCGCATCGACAATCCGATACGCCTGTGTGACCCCCATCCGAGGATGTAGCCACCGCAGGGTGCCGCCGAAACTGACCAAACCCACGCGATCTCGGCGGTTCAGGTAATGGCGAGCGAGCGAGGCAGCTGCGCGGACGGTCATGAGCAGGATGCTGTCCCCGTCGACACCGAGGTCGGAGAACGTGTCGAGGAAGATGACGACGTCGTTGTTGCGTTCCGGGTGCACGTCGTTGACGTGAAGCTCGCCGCGGCGCGTACTTTGAGGCCAATTGATTCTGCGGACGCGGTCTCCGGGCACGAACGGCCGAACGTCAGCGAACTCGATACCGTCTCCAATCCGACGCGACACCTCATTGCCGGAGAAGACCTGCGTTTCCAGTGGTCGGATGGCTCTCGCCAGCGCCGCCTCACGTGGGTACACGCGTAGGACGAGCGTCTGATCAAGCAGCTGCTGGAAGGTGAAGAACCCCAGTCGATCATGCGATTCGACAAGCAGCCTGCCGATCTTGAACGTGCCCCATCGGGAGGAGATCAGCTTGATTGCGAGGTGGCACTGCGTGCCGGCCGGGAGTTGAATTGTCTGGAGCTCAGTCCCACTGCTCGGTTGAAGGCCGGCCGGAAGCGGAACCAGGACCTTGAGCCAGGGCATTGCGGTTTGGGCGTCGATTTCCAGGTCGGCCGACACCTCCTCGCCCTCGAGCACGCGATCGCGGTCAAGTCGCACGCTGAGCGATAGTTTCGGCCGCACCATGCCGATCAGACCGGCGATTACTGCGACCAGGAAGCAAATGCCGATCTCGGCAGCCTCGGGCCGCCCGAAAAGGATCGCGCCCAGCAGCCCCAGGCCGGCCAGCCACAGGTAGCCGACCAGCTTCGGCGACGCCGTCATCCTGACGCTCACGGCCTGCGGACGTCCTCGGCGGAAGGGGCGGGCACTGACTCCAGGCACTCGGCGACCACGTCTTCTTGGCGGATGTGCTCTACCCAGAGCTCGGGGCGCAGTGTGAGCCGGTGCGCCAGCGCGGGGACGGCGACCGACTTGACGTCCTCCGGAATCACATAATCGCGGGCGTCGAGGGCTGCACGGGCCCTTGCCAGCTTGAAAAGAGCCAGGGCGCCGCGGGGGCTGGCGCCCACCTGTGTCCGGGGACTCAGTCTCGTCGCCTCAACAAGATCAACGATGTAGTAGCCGATGCTCTCGGACACATATATCTGTTCAAGTGCGGACTGGAGCCGCAAAAGGGTGGGACCGTCCACGACCGTCCGGAGGGCCACCTCGTCTTCGCCGCGCTCGGCGCGCTGCTGGAGGATCGCCAATTGCTGCTCGCGGGAGGGATAGCCGATCCGCAGCCGAACGAGGAAGCGGTCGAGTTGCGCTTCTGGTAGCGGATAGGTGCCCTCAAACTCGATCGGGTTCTGGGTCGCGATGACCAGGAACGGACGCCCCAGCTGACGCGTGACGCCCTCCATGGTCACCTGCTGCTCCTGCATTGCCTCGAGCAGCGCAGCCTGCGTTTTCGCCGGCGCCCGATTGATCTCGTCCGCAAGAAGGAGATTGGTGAACACGGGACCGGGCCTGAAAACGAACTCGCCCGAGCGCTGGTCATAAATGGAGGCGCCGGTTACGTCAGAGGGCATCAGGTCTGGCGTGAATTGAATCCGCTTGAACTGCTGCTCCGTGACCGCGGCGAAGCTGCGTGCCATCAGGGTCTTCGCGAGCCCAGGAAAGTCCTCGATCAGGACGTGGCCGTCACACAAAAGGGCCATAAGAACAAGCTCGAGGACATTGCGTTTGCCCAGGACGGCGCGCTCAATCTCGTCGAGCACCTCGGAGCAGCGTTTGGCGATGTCAGCTACGCCGTCAACAGTGTTCATATGGATTCCAACGCGTTCACTGCCTGCTCGAGCTCCTCGATCGGCACCGCGGCCGCGTTGTGATTGGCTGATCGACCGTGCCCGGTTATCGCCGCCCAGAGTTGATCGCCCACCAGGATCCTGGCTCTTGCTGGATCAGATTCCAGGTCGACGTTGTGGTGCGCAGAGAGCCGCTGGGCTGCCAGTCGACGAAGAAGGCGCCGCAACTGCGAGTTGGGGTCCAGGCCCGAGACGGTGGATAACGAGATATCCAGTTCGATCCGCTGGATTTCTCGCAGGGTCGCTGGCGCGAGTCGCCTGCGTCTAACCGCCTGCTCAATCGCGGTGTGGCCGCCGGATGGGAAAGCCTGAGACACTGCGCCGGCGACCGACCACAAAACGACAAACCCGATCAGGACAAGGTAGGCGTGCAGTGCAAGGTTGGAGCGATCGGGATAGTTGAACACAGCAGCCACGACAACTCCAGTGGCGAGAACCAGGATGACCCCTGGGCCCATCAAACTCCGCTTAAGGGTCCGCATCCCGGCTCCGCCGCGGGCGCGTAATCTGTCGCGTTCCACCTTAGGTCGGCACCTGGAGGTGGTGTCGGATGTTCGAGAGCGTCGTCACCGCCACCACTCGCATTTTCTCGTCGATCTCATGCTGGCTGAACCTGGCCAGCTCAAAAAGCTGGGCCAACCTGGTTGCGTCAGCACCTGCGCTGGGAACGGAGGAGAGAATCCTGCCCACGAACTCCAATGGGGTCTCGTAAAGCCGCCTGGCACTCCCGGCTCGCGCGAATGCCTTCTCCATCACTGAATACGCAGCGATCACGGCCAGTCTGGGATCTGGATGAGAAAGCAAAGTCTCAATGCCCTCTTCAATTGCTTCCGTCATTGTTTCGCGAGGTTTTGACCCAAGGACCCGCGCCGAAAGGCGACGACGGCGTTCGCTCATGACCCAGGCCAAAATGCCGACAAGGACCACTGCCGCCGCCAAGCCAAGGCTTATCCACGGCAGCACGCCGTTGGTCGACCTGGTCGCTGCGAAGGCAGATGACTGGGTCTGAGGCAGCGCGCCCGGGCCGGCGGATCCGGCGGATGTTGAGCCCGAAGGTTGCCCAACTGAGCCGGGACCAACAGGCGGTGCCGCCGCGAAGAGACCGATCGCGATGGCAAAAAGAATGATGGGTATCAGGAGCAGCGCAAGCCTGAGGGCCCTATGGAACTGATGTGGCTCCGACGGCCAGAATACGTAAACAAGGCCCGCCATCAAGAGCAGGTCGAGGGCGACCCCGAGGTAGAGGCCGGTCTGAACGAGCACCACGAACGGTTCTGGTGGCAGAACTGGGCCGCCAAGCTCGATTGCGCCGGACCGACTGCCAATCCCGACCAAGGCTGCCAGCCCCACCAGGCCGAGCACGATTACGACCTGACCTCGGCTCGAAATCCGGTTCCGATCCCTCATGACCCAATGCCCACGCTAGGTCATTGTGGGCGGTGATGGGTCCGAAACGCCTCTGACAGACACGCTGCGACTAATCGTGTAATCGACCTCGCGCCCTCGAGAGTGTCGGCGGTCTATCTCCGGTCAAGCGGTGCGGTCGACCGTCGATGGGCGGATTCGAACGAACGCAGCCGCCACATAGGTAAGCAGGCACACTGCCGGTATCACGACCAGAGAAGCGGGCTGAGCAGGCGGAATCGCCCACACGTCGACGTAGTAGATGGCCAGGCCGGCCGCCAACGCTGCGATCCGCGCCCACCACGCGAGACCTCTGGTGGCTACCAAAGCGGTGAGTACCACGGCCAATGCGATGGTGAATGGTCCGATGCTCAGGGCGCCCATCCAACTGAACAGGATGATGAGGGCAGTGCCAACAGCGCCTGCGGTCAGTGCGACCGCTGGCTGCTTGGAGGTCAGACCCCAAATACCTAAGCCCAACCCGGCCGCCAAACATAACCAAAGGACAATCGCGATTAGTGCCCAGTACATTCTGGCTACAGGCTATTCCTTCTTTCCCAGCCCCCACTTATTCCTGGCACTTGCGCCCTTTTCGTCGGCCGCCCTTCAGCCTGACCCAAGCGCGCATGTCCAGCTACCAGATTGCGTCGGCTCGTGTAGCGACTAGAGAGACTAGGGATCGCGCCCGGTTCCAAAGCCAAGACGTTCGCTTACCAAGTGGTCTTCAGTCCCTGGCGAATTCGCGCTGATCTTAGCTCCGCCATCCGATTTCGGCGAAGACCATTTAGCTCGGCCGGCTCGCTTTCAGGTCAACTCACGAAGCCGAGCCTTGCTAGAACATCCCCAGGATGGCAAACATTGCGCTCAGCCCCGCCCCGAGCACAACCAATCCGAGGATGACGACAACGCGTCGAAGGATCACCGGCTGCGTTTGCTTGATCCCCGCCTCGAACTCGAAGGACCAATAGCCGAACTCTGCAGTTGCCAGCAAAGCCCCGCCGATGAGTGGAGCCTGGACGGTGGCCAGGGTGCCATAGAGGAGGTCTAGCAGAGCGACGCCGGCAAGAACGACTAGACCGACTGGGAATATCAGGTCCCTCCCTTGAAGCAGCCCGACGACGAGGACCACTACGGCCAGCCAGGCTCCAATCGTCCCTCCTGGAAATGCGAAATCGCTGGCCGTCAGTTGAGCTGCGATCCCCACAGCGGCGGCTGCAGCGACGGCGCCAACAATTAGACGCGTGCGCGCCGCGAAGTTCTTCTGAATTTCTGTAGCTCCATGAAGGGAATCTGCAATGGGCGCCCTGGCTCCCATACCGAAACCGGCAGACCGGCTTGCTGAAAGCGGTAGCGAATCGCGCCGCGATGAAGTGTCCAGAGCCGGCGCGCCAGCTGTTCGCGCTGGCCGTGCGCTGCCGGCAGGACGGCATCGGCGGAGATTTCGACCACGGCTATGTCGTGCTCGCGGGCCCGGAGGTCGAGAAGCATCGCCGACATCCGCCGGTCCACCAGTGGAGTAAGCGCTACGAGCAACGCCCCCGATGGAATGACCCGCGGCGGAATGGCCTCCGCATTTGGCCAGGCATAGCTGAACGCTAATTTGGTCTGCATCAAGTGATCCACGATGCGGTAGAGCTGACGTACACCCATTCCGGGAAGCAGCCATTGAATCGAGCCGCCCACCGTCAGGAGCCCGACGCGATCCCGACGGCGCAGGAATTCTATGGCCGCCGATGTGGCCGCGGAAACTGCGAGCTCCAGGCTGGACTGACTGTCGCCGGTGACCTCCGCAAACGTATCTACCAGGAGAACGATGTCTGAGCTCCATTCTGGATGGAACAGGTTGACGTGAACCCGTCCGCGTCTGGCCGTGGCCTTCCAGTTGACATGACGACGCTGGTCACCCGGCGCGAACTCGCGGATATCGGCGAATTCCAGGCCCGCGCCAGCCGCGCGCGACACAAGGCTTCCGAACCTAGGTTGTAACGAGCGAGGACGCATCAAGGAGCGGAGCCTTTCAGGACGTGGGTATACGCGGAGGTTGACCATCGGCTGGATCAATCGCTCATAGGCGAACGCCGACAACACGTCATGTGCCCGAAGCCTGCCACCGCCAAGGCGGTAGGCCCCCCACCGCCGACATCTGATCCGGGCATGCATCGTTGTCGGTGATCCGACGCCAATGACGGCTGCCTCCGGCGGGTTTATGACGTCTATGCCCATGGGTGCATCCAGAACAAATGCGACTTGGAAGGTCCCGCGGTTGGTAGCGACCACAATATCGATGTCGACGTCCTCGCCTTCCAGCGCCTTGGCCCTATCGAACGTGATTTGCACTTCGAGATCTGGGCCAGTGCGAGCGACCACAGCAGCCGCGGCCAGCACTGCAAGGAATGGAAGTGCGAGCACTAGCGGGTCAATCCGGCCCAGTACCCAGGACAAGATGACTCCGCCGGTGAAGATCAGCGAATACAGGAGCAGGCGCGGCGAGCGATATATGGTCAAGACTCGCGCGCAAGCTCGGCGGCCGTCGGTGTCGGAACTGCATGGACCGCGTTCAAGATTGCCTGCTCGGTGTCCTGATCCTGGATCCACATTTCAGGCTTCAGCGAAACGCGATGGGCGAGCGCAGGAACCAATAGCGCCTTGACGTCGTCCGGCAGCACGAAATCACGGCCGTCGAGCGCGGCCCATCCGCGAGCGAGCTTCATGAGGGCAAGCGCTCCCCGTGGGCTGGAGCCAACCTGGATCTGGGCATTCGAACGTGTTGCCGTCACAAGCGCCACGATGTAGCGCATCACAGCGCGCGAAACATGGATCCCTTCNNGGGTTCTGAGTCGCGATGACGAGGAACGGAGCCTCCAGCTTCCGCGTTTCTCCGTCGACTGTCACCTGCCGCTCCTGCATTGCCTCTAACAGCGCGGCCTGGGTTTTGGCGGGCGCCCGGTTGATCTCATCGGCCAGCAGCAGGTTCGTAAAGACTGGCCCGGCGCGAAACTCGAAAACGCTATTGGCTTGGTTGTAGACGGACGTCCCGGTCACATCGGCCGGCATGAGGTCAGGCGTGAACTGGATGCGCTTGAAGTCCAAGTCCATCGCGCTAGCAAAAGAGCGGGCCATCAGGGTCTTGCCCAATCCGGGCAAATCCTCCATCAGAGCGTGTCCGTCAGCCAGCAGCGCGACCAACAGCAGTTTCATGGCAGCGCGCTTGCCGACGACGGCAGTCGATACCTCATCGAGGAGCCGTTCCGCTTGATCCTGGAAACGCTGTATGTCGAAGTTGTTGGCCACAGTTCAGACCTTCTCGAGAGCGTCCGTCACAACCGCAAGCTGCGTGAGACTGACGGAGCCTAAACGAGGCTTGGCCCCTGCTGTCTCCGTTGGGGTGATGAGCTGCCAGGTCTCATGCCCGAGTATGTCGCGAGCTCGATCAGGTTCGCGCTCGAGATCAACGCTGTGGCGGACAAGTAGTCGATGGACCGCAATTTCACGAACCGCACCCTGCAGAAACGGGAAGAGCTGGTAATCCACCGCAATCAGGAAGTCGCTGGCCTGTTCGATGTCCCGCATCTGGCGGAGGTCCCCGAGCTGGCGAGCCAGCTCGGTGGAAGCTGGAACTGGCTCCGTTGGAATGCGGCCGAACACTGCGGATAGGATCGCTCCACTGCCAAGCAAAACGATTCCCACAAGCCAAAGCCGGCCTACCGTGGCAAGCCAACTCGGCTCCAAGACGACAACGAGAGCAGCGAGTGCCGTAACCAGACTGGCCTCCCGCAGGAACCATTTCATGGAGCGCCTGAACTGATCGCACGCAGAGCGCTGATCGCGGTTTCCCTCATCGATTCATCCATCGGCTGGGCCGAGAACCCGGCCAGGTGGAAGAGCCTGGTCAACGATTGAAGCGGAGCGTTGGGAGCACCCGCTCGCTCGAGCAAGCGACGCATGTATTCGAGTGCTGTCTCCTCAGGATTGCGTGGGATCCCACGATTCGCCAGGCCTCGCTCCATCCGCGCATAACATGCGAGGATCGCGTGACGTGGATTCATGTCGGACATCATCGCCTGAAGGGTCTCGTTAGTAAGCTCGCTAAGAGTCGGCTTTTCATCGGCGACAGGCACCTGCGACCCCGCGATGCGTTGACGGTGCCGGAGCGCTGGCAGCAACAGCCAGGCGACCATGAGTCCAATTGCAATCAAGCCCGCGACGGCCAGCCCGATCAAAAGCCATATCACGTCTGCGCTGGCAGCACGGACTGGAGCCACTGCACCCCTGACCACCTCCTGAGGATGACTGCCGCCGACCGCAGTTCCGCCCTGGAAGGACGGCCAGGCTATCACTGCTGCCACAGCGGCCAGGGCCGCGAACCGGATCGCCGCATTGACCGTCGGCCATGGCCCTCCGCGTCTTCCCGCCTGCCACGGAAGGCTCCACGGAGCCGGGTAGGTTGCCAGTCGAATGGCCGTCCACCCAAACCCGGAGGCCGCCAATACACAAACAACACCGGCGGCCAATTGCACCGTACCCATCTGACCCGCTGAAGCTACCCCAACCGACTGACCTCTGTCTCGACATCCCAAACCGGTAATGGGGCAGAAGCGCTCGCCGAGAACGTGATTGCGGCCTGGAGCGGCAACTCCAGCGCCCGACAAATGGTCCGCAAGGTTGCAAAGGTCGGCCGCCGCCGGCCTGCAAAGAGGTCACACAAAGCCGGAGCCGTGGCGTCGGCGTCCAGCACAGGCCCTCCCGATACGTACATCTCCCTCCTGGACCTCGGGCGAAACAGTGCGCTCGCCTTCCTTGTGGCGCGAGTTCTTCCTGACGCTGTTTACGGCACCCGAACGTTTAGGTTGCTCCACGTCAGACCGCCATCCGTCGTTTCATAGAGTTGGGTGGATGAATCGGTTGGAGATGCAGTCAACGCCCAGCATCGCGAAACTGAGACGCAATCGAGCTCCGGATATGAAAGCTGTACGTTGGCCGGCACGGGTTGCCATGTGGTGCCGCCGTCGTCGGTTCGGTACAGCCAATGCGCTGCACCATCGACCGCTCCGACACTGGCAAAGCCTACCGACATTGTGAGCATCGCAACTCGCGTCTCCTGACCGGGGACAGAATGGATCGTCCAACTCCGGCCGCCATCCCTACTGACGTAAAGCCACGAACGACTGCCGGACGCGGTGGTGTCGTTGAGCACCATGTAACCGAACCCAGCTGCCTGCTGAAAATCTGGGTAGGACCCAACCGGTGGCCGCACAAAACGCGGTGCCGTCAGGGTGCATGGACCACCGCCGCATTCGGCTGAAAATGGCGCCCCACCTGGCGAGGCGAGCCGTT
This sequence comes from Candidatus Dormiibacterota bacterium, assembly GCA_003151665.1. The sequence continues at coordinate 14,913 of PLYD01000161.1, forward strand.
GCGCCTTCCAGGTGAGGCCTCCGTCGGTGGTCACATCAAAGGTGATGCCACCGCCGCAACCGCCAGTCAACCAGCCGGTACTCGGTGTGAAGAATGAGAGGTCGCTCTTGCCGCAGTTCAATGGTGGGGCAGCGGGTGTTGACTTGACCGGGGGCCAGTTCGTCTCCGCCACCAACTGCCATGACTTTCCGCCATCGATGGTGCGGTCGATCACAATCCCCTGCTGCTCCTCCTGGCTGAGCGGCTCACCAGGTACTGCAAACCACCCATGCGTGCCATCCGTGAATGTGATCAGCGAACCTCGAAATGCGAAAGCTAGCGCCGTGGTCTTTGTCCACGTCTGCCCACCGTCACTCGTTGCCCACAGATCAACAGGCCCGGTGCCCGACGCGGATGGGTCTGCTGCCATCACCCAGGCACGGAAGACATCAATCGGCGCGAAGCCGAAAATAAACGTGCCTGTTGTGGCTCCTGGAGTGACCGTTCGCCAGGTGCGGCCGCCGTCGGCAGTGCGGAGCACGTTGGCGATGGCGCCCGATGAATCGAGCGTCGACGCCCAGCCTTCGTCGCCAAACATGGCGACCGAGTCCAGCGGGATGCTGGCGCTGGGTGAGGAAGTGGGCGATGCCGTGCGCGCAGCAGACGATCGGGGGTTCGCCGGCGCACCGCGACTTCGCAGGAAGACGTCCGCTCCAAGCAGGCCGGCCACCACCGCCACCGCCAGCAACATGGCGACTGCGCCGGCGATCCATTGCGGACTGCGTTGCTCAAGAGCGCGCCCTCGAGCCTCTCCAAGTACAGCTGCTCGGAAGCCGCGGGGTGCCTCGTGGCGGGCCGCCTCATGCTCGAAGTATTTGCGAACATCATCGCGGATGGTCATCGAAGATCTTCCTCCGTTAACTGAAGCTCTGGGCGGAGCCGATGCGCGGCGCGGTAGATGCGGGTTTTGGCCGCTCCAGCGCTGATTCCGAGCACTCGAGCAACCTCGTTGATCGGCAGGTCGACGAAGTAGTGGAGGTGGAGGATGGCCCGGTCTTCAGGATCGAGACTCCGCATCGCCTTATCGATGTCCATGGACTGCACCGCAATCTCTTCTGGTCCCGCAGCAATGGTGTTTCGAGATGCGAATCGAATGACGCCCCACCAGCGCCGCCGCATAGTGGATCGGCACTGATTCGCGACAATGGTGAGAAACCAGGCCCGCGCTTGGCTCGAATCGCGCAGATTGTTAAGTGACCGCCATGCCTTCACGGCCGACTCCTGGACGGCGTCTTGAGCCTCATTCGGATCCCGCAGTATGGCGACCGCAAGTCGGTAGCCAGGATCGATCCACGGACCGACGATCGCGTCGAAGTCGCGGGCAGGGGATTGCACGAGTTCGCTGCTCACGGGCAGGTCCACACTAAGTAAGACGCGACAGAAGCGGCTTTAGTTCCAGTCGGCCAATCGCTGGGCTCGGCCCAGTCAAAGAACGTTCCGCCATTTTGGACTCCGTCGAGGGGCGGCCGGCAAGGCTCAAGACGCAGACGAGATGGCCAGCAAGGATCGGCGAAAGGCTACTAACGAAAGCCTACTAAGGCGACTTCCTGGGGCGAGAAGCTGGCGGATTGGCCGCCCAGGACAAAAAGACCAGACGCATTCACGAGATACGTCCAAGAGTGTGGCAGTTGGCCCGTTTCCCGGATCGCCCTGGGCATGAAGCTGCGGGCGTCCCAAGACTCAGTAAGTGTCACCTTCCAGACGCCGGTAGTGCTGTCATGGGAGGTCGCCGTGCACAAAGGCCGGGGACCTGATTTCCAGGCGCTGGGCCGCCGCCAAGGATGACGCAGGTAGTCCGTTTCCGCCAAATACGCAGTCCGTTCAGGCACAGTTTGAAACGGCCCAGCGAGGGCAAGACACCGCATGTAACCGTCAGTGGCACTATGCGTTCTATGAGTCAGGTGGGCCCTCGAGTTTGTTTCCTGTCAGTGCTGCTTGTGGTTGCAAGCGCATGCGCGTCTTCGCCCGTGGCCAGCCACAGCCAAGCGCCGGCGTCGGCTAACCCAAGTGCCGCAAGCCAAACTGCCCAAGCATCGCCCGTATGTGGACCGTGGGCCGCCGCTGGCAGTGCCACCGATGATGAGGTTAGTCGACGTTACGGCGAGATTCGGAACTGTCTATTGGCGGGCAATGATTGGGTGCTGACAACCCTCGGCCTCGTCGGAGCGCCCGGAGTCATTGGCTTGGACCATTGCGGCGTATCGGTCACATCGTGTCGGGATGGTTCGGTCGACCATCCATTTGCCTCTTGGCACTTTTACAGAGCACCGTTTCCGGGCGGCGTCACCGTTCTCGGCCAGAGCCAGGGTGGGTTGGTGGTTGATAACGGCGGGCACCAGATAAGATTCACGCTCGCCACGGCGTCATTCGAGAGTTAGCCGCTGCACCCTGACCACAGTTGATCGCCGTCCCAGGAAAGGCGCAGGTGGCAAGTCGACGTGTGGCGGGACGGCGACGAAGAACCACGGGCGCCAGGGTCACTGTTTCTTACCAGCCTTTGCAAGTCACCCTGCGCAGATCGTGACCTCGACCTCTCCCTAGGCTTTGGCGCGACCGTCTGGTCTCGATCGGCTGGCCTTTCGCCTTGGCCTCGGTGGAGATAAACGGTCACGTGCGGTCGGTCATCGCCATCCTCATCGAGCTCGTTGTGAAATGCAATGCCTTGAATAGCTACATCGCCCAGGATTGCGATGGTTGCTGCCACTCGCCTGAGCAGAGCTGGAACATTGTCCTGATGCCGCCCTGGTGAATTGGCCTGCGAAAAATGCAGAGCCGACCATTCGCCGATCCCCTTGCTCGCTCTACTCACGGTGCGATTGTGGCTTCACACCATAGGGACGGCAATTGGCATCCGGAGGATGCTTACATTGCTACGCCAAAGGCGCCTGTTGGGCTCCACACAAGAGTCACTTGTCACGGGACCAAGGAGCCGTTGTGTAACCTGGAGCGCAGGTAGAGTTGATGACCGCTGTTAGGTGGCTCGCAACGCTGGCCAGCGCCGTAGCCCTGGCCGCATGCTCTTTTAGCCCGAATCAACCTCCGCTGTCGAGGACAACGCCATCGCCGTCACCGGTCTCGACCGGGGCATTCACGGTACTGGCTGATCGGCCGATGAGGCTGCCGCATCTGGCTGCGGGCGCGAGCTGCCCGCAGGCAACACTTTCGCGGCCCAGTCCCGACTTCGGTTATGGCTTGGGGGATGGTCCGGTGTACGCCATTGGTGGTCAGGGTCTCCGCTCAGCTCCGTCCGGCGTGACGAAGGTTCTCTGGGCTGCCAACCCCATCTACACCGGGCCGATCCGAATCCGTGGTGGTCAATTGGACGGCCCGCGCAATCTGCTCTTCGATTCGTCGAGCGGGAATGAGTGGAGAGGCGCGCCCGCGAAGGTGTTGCAAACGCCAAACGGCGTTTTCGACCTGGATGTAGAGCTCGATTTCCAGGTGTCGGGCACCTCGACCGGAGCCCCATGGCGGAATTGGCCATCCTACACATACGTCGGATCGCCGGGATGCTATGCGTGGCAGATTGACGGGGTCAGTTTCACCGAGCTAATCGAAGTTGCGGTTTCGTGAGCCTTCGGGCAGCTCGTGAGCGCCAGTCAGGAACGCGTGACGCCTCATCTATCTAGGCGCGACCCTCCGTCTGACTTACCCGGCCATCCTCGATGGTCAGAACGCGATCGGCGATGTCGGCAAAGGCCGTGTCGTGAGTCGCTAGGAGGATGGTCATGCCCTCCTCGGACAACAATCGGAGGAGAGCCATCACCGACTGCGCCGTCTCGCTGTCGAGCTGCCCGGTGGGTTCATCGGCAAGTAACAATCTCGGATTCTTGACCAAGGCCCGCGCGAGCGCGACCCGCTGCTGCTCTCCGCCCGAGAGCTCGTAACCGCGGTGTCGCGCCCGGTCTTCCAGCCCAACCACCTTGAGCGCGGCCCGGGCCGAAACGCCCGCCTCGGCGACCGAGCGGCCTTGAATGCGGAGCGCTAGCGCGACATTCTCCTCGGCGCTCAGCAGCGGCAGTAGTCCGGCAGCTTGGAACATCCACCCAGTCACCTTTCGCCGAAATTCAGCCAGTGCAGCGGCATCGAGGCCACCAAGATCGTTCCCCGCGACCGCGATTGAACCGGAGTCCGGGCGGTCGAGACCGCCGGCAAGGCTCAACAACGTCGTCTTGCCGGACCCGGACCGGCCGAGCAGCACCACCAGCTGCCCCTCATCGACGTCGAGGTCGACCTCGTGAACGGCGGCGACCTCGCCGAAGTTTCGCGACACGGCTCGCATCGTGAGGACACTCATTCAGCTCGAGTCTCCTCTTCGCGTGAGACGACCACGTCGTCGTCTTCAAGTCGAACCCTGACCCTATCCCTGAGGCCGAGCTTCTCGACGTAGGCGCTCGGGATCTGGATCCGCCCAGCGCGGTCCATTATGACAAGCTCATCCGACGTTTCCTGGGTTCGCCAGCGCGTCTCGGTACTGGTCCGGCCGTCGCGGATCGCGATCACACGATCAACCTGGCGTTCTACCTGACGCTCGTGGGTCACCAGCAGCACGCTGGTGCCTAGTTCGCGCTGAAGCGTCCTCAGGTCGTCCAGCACGCGGCGGGCGGTGGTCCGATCGAGTTGGCCGGTCGGCTCGTCCGCCAGCAGTAGCTTTGGGCCGTTGGCGAGCGCAATCGCCAAGCCGAGGCGCTGGTTTTCCCCGGACGACAGGTGCGAGGGTAGCTGGTTCGCTCGATGCAAGATTCCAAGTGCGTCGAGCAACCGGGAGGAGCGCTCGCGCCGCTCCGAAGGCACCACTCCTGTCCCTAACATCGGCAACTCGACATTTGCCATCGCCGATAGCTCTGGGGTGAGGTTGAGCTGGATGTTCTGCCACAGATAGCCGATTGCTGTGCGCCGGTAGTGGTCCTTTTGCCGCGCCGTCAACGTGGTCAGGTCGTATCCCGCCACTCGAGCCGTTCCGGCGCTCGGCACCTGCATGCCGGCAAGCACGTTGAGCAGTGTTGTCTTGCCGCTGCCCGACCGGCCGACCACAGCGATCATTTCGCCCTCATCCATGCGCAGGTCGAGGCCCTGGAGGGCCACAACCTCCACGTTGCTTGTCTTGTAAATGTGGAAGACGCCTCGGCAATCGACGATCGGTTCTTTCATCCAAGCGACCTCAGCTCGTCCATCAGCTTGTATCCGCCGCCCGTGCGCGCGGCCAGCCGCCCGGCGATGACCGCTACGACCACTACCGACCCGAGAACCGCCGCGACCAGGAGCGGATTTATCGTCACCACCGTCGCCGGAACAGTGTCGAGCAGCGTGTTGCCGAGCTGCAGAGATGGGAGGAGGACGAAGGACAGCAGCACGCCAAGCACGATGCCGGTCCCCAGCGAGAAGGCGAGCACGACAAGCTGCTCGATGAATAGGCTGCGCCAAATCAGGGCACGAGGTAATCCACTACCCTCCAGGACTGCGTACTCGCTTAGGCGGCCTTTCGCGGTCACCAGGAAATGGAGGGCGAAAGCGGCAATGCCGAGGGCGAGGCAGGTCAAGGCTCCGGTCAGAAGGTTCGACTCCAGCCCCAGCCAGAGCGGATCGCTGGCGGCTGCTGCCACGAGGTCACGCCGGTCGAGCGCGGTGACCTGAGGATAGTCCCGCTGAATGAGGGCGAGGTCGGCACGATCAGCGCCGGGGGCTACCGTGTACCAAGCTTGGTTTGGCCAGACCGCGTACCCGCTGACTTGGTTCAGAGCAGCCAAGAACGGGTCGCGAGCGACGACCAACCAAGGGCCGTTTTCCTGGTAGAGACTTGGGAACTGGTCCGCGACCCCGACGATTACTAACTGTATGGCGTAACCGTTGACGCTGGCGATGAAGGGCTTGTTCTGAACCAGGTTGAACATGGCGAGGGTGGCGGTCGAAGCTAGCGCGGGGATCGGATCAGCGGCCGCCGGCGGCCTGACGACGAAGTTGCCTTGTGACTGAGCAACCGTGAAGGCGACGGTGGCGATTCCGTTACGGGGGACGATCCTATCGGCCTTCAGTGGGAGGTTATAGAGCCCATTGACAGAATCGCTCGCAGTCCAGTCTTGTGGCGAACTGAAGGACTCCAGCTCAGTGCCGTCGACCTGCAAGTCGCTGATGGCGATCGTCCCGAACACCTTGACCGCCCCGAGCATCAGGCTGCGGAAGCGAAGGGGATAGGCGGGTGGATGGGCGAATTTGAGCTGCGCGGTGACCTGCGTCCAACCAGCTTGGTTCTGAACTCCAAATCCGCAGTCGCAAGGCTGGCCGTCGGCATCGGTAACGTTCGCCGTAAGGTCAACCGCGAGGCCGCCGGTGGTGTAGACCCACAGGGTTAGCGCTTTCGGTTGCCCGCCGAGCAGCATCCCACCCTGCTCCTTCCTTGCGAGACGATCGATAAGGTCGGTCAGCGAAGCAGAGTTGAGGCCAGGGCGTGACCAGGCAACGCCCTTCATCGTGTAAGGATCGACTCCGAGCACATCAATGTAAGCACCGCCCGAGGTGCCGAAATTTCCAAAGAAGCGGGAGGCGAAGCTCTTAGCCTGAACTCCACTGAGCTGGGCGGTCAACGCGTCGAGGGCGGGTCTGTGATCAGAGGAGTTTGAGAGTCGGATGTCCGAGCCGACGCTGTAGGCCGCACGGTCGGCTGCGTTCTGGGACGCAGTGGTGGCGTAGATCGAGGCGAAGAGACCGAGCGCAATGCTCACCGAAAGCAGCAAAGCCGCACCGGCGTGCGCGCTGGGGTGGCGCGCGAACTGGGACGAGGCCATCGAGGATGCTAAGCCGCGACCAGCTCGGCCGGCCAACCGCGCGAGGAATGGCAGCAGCCGTAGGGCTGCCACAGCCAAGAAAATGAGAGCCAGGACCGGCAGGCTGGTCGTGAGCGGGTCGGTGGCACTAAGCCCGGCCGCCCGAAGGTTGGCCTGGCCGATGGTCCGCAGCTCGAGGAGGATCGGGATGCTCAGAGCCGCCAGACCAAGATCCACATAGCGCCATTGCCACCACGGCCTCGTTTCCGGCCGCGACTCGCTCCGGCGCACGTCAAGCAGTTCCCGCCGGCTGGCTCGAATCGCCTGCACCGCCAGCACCGCCAAAATGACGACCAGAGCAACGCCGATTGGCAAGCCAAGATCTGATATGCCAAGGCCGTAGGGCAAGGTCCGGTAGACGGCACTGGAGACTGTTGCCGCGGCCGCATAGGCAACAACGAGCCCAAACGGCAAGGCCAGCAGAGTCATTAAGGCAGACTCCGTCATCACGACAGCGAAGACGCGTCGCGGAGACCAACCGCGACCGCGCCAGGCCGCGAAAAGCTGGCCCTGCTGATCGAGAACGTGCCCCGACGCGAAAGCCACATAAAGCAGCGCCAGCGCGAGCACCTGGGTGGCCACCAACTGGATCGCAAACTGAGCGATGGAAGCACGTCCGACGAAGTCAGTTAGGCCGTTGACCAGTCCGGTCTGGACCGAGATGCTGATGCTGAGGCTGCTCAGCCCATTCGTGATTGCGTTGGCTCGGTCCAGCGTCTCGGCTGGCGTGTAACCGTGGGCAGCCGTCAGATCGACGTTGAGTCGTGCGTAGGCTGAAGCAGCGTCGTCGGGATAGGCCGCCAGGGTCTGGTAGAAACGGTCGATCGAGACGAACATGCCGCCAACTGGCACCTGTTCGCGAAGCAGATAAGGGTCGTTAGGGTCAAGCGGCCGCCACAGCGTCACAACTCGGACGCAGAGTGGCGGCTCCGTATCCCCAAGGCATAGAAGGTCACCAATCTTTATGTCCATCGCCGCGGCACCCGCTTCGGTCATTGCGACCGGGACGGCCGTGTCTCCCGCAGGAGGCTGACGGGTGCCGACAATCTTGATGTGGGAGTCGATGCCCTCGTAGGCGGCGAACACCGGCGATGGGGAACTGAGGTTTGTGTACGGACGGCCATTGATCGTCGTGACGGAGAACTGGGTGGACACGGCCCACGCATCTGTCACCCTCAGCAGGCCGCCGGTGAGGCTCTGCGTCCGTTCTGCAACGACCGCCTGAAACGCTTTGTAGGCTTGCGCGGGGTTTGGATGCGTCCCGATTAGAAAGACGTCATTCTTGTCCGACTCACTGACCGTTACGTCGCCGTTCACACCGAGGCCTTTGAGAAATAGCTGCAGGTTGGCGTCACCTGCGCTCGCCTGGACCATCGCGGCAGCCCCGGCGAACCCGATCGACGCAATCAGGCCTAGCCAGAGGGCCAACGATAGGGCCCAGCGTCGGCGGAGCCTCATCAGAACGAGGTGCCACATGTTCGGAACTCAGATTCTGTTCTTGTTAGGCGCCCGACTGATCCGGGCAGCGCATTATTCCCAGTCGCGACCGCTTGGAAAGACCTTCACCTCTGGTGCAGCATCAGCGGAGCCGCGAAGGTCTCGAAATCAGCAGCGAGCCCAGCGGGCCGAATTGCGGCGTGGAGCAGGCCCGGGCTCACAATGAAGTTGCCGTGCTGTGGGTAAACCTAGGCTTAGTTGGCCTGATCGTCGCGGCGACCATTGGTCTGATCTCGATCCAGGCGCCGCAACTCGTTCCAGCCGGAAGAATCTTCGCCACTCTCGCTCTTCAGATCAGCGGTGTGCTGGTGGTCACTTGGTTTCTCGTAGCGCGAGGTCAGACGCTAGCAGCATCGCTTCCTCCCCCTCCAGCGGCTGAGGCTGCGATCTGGACAAGCGTTGCGGGCCCAGCTGTCGCCTCGCTGGAGCTGGTGTTGGTCTCGGTGGTTTTGGGTACATGCGTTGGAACCGCTGCTGCCGCCCTGGTGGCGTGGTCGCGGTCGTCGTGGCTTGAGCTGCTGGTCGGAGTTGGCAGCCTGGTCTGGATCATCCCCACCTTCTTGCTTGCGATTCTGATCCAAGACTTGCAGTCGACCATTTATGGCCTCACTGGCACCAGCGTGTCCGGTGGTTATGGCACAGCGAGCGTCGGACAACTCCTATGGAGCGCGGCCGTGCTTTCGATCCGACCTGCGGCCTACGCCTTTCGGCAAGGCAATCTGCTCATCTCCGACCAATCCCGCGCAAACCACGTTCGGACTGCCTTTGCCAAAGGCCTGCCATGGCGCACTATCATCGCTCGCCACATAATCCGGCCGACAGCCTCAGGCTTGGTTCAAACAACAGTGAGCTCGATTCGACTGATGTTCGGGTCGCTCCCGCTAGTCGAGTTCTTCTTCGCGTATCCGGGCCTTGGTCAGCTCTTGCTGTTATCTCTCGGCGTTAACTACGGCACTTCGACACAACCTCCCAACCCTTCCGTGGCGATCGCGTCGGCAGTTTTGCTCGCGTGCATGCTGGCCGTGGTCGAAGCGCTGGCCAGGGTGCTCACTGTGCAATTCGACCCACGCCTTGCCGAGGCTGCAGCGTGAGGAACGGCCGTATTCGTCGCCTATTGCTCCTGGCCTTAGCGACCGCTCTGCTGACGACTCTTGCAGCGCTGGTTGTAATCGGCCTGAGGATTCCGGATGTCTGGGCCACCCAAGTTTGGGCGGGTGGCTTTATTCACGGGACGGTGGCTCTGCCTCCTTTTCCTGCTTTCACTACCGTCGATGTCTTTTCTTCCGATAACACGCCAATCCATGGCTCGCATTTCTACCTGTTCGGTTCAGATGCTGGCGGCCGAGATCTACTTGCGGTGACAGGTCGAGCGGTGGTGCCGTCACTGGAGCTCGTCATTCTCGCCCTGATTGGACGCATGGTCCTGGGCATCGGCGCCGGCTTCCTGATCGCCTCCGGGACCGAGCCGTTGAGAACCATCGCCAGGTCGGTCGGTGGGTGGATCGCTGGATTCCCGTACTTGGCTCTGGCCGTTCTGGTCATCCAATCGTTCACCGGTGGGCCCAGCACGGGGGCCGTTCCGGGGCCGACGCGCTTGCTGGCTTTTGTCGTAGCAATCGCGGTTGTGGGCTGGCGCGACATTGCGGAGCTCGTGGCCTCAAGGATGCAGTGGGTCAACGCTCAGGAGTTTGCTCTCGGGGCTCGCGCGGTCGGCTCGAGCGGCTTGGGCTTCTTTCGCAGGCACACCTGGCCTTACCTCCGCCAGGCGCTGACGGTCGAGCTTTCGTTTCAGGCCAGTGCTGTCCTTGTTCTGCTGGCTGAGCTTGGATTCCTCCAGTACTACCTGGGTGGATTCACGCAACTGTTTGAGCAGGGAAGCAGCCCGTCTTTCCAACTGGCCACCCAGCCGGAGCTCGGCCAAATGATGTCGGATGTTCGCCTGTACCTGTTGAGGCAGGAGCTCTTGCCCGCCTTGGTGCCGGCCATGGCCCTCGCACTGGCTGCCCTTTCGTTCGAGCTTCTGGGCCGAGCGCTGCGAGGCAGGACGGACTTCCGCACATGAAACCCGCTGCCGTCGCTCTCCTCTTCGTGGTGTTCACTCTGTCCGCTTGCAGCTTGAGTTTTGGCACCGTCGGCACCTGGTCGGCTGAAACGCCGCTACCCACCTCGCTCCAGGGGACCAGTTCAGTGGTTATGCCCGACGGCGAGGTCGTATTCCTGGGCGGTTTCGACTCTCGAACAGGACAACCGCTCAACCAAGTGCTCCGGTTTGATCTCAGTGACGGTCGTTGGAGTCAGGGTGCGCCGATGCCCGTCCAGGAGACCGGATATTCGATTGTGGCGTTATCAAACGGTTTGGTCTTGATTGCGGGCGGTGGCGGGTTGTTGGGTGGTGTGGGAGCCCTCCCAGTGGTCGGTGCCCCAGGTGGAGCCCCCAGCGGCGGAAACGGCCTTCTGGCCACCACTTGGCTCTACAGCCCACAGCTCAACACGTGGAAGCAGGGTGGCAACCTGCGTGTCGCGCGTTCTGGTGCTGCCGCGGTTCTACTGACAGACGGTCGGGTGCTGATCGCCGGAGGAGACGTGCCTCTCGCGACCCCTATTCAGCTCCCGGACGGCAGTACCGACTTCTTTGGATTCAGCAACAGCGCCGAGATATTCGACCCTCAGAACAATTCGTGGAGTCTGGTTGGCCCGATGCACGTGGCGCGTGGCTCGGATGCGTTACTGGCATTGCCACACGGAATGGCGCTGGCTGCAGGCGGATGTGCTTTCGCGAACCAGGGATTCGTCTCGGGTGTCGCGCTAACCAGCGCCGAGGTATTCAACCCAGCCACCGGCGCCTGGACCATGACGGCTCCGCTGCCGGAATCACGGTGCGGCGCAAGCGGCCTTCTCTTGCCTGATGGACGCGCGCTGGTGACCGGAGGTTCCTTATCCAGCTTCCTGGGTGGATCTGTCACCAACGCCTTTGTTTACGACTACCAGACGCAGTCTTGGACTGCGGCGGGATCTACGGTTCCGGGCGCCTCGACACCGATCCTCCTAGCGGATGGGCAGGTATTCGTCGCTGCGGTGCAGGCCGGTCCAGTTCAGGGCCATGTTGCTTCACTGGTCGTTGGGGGACAGCTATTCGACCCGGCTTCCGGCGACTGGAGGTTCGCCACCAGCACCTCGGTCCTGGTCTCGAGCCGATCGAGCCAGCCCGACTCGCCCATGGTCGCACCGCAATCTGGAGGCACGGCAATCGTTCTTCTGGGAATTGCAGGCCTTGCCTTCACCTTCAATCCTTCGGGCGTTCCACCAGCCGTGCTCATCCTGGACAGCTTGGGCCTCGAGTTGGTTCTAGCGATTCTCGCGGCTGCGCTGTGTTTGTGGCTCGCAATCCATTACGTCGTAGATCGAGGGCGTAGCGGCGCTTGACTTCGGTCAGACAGATGAACCCGAAACGGAACTGGCGATCATCCTTAGGATGACCCCGCACACGACTCCGGCTTCGGAGCGACCGGGTGCGCGGGGGGGAAGCGCCAATCAGCCTTGACTTGGAAATGGAGGTCAGCCGGCTGATCGATACAGTGCTTTACAAACTGTCCGTCAATGTGGGCGGTAATGGTCCGAGAGCCCTCGCTCTGACAGACTCGCTTCGTCTGATCGTTTAATCACTTGACACCAAAGAGATCGAGCATCTCTCCGTGGCCGCGTCTTATGTAGCGCGCTGTGATCGTCGGCTCCAGGCGTACTGCGCGCCGACGAGGACGATCATGAGAGCGGCGATGACCGTGAGCCACCAACTGAACTCAGGCGACCCGATCAACGCTGGGCTAGGACCGGCTACTACCCCGTTGGGATCGAACAGGACGAAGTAGTCGCCGCCGATCACGAGCACTCGGCCGTCGTCGAGCAGAAGCGAAATCTCTCCATAGGTGTCTGGAACCGCGGGGGAGGTCGGAGCGACGGACCAGTTATTTCCAGCCGGGTTGTACAACAGCGTTCGAATGCCGTCGGAGGTGAGGAGTCTTCCGTCCGACAGCAGGGTGGTGCCGGGGGTGAAACCCGAAGCTTGGACGTCCGAAGATCCCGCCGGCATGATGGCACCGGTCTGGAGGACTCCGCTCTGCAGGTTGAAAACGAAGGGTATTACGTCCGGTGCTTGGCCCTGTTGTTGTCCGCCGGAGTTGTTGCTTGGAGTCGCTTGGTACCGCTCCATGAACCCCACGATCTGCTCAGCGCGGCTCAGGAAGGCTGAGTTGACAACGTACCCCGCGGGTGGGAATTTCACGTTGGACCAGGCATTCTTTCTGGGGTCGTACAGAGCGGCGGGCGGAGCCTCGGAGGAAGAGTTACCGCCAGTGACCAGCACGCGGCCATCTGGAAGGGCGATGACCACTGGGGACGCACTTGCAAAGGCCATTTCCGCTGTCTTCATCCACTTTCCGCTTCTAGGGTCGAATATCTCTGCCGAGGCTAATTTGCTTTTTGCGTTGCTGCCTCCAATCACCAACACCCGCCCGTCGGCGAGGAGCACGGCGCTCTGCAGGTAGCGGCTCTGGTTCATCGGAGCCACCTTGGCCCAGGTCCCGCTCGATGGGTCGAAGGTGAGTGCGGTGTTCACGGCCTGAGACGGAGTTGGTTGCGCGTGAACCCCGGCGTTGGCGTTGACCCCACCGCCGGCAACCAGCACCCGGCCATCAGCCATGACCGTGGCGGTCGGCGAGTTGACAGCCTCGGGCATGTCGCTGGCCGTCGACCAGCTGCGCTGACGCGGATCATAGATTTCAGTCGTCGACTCTGGGCTCCCATTGAAATTGCTGCTGACGACCATCACACGCCCGTCATGGAGCACCACTGCCATTTCTTCTGATCGACCGTTCTCGTTGTGCTGGAACGAGCTCCATGAACCTTGACCCTTGAGTACCGACGCTGGGGAGACGGCACAGGCCGATATGAAGAGCACCATGCCCGCGATCGCGAGACGCCTCACCGGGAGAATCTCCATCTGCCACGAAGAGCACTACCCACCAGTTCGAATGCAAGTGCCATCGCCACGACGGCAAATGCCGGCACCAAAACCGGCCCCATCTGCTTGTACAGGATGTATCGCCGGGAAAGAGCCAGCAGTTGGCCAAGCTCGAGCTGCGTGATGATGGGAATACTGTTGTCGCCTTGTTGAACAAGGCTCAGTACCGGGCCCAAAAAGACTTGCAGGTAACCGAGTTCGGCGAGTAGCACGAGGCAAGCACTAGCCTGGAAGGCGACCTCGATCGTGAGCACGGGACGTAGAAAGGGAACCACGTGGAGTTGGAAGAATCGCAAGCCACCGGTTCCCAGCGCGTCCGCAGCGGTGGAGAAGGGTTGGGTCCGCACTCGTTCGACGGTCTCCGCCACCAAGACGGCAATATCACGCCAGCCGATCATGGACATTCCGACCACGAAGGCGAACTCCTTGCCGCGAGGCGCCAGCGCTTCGATCACCACGATTGCGAGCGCAAGGTATGGAAAGCCGATAATCCAGCTCCCGATGCCGTCGCTGATGCTAGCCACCAAGCGGGACCCGAGGCCCATCGCGAGCCCGGCTATGAGGCCGACAAGGAGCCGCGCCGCGACGACTATGGCAACTAACTCCAGAGACGGGATCATGGCGTGCGCCACCAACGCCAGCATGTCTCGCCCGCCCGGGTCGGAGCCAAACAGATAGAAGTGAGTGCCGGCGCTGCGAGGCTCGACTGTCCAAACGTCGACGTTCGAAAAGGGCCCGAATGGCGGGAGTACGACGTGATTCGTCCCGTGTATGTATCCGAACGCATAGAACGAGCTCGGCGAGACCGAGATGCCCGTGTACCACTGAGCAGGCTCGGCGAAGCCGACTATCTCGAGTACCGCCAGGGCGGCGAGTAGCCCGAAGCCGGCCACGCCGACGAAACCACGCCAGCGGCGCCGGATCCAACTCATGCAGGGCTGATCCTGAGCTCGTTGAGTCGGGGATCGAGCCACTGTTGGAGGAGCTTCGCCATCGCTTCCAGGATCAGCAATATCGCGGCCATCGCCGCGACTAGGCCGATCGCCAAGTCAGGTTGGAAATGGCCGGGCTGATCCGGGTAAGCGATTCCGATCGCCAGCACCAGCTGCATCCCCAGCCCCGGGTAAGCGAAGAAGAACTCAACCAGCGGCAATGAGCCGATCATCAACCGGAAAGAGGCGATCCAGCCGGCCGTAAGACTCGGCGCGGCGGGGCGCACGATATGGCGATTGACGACCTGGCGCCAGGGCAACCCTTTGGCCTTGGCAGTCCGTACGTGATCCTCCCCCTGCGCGTCTTGAAGCGTCAAGCGAGCTCGGCGGTATACGTATGCGGCTGGGCGGATCGAGAGCACGAGGGCCGCCCAGGCCGCTTGCACTGGGTCGACGTTGCCGTAAGATCCGCCGACCGCAAAACCAGTGATGTTGAACACTTGGGCTTGGAGTTCCTGGACCAGGACCGCCGTCAGGAACGTTGGAAAGACCCAGATCACGGCGGCGGCGAAGCCAAGGGCCACCAGAGATCGTCTTTTCTGCGAGACGGTGATATACGCCGCGCCCAGCCCGATGAAGGTTCCGACGACGGTGCCAGCCAGCATCACAGCCAAGCTGCGTTCAGCCGCCGTGATGATGGTCGAGGCCAGGGCGGAGGCGTTCAAGGTCTGGGCCGAGGCGCCGCTAAGAAACCCAGTTGAGGTGCGCTCAGCGTAGGTGACGACCAGCCAGGTCGCCATCAGAACGCCACTCATCTTGAACCCGAGAATGCTAAGGAACCCGACTCGTGCCCAGATTCGGATGAAATGCGAAAAGACCAGCACGATGCCAAGGCTTGCGATGAGCACTAGAAGGCTGAGGTTGTACCAAAGCACTTCGCCCCCAATTTTGATCCTCTGCCAACCAAATGGGATGACCCCGAGCGGATGCGGGTATTCGAGGATGGTTCTCGACGACGACTGCCGGCCGATCATGCCTGGATGCCGTGAAAAACAGTTACCGCTGCGTAGCCGAGCCGCCGCGGCGGCTCGTTATCTTGCCACCTCCGCTAGGAGGTCAAAACGGACCACTTTGGTCCGCACACTCAAATGCTTAATCCAGGCATGCCCGTGCCCCGATTCGCAGTCCTCGATATCGTGGCCGTAATCGGCAGTGACAATTCGGTCTGGGGTCGGCAAGGAGTGGATCGTCCCTGAGCGCAATCTCGAACCAACGGGGCAACGTTTGCCTGAGCCGCACCAGGGCCAGCGTCGTCGCTCCGCGTTTCCGTGTCCGGTGAACTAGTCGGTCGCGAGAGCTATGTGGTGCTTGATGAACTCGACTGGCACCTCTAGCGCCTGAGATCAGATCCCGCCGCAGTCGCGTCCGTGACGAGGGGCTGACCTGCACGACCGCCGACGGTGCCGGCCCGAGTCCGCGGGCAGGACGGCGGATAGCCCCGATGAGATCAGAAGACGCAAATAAGACGGCATAAGACGCAGATAAGGCTCTGCTGGCCGGTCATTTTCTGCCTGTCCTATGCAGATTAAGTAAGTAGAGGCCGGCTGCTGTCGGGATCCAATAGCCGACCCGCTGAGATCAGTAGTCGCAGAAGAGTCGCTCAGTAGTCGCAGAAGAGTCGCTGTGCGACGGCCGTTTCGCCTTGCCGGGTGGCAGATCAGTTAGTAGGGGCGGTGTGCGCCGCCGACCAAAAGGAGGAGTGAATGACCGCGGGCGCCCAAATGCAGATGAAGACTCGGATTGCTACGGACCTGAAGCGCGAGGTCGAGGCCTTGGCTAAACGCCGCCGGGTCTCGGTCAGCAGGCTCGTTGAGGCTTTGCTCCAGCGTGAGCTCGGCGAGGACTACGTGTCGGATGCTGTGCCCGACGAACACGCCGTCCGGGAGATGACGATTCTGTTGGCCGTCGAGCTGTCGCTGAAACTCCACGAAGCAAACACACCGGGTGGTCCATCGCTCTCGAAGCGTCTCCTTGATGCTGCTGGGGATGCGGCAATCCAGAGGCTGGAAATGGTCGACGCCGCTCTGCGAGCACGCCCAGAGTGACCAAGCCATCGCGCCGCGTTGCACCACCCCGCCCCGCCGGCGGCGGCGGAAAGGGGCCGGACGCCTCCCCCACCTTCGCCACCCTTCACTCACAGGTCAGCAATCCGGCGGACGTAGAGCAGCTGCTTGATGCCTTGTGGAGCGACCTCGCTCGGGTCATCGCCGCGAGCCGAGGTCGAGTAGCTGGCGGTAAAGGCGCTTGACGCCTGAGTGGTCGCCACGCATGCTGGACTGTCGACGGGTGAACAAACCGCGACAGTCGCCTGATGCCAGCGTGGCGCTCATCTACGTGAGGCAGTCTCGCCACAAGGAAGGCGAGCGCACCGTCTCGCCCGAGGTCCAGGAGCAGCAGTGCCGCGCTCTTCCTGCGGTGGCCGCTTGTGACGAGATCGAGATATTCATCGACCTCGACGTCAGCGGCGGCAAGCTGAAGGGTCGGAAGGCCTTCCTTGCTCTGATCGAGCGAGTCAAGGGGGGCGGCGTCAGCGTGGTGGCCGCCTACGACCAATCACGCGGCTTTCGGAATACCTCGGACGCGCTGGATTTCTACGCGCTCATGGAGAAACGCTCCGAAATCGAGGTTGTCTTTGTGCACGGTCGATTCGACCGCTCGCCTGCGGGCGAGTTCACATACACAACCCTGGCCGCGGCTCACGCCATGGAGCGGCGCATGACCGGCGAGAAAATTCGCGACGCGTACCGGTATGCGACCCAGCGTGGTGAGATGGTCGGCCAGGTGCCCGGTGGTTACATCCGTAACCCGGACGGTTCTATTTCCGTCGACGAGGAAGTCGCTCCAGTGATCCGGCGAGTCTTTGAGATGTACGCGACCGGTCGGTTCACCGCACGAGACATCGCGCGACGGTTCAACGCCGAAAGCGTGCCCAAGCTGCCTCGCTCTCGGGGCGCCGCCTGGCACTGGCACAGCATCGCCGAGATCCTGCGCAACGTCGCCTATGCGGGGATGGCCTTCTCCGAGAGCCGCCGACGCGGTGGCCACGGGCGGCTCATTCCGGCCGCATGGCCGGCGCTGGTCAGCGATAGCGCGTGGAGGGCTGCCCAGTCTGTGGCAGACCGACGCCGAGGAAGCGGCGGCCACCGTCGGAGGCTTGGCCAAGAGTTTCCGTACGCCTTCAAGGGACTGCTCCGCTGCTCCTGTGGTGAGCGGCTCCACGGCGCCGGCAAGACCGGGCGGAAGGGTGTCTATTACGCCTGCCGCCACGGGCGCGAGAAGCTCGTCGCCTGTGCCGAGCGCTGGGTCCGAGAGGAGGACATCGCACCCTGGGCCCGCGCGCTGCTTGTGGCGCTGGAGGGATTGCAGCCGGCCGACTTTGCGCATCGCATCGACCTGATGAGCTCAAACCCGCCTGCCGATTCCCTAGGCGCCATCGAGTCGATCGACCGCAGCCTGGGCAGGCTCAACCAGCTGTTTTTGTGGGGCCACTGGGACGAGGCTCGTTATCGCGCCGAGCGGGAGCGTCTCGAAGCAATGCGCAAAGAGCTTGAAGACGCCGCGGGCCCGGAGCGCATCGATCCGAAGCTTACTGGCCTGATCACCGCCTGGGACACCGGTGACGGCTTTGTGCGCCGCGAGCTGCTGGCCACAATGTTTTCGGACATCCACATCCGCGAGGGTCGCGTCGTCGGCTACACGCCGCGCCCAGAGAGGCAGGCCCAAGTCACGCGACTGATCGACACCGTGCTGTGGAAAGTGTCTGCAGAGGTGGGCGGTGATGGTCTCGAACCAACGGCCTCCTGGGTGTAAACCAGGCGCTCTACCAACTGAGCTAACCGCCCTTAGGGAACGCTCAGTTTACCCAGCGAGTGCTGTTAGAGCCGCGTTCAACTGAGTATCCTTCGCGAAGCCGGCTGCGGGCTTGGTGACGTCGAATTCGTCGTTCGGGCTGGCCAGCGTCACCGTGATGTCAGGGGTCAACCCCTTGTGATCGATGGTGACCCCGTTAGACAGGTACCAGCGCTTGATCGTGAGATGGAGGTCCGCACCGTCGCCCAGTGGAAAGTCCAGCTGCACCGAACCCTTGCCAAAGGTCGTCGTACCCACGAGCTTGGCCCGCTGGTGGACCTGTAAAGACCCGGCGGTGATCTCAGACGCCGAGGCGCTGTTCCCATTCACGAGCACCACCAGGGGGAGTGTGGGCGCCTCGGGTTGCCCATTCGCGTCGGTGCGATCGACGCTGCCGTTTCGGTCGCGAAGCTCGAAGGTCTCCCCGCTGGTCACAAACTCGCTGATGACATCGTTGGCCGCCGAGATGTAGCCGCCTGGGTCGTCACGAAGGTCGAGAACGACGCCCTTCGCCCCTTTGAGCCCATCTGATAGAGCCTTGGCGAACTCCGTCGACGTGTTCCCGCCGAACTGGTAGATGCGCAGATAGAGCACGTGGTCGCCGATCACCGCCGAGCGGACCGAGGGCACCACGATCTCAGCGCGGGTGATGGTCACCATGAAAGTCGTAGTGCCGCGCCCGATGGTGAGGATGACTTTGGTTCCGTTCGGACCCTGGATGGCCGCCGTCGCTTGATCGGCGGTGACCCCTTTCATGTCCTGATCCCCCACCTTCAGTATCTGATCCCCGGCCTGCAGCCCGGCCTTGGACGCCGGCGAATCGGGCAACGTGCCGGTGATCACGGGGTACCCGGCGCTGAAAGTGAGATAGATGCCGACGCCCGAGTACTGGCCCTGCAATGAGTCCTGGAGCTTCTTGAATGCTGCGGGGTCGTAGTAGGCGGAAAACGGGTCGCCGAGCGCAGCGACCAGGCCCTGCACGGTGCCATGCGAGAGCTTGGTCGCATCGAGGTTCTTGTCGACGTAGTTCGCCTGGATCACCTGGATCGCCCGCTGAAGCTCGGTGGTGTCGACCCGGCCGACGGAATGTTGTGCCAGGTATGGCACGAACGGCGAGGCAGGAAAAGCTTGATCGACGTACAGGCCCGAGACGAAACCAAGGACCGCGACCACCAAGAAGGCGCCGCCCCAACGGGCAGCGCGGAGTTTCATGTCAGCAGACTACCGAAGTCGGGTCCTTCAGCAGCCGAGCCAGATGCAGGGGTCTTTCCAGACGTCGTTGACCCTGATCTCGAAGTGAACGTGCGGACCGGTCGAGTTGCCGGTCGATCCTTCGTAGGCGATCACCGTGCCGCGGGCGACGATCTGGCCGCTGCGCAGTCCGTGCGCGAAATACGCAGTGTGCCCGTACAGCGTCGAGTAACCATTCCCGTGGATCATGACCACGTAGTTTCCATAGCCGTAGATGCCGGGGTAGAAGTAGATGACCCCGGTGTCTGCGGCGATGATCGGAGTGCCCCATGGGCCAGCGATATCGATCCCGGTGTGGATCCGGTGCGGGTACGGGCAGGCGGGATCCCACTGCTCGAACCAGTAGCTGTTGCACCCGAATCCCTGGCTGATGCAGCCATGGCCGCAGGTCGGCTCGGGCCACTCGAACTGGCCGGTTCCTCCACCTGCTTTCTCCGCGGCCTTCTGATACTGCTTTGCCAACGCGGTCACCTGTTTGTCGATCGCCACCCGCTGCGCCTCCAGGACGGCGTACTGGCCGGCGAGCTGGCTCTCGAGCTGCGTCTGGAAACCGAGCGCCGATGCCAGGGTGGCCTGGTTGTCCATCAGGGACGCGACCGTCAGCTTCTGCTGTTTCAGGAGCGTGGACACCTGGCCTTTCTGCACGCCAAGTGCCGTGCTCGCCTGGATCACCTGTGATCGTTCCGAGTTGAGGTCGTCCAGGAGGCGCTGGTCGGAATCGACCACCTGCTGGGCGCCGATCATGCGGTTCATCAAGTCGTTGAAGCTGCTCGCCGTCAGCACGAGCTGGATGTAGTTGATCGCGCCGTGGCTGTCCACGTACCGCAATCGCTGGTTCAGCAGCTCGTCGCGTTCGCTGAAGCTGGCCTTGAGGAACGTCAGGTCAGCGTCGGCAAGCCTGATCTTGCGATCAAGGGCCATGATGCTCGCCTGGGTCTGTGCGATGAGCTTTTGCTCAGCCGCGATTTGATCGTTGATGCCCTTGATGAGGGTGTAGAGGGCATCCACCTGGGCCTGGGTATTCTTGATCTGGTTGTGGATGTTTTGCAGCTGCTTCTGGTTGCTGACCTGCGTGCCGATGCCCTGGTTGTATGCGAGACACGCCTGGTAGACCGACGGCGGGTCGCCCTTGTAGCAATAGATCGCTGTGGCAGTCTGTGTGAGCGTTGGAATCCACAACAGGGACGCGATTACGACGGCCGCCGAAAACCGCCTCACGTCAGATCCTCACAAAGCGGCGTACGCCGATGTAACTCCCAAGCGCGCCCAGCAGCGCTCCACCGATGAGCAGGTCGCGCGCGAGGAAGGTGATGAAGCCGGGGTCGTAGGAGAGCGGGATGAAGACCAGATCAGCGTGAAAGCGATCGACCATCGGCTGGTATGCGATGACGAGGAGCGACAGGGCAATCGACGCCGCGATCAGGCCGGTCATGATGCCCTCGATGACAAAGGGCCCACGCACGAACCATTCGGTGGCTCCGACCAGCTTCATGACTTCGATCTCTTTACGACGGTGATAGACAGCAGTACGAATCGTGTTCATCACGATCACCACCGAGACGACGACGAGAATCGCCATGAGCCCAACTCCCGCCAGACCCAGCCAGGAAGAAAGCTCGAGCATGCGGTTGACGAAGTCGCCTTGATAGTTGGTGGGATCGACGGGATCCACGCCTGACCACCTCCTGCCCAGCAGGTCGATGGCCGCGACATCCTTGAGGTCGATGACGCGGACCTGCAGCTTGGCGTCCAGCGGATTGCCGCTGATCTGGGTGGCGAACACAGCATTGTTGGGATCCGCCTTGAAGTTCACCAGCGCCTGTTCCTTCGTGATGAACGTGACGGTGGCGACGCGCGGGTCCGCCGTCAGCTGATCCCGAAAGTCGTAAACGGTTTGCAACGGGGTGCCGTCGGCGACGTTGATCGAGATCTCGCTGACCTTCAACCTGAAGCCGTCGACCACCTGCGAGAACGTGTGCCCGACCAGCAGGTTGACGCCGCCCAGGATGAGGATGAGCGTGATCGACAGAACCGCGGCCAAGCTGACCGCGAGGTTTCGCCAGAAGCTCTGCCAGGCGCTATTGAGCGCGAATTTGAGGTTTCGTAACTTCATCGTGATACCTGCCTGATCTGTCGT
This sequence comes from Candidatus Dormiibacterota bacterium, assembly GCA_003151665.1. The sequence goes on from PLYD01000161.1 coordinate 36,516, forward strand.
CCCTTGCGATCTGCCCAGCGTCGATCGCGACCACCCGGCGTCTCAAGAGGTCGACGATCTCGCGGTTGTGAGTCGCCATCACCACGGTGGCTCCCCTGGCGTTGATCCGAAGGAAGAGCTGCATGATCTCCCACGCGGTCGCGGGGTCGAGGTTGCCCGTCGGCTCGTCGGCGATGATGAAACGGGGCGCGTGCACAAGGGCCCGAGCGATGGCGACGCGCTGCTGCT
>PLYD01000273.1:0-164 GCA_003151665.1 Candidatus Dormiibacterota bacterium
GTGGCGGCTCGGGTACGCGTACCGGCGCTGCCTAGTCGCGATCGATTGAGCCGAGCAGTCGGCAAGGGACCGTGCGGCCTCAATTTCAGGGACTGCCGGGCCGGGATAATCGGTTGGCACGATGACGGTCCGAGTAGTGGGGTTCGACGGCGACGACACGCTGT
>PLYD01000273.1:170-5059 GCA_003151665.1 Candidatus Dormiibacterota bacterium
AAGTCGTTCACGCTGTCGATGATCGAAACTGCGATCCAGCTCACCGAGGGACTCATCCCCGCCTCGGACCTTGAGATCATTCTCGGTTGGGGCAAGCGGATGCTGATGGAACCGACCGAGCTGCTCGACCACGTGGAGCAGACGCTGAAGCAAATTGCCGGTCGCTACGACCTACTGCTCATCACGAAAGGCGACCTCTTCGATCAGGAATCGAAACTTGCGAGGTCAGGTCTAGGTGATCTGTTCCTAGGCGTAGAGATCGTCAGCGAGAAGAGCGTGGACTCGTACCAGGCGATCTTCAGACGACGCGGGATAGCCCCGAGAGAATTCGTCATGGTGGGCAACTCCCTGCGCTCGGATGTTGTGCCGGTGGTGACGCTTGGCGGCCAGGCTGTGCACATCCCTTACGAAGTGACGTGGCACCACGAGCATGTCCCAGACGAGCAGCTTCCACGCCAAGGTTGGAGACGGATTGCCGCGATTGGTGAACTGCCGCTCGTCCTCGAAGCGCTTTAAGGCGTGAGGCAAAGTCTGGCTCTGTTTGCCGTGGAGCATTTGCCGCCAGGGTCGAAACCCCGCTAGGCCCACCTTTGCGCACGACAGCAGGGCTTCCCCTGCGCTGCCTCTAGCCGTCAGGCAGTTCTTGGTTCGCAATCCAATTGGGCTGCGTCCCCGCTCACCTCTACAGACCAGCGTCCCCTCTTGCCAAACATCGGGTGGCGAGCTCGCACGTGGCCGAACGGCCCTCCCGCCGGCCTACGGTTCATCATCGCCGCGCGCATCGCCCGACCAACCGCCGACTCATATCGGTAGAAGTTGCCGGGAACGTCGCGGCGTGTGATGTACGCTTGTGACGTCAGGTCACAAATTCTGGCGACGTCCGTTGCCTTGGGAAGCCCAATGCGCCACGGAGTCAGGAGTGCGGTAGGCCTCTGGACGAGCATGCGACTCCAGAAGCTTGGCGAATGGGCGTTTGCAGAACCATGATGCGGAAGCTTGATTAACGAGGCGCGGTTTCGGGGTTTGAACGTACCTCTTACAACAGCCTCCCATCCCATGCGGTTGTCTCCGGTTACCTCGAGATCAGCCCCGAGCGCGACAGAGACCGCTGGGAATGTGATCCAAAGGGCAACCGAATTGTGGTTAGGTCGGGCCTGTCGCAACCCGGTCACGAGTGATGTCGGCTCGCTGACCATCCGGGCGATTTGTTGCTGCGCGGCTAGAAACGACTGAGAAGATGGAGACAGGGCAGTGACGACGCACTCGTCGCGATTGCGCGCCGGGCGTGCATAGAGTGGCAAGGATGCAGTGGCGAACTGAACAGAGGAGCCGCGCGCGTCAACGAGGTCAAGCGCCGAACGGAATTCGCGCGCGCCGGAGCCGAGCCCTATTCCGAGCATTTCACGCTGTTCGACCAGAGCTAGAAACTCCCGGCTGCTGGTCATAGCGCTCGAGCACCAAACATCGGCTTTTGGCGTGGCCTGAATCACATCCGAGAGGCCGCCGATGTGGTCGTCATCCCAATGGGAAACCACATTCAGGCGAACGGCGGCAGCAATGTCCACACCGATTGCGGCAAGGTAGTCCAGAGCCGGTTGGACCTGGGTGCCAGTATTCCGGCAAGAATCGACCATCATCCAATCGCCGCGGCCCAGATGCACCAAGACGCACTCGCCGTATCCTGGCCCGAACAGCGAGATCTCTACTTCGTCTGATTCGGGCGGCGTTTGATCCATTGCTCCAACCGTTGAAGACGGCTTACCTGGGTTGAGGTTGCTAGCCGGGCCGCTTCGAACGATGGCGATGTCGGGGCTTTCCGCTGACGTTGGTCGGCGGCATTCGCAATCCGATCAGCCCATGCACTCGTCTTAGGTGCCTCGATTCGGCCGAGACGCTGCAGCTTGAACTCTTCGATCAGTTGTCGCTTCCCGTATCGGGTATTTTGGCGGGTGATATACCAATAGAAGGTCGCCCCCGGCCTGACCAAGTCGCGCTCCTCAGCGGAAAATTCGTCAACCGCAAACTCGCCTTCCTCGTCAGGGGCAACGGCATTGAGATCGCGGATGCGAGCCGTGAAGACATCACCGGACAGAATGACCACCGTCCCAACCCACTTCCCCAGAAGAACAAGGTGAGGGTCAAATCTCTCTTCGGCGGCTGCTGGACTATCGAGAAGCCACATAGGTTCGGACGCCAGAATTGTTCCGACGCCACGAGCCAACGGCTCATCGGCTCTGAGCTGGGGAACTGCAGTCGTTGGCACACGCTGCAACGGTTGAGGGAGAACATCTTTAAAGGCGTCGACCGATGCAGGCGCTACGAGGTAGTCAGACCCGTCGGACACCAGAAAATCGCCTTGGATTCCTGACTGCGCCAATAGGGCGGCGCCGACCGCTGCGGCCGTGCCTGCGGTTGACAATCGACTTGCCATCCGCTGTGTTGCCTCGGTCACTTGACCATTGCTCCGAGATGGTCAAGCACACGATTGGCGCGAGCCATTGCGGGTTCCCACTCTCGCCCCAATACGTCCAGAGCGAGTGATGCGTTGAGAGCCTCGTCGATCGGCCTTTCGAAATGATCGTTGACCTGAACATATATCCCGGGATTGACCTTTATCGAACGCTCGACCTTTACGTTGACGGAGCCTGTCCGCTCGTCAGGCCGCTTTCCCCGAATTGTCATAGTCAACGCGCTGGGCTCCTCAAGTACCGTGGCCCAGTCGTCCAGAACGACTAGGTGCCGACTGAGCTCTTCCCAGGCTTTTTCTGATGTGACTTTGAAATGGGTATCGGTGTTGATCCCGATTGCCGAGACCGGTGAATGGTTAAGCGCTTGGAAAGTGCCAATCACGAGGTCCCGCAGCGTCTCGTGGAAGAGTTCCGTCGTCGTTGAGGCATTGAATTGAACATTCGAAACGACGACGGCGAGAGCATCGGTGCTGAACGCCGCGACTTGTGCCTGAATCACCTGAATGGTCGCGGACCTCGCGTCCGCCTTCGCGATGAGTCCCTGCTCAGCGAACCAGGCTGGTTGGAAGATCGAAGGGTTGAAGTGCCCAAGTAGCACGACTGACAGGCCCGCCAGGGGCGCGGGAGGCCTCGCCACGGGCAAGAGTATGGCAGGCGATCGAGGCCAGGACCGACAGTGCCAGCCAAAATCGCAGGCGTAACAACACCATTCATCGGATGCGAACCTTCGCGAACGGGTGTTCTCCAGCTCCAGCAGGGCATCGCCCTCCCGTCTCAGAGCCTCTATGAATCCCAAACGCCTGTTCCGAGCCTGTGAATACCTGGGCTCGGTGAACCTAGAGAATCCTGGCCGTCTCAGGCGGTCGCATTAGGACACACGTTGACTGTCAGCAGTCGGAGCCTGCTCACTTAAACGGTATGACGAATGCCACGACCGCCAGAACCGCCGCCATTNNATGCGATGGCCGCCGAAACGGAGAGGTAAGTGTAGGTGGACACCGACATCCCCAACATCCGCCGTGTCGGGGGGACAAGCTGCCGGAGGACTGGCAGGAATAGCGCTGAGCTTGCTGCAAGGCCAATCATCAGGCCACTCACCGCAAGCAACTGCCCCCGTCCCGACCACTGATGCCAGGCGAAGACGAACCATGCAATCCCAGCAACCAGAGGGATGTAGCTGAGAGCGGACCACACAAGTGACTGCCGAATAGCGGCCTTCCTCTGTTGATCCACGAGCGGCATTCTAGGCACAAGTCGCTGATCCACCCTTGAGCGCGGCCGGAGGCCGTCTTGTTCCCATTCCCGTCACCATGTTGCGATGGCGGAAGTCCTCGACCGGTCATCGGTGACGCGCGGTGGCGACCGTGTGATCCTGCCGAAGACCACGCTCGCAGCCATCGCCGTCACCTTCCTGCTGATAGGCGTGCTGGCAGCGTCCTACGGCCCGTTGCTCGAGCACCTGGTACCGCGCTTCGGCATAAGCCTGCCGGAGGCAGGCAGCGTTTTCAGCGCTCACTTCGCCGGCGGGCTGATCGGCGTGGTCGTCTCGATGTGGGCGATGGAGCGCGTCTCTGGCCGAATCGCCGTCTGGGCGGCGTTGGGCTGCCTTGCTGTCGGGTGCGCCGGTGTGGCGCTGGCGCCGTCGTGGCCCGCGTTCCTTGCTGGGGTGTTTGTAATCGGCTTGGGTTTCGGGGGTTTGGATCTCAGCCTCAACCAGCTCGTGGCCTTCAGCGAAGGGCCAAGGCGATCGGCCTTGCTCAATGGTTTGAACAGCGCCTACGGTTTTGGGGCGGTGGCCGGGCCGATCCTTATTTCGAGACTCAGCCAGGAACACTTGACTGCCCTGTACGGCGGCGCGGCAGCGCTCGCGGTCGTGCTGATCCCGGCCGTGGCCGGCATCCAGGGCCGCCTGCCGGTGGCTCCGCGGAGATCCAAGCGCGACCCTGAATCCAATCGGGGGTCACGCCGAGGTGCGTTGCTGGTTGCCATCTTTGTCGTGGCTTTTGTCTTTTATGTGGGCATCGAGACAGGCGTTGGCGGGTGGATGCCCTCACACCTGGAATCGGTGGGACTTCGATCGTTGGAGGCTGCTTCGATCACGTCAGGCTTCTGGCTCGCCGTCGCGATAGGAAGGCTGCTGGCCACGCTCATTCCCGACAGCCTGCCTCCGCCGGTGATCGTGATCTCCGGTGCCGCTATCGCGTCAGTGGCACTGCTCGTGGCACTGAGCGGGCGCGCCGCACCCTTCGCCTACATCGTCGCCGGCCTTGCCATCGCGCCCATATTTCCCACCGCTCTTGCCTGGCTCGCGAAGCTCAGGCCAGGCGATTCGCGAGCCACCTCATGGATGTTTCCCGCGACGATGGTGGGCGGTGGCGTCATCCCACCAGCGATCGGTATCGCGATCGGGTGGTTCGGCAT
>PLYD01000143.1 GCA_003151665.1 Candidatus Dormiibacterota bacterium
GAGAACCTGACCGTCGCCTCCAACGTGACCACCGGCAAGATCTACCAGGAGGTCATCGCTCGCGAGCGCCGCGGCGACTACCTCGGCGCCACCGTGCAGGTGATCCCTCACGTCACCAACGTGATCAAGGAAAAAATCCTCCGCGCCTCACGCGACCCGCAGGTGGACGTGGTGGTGGTCGAGGTCGGTGGGACCGTCGGCGACATCGAGAGCCTCCCGTTCCTCGAGGCAATCCGCCAGATGAAGAATGACCTCGGGCGGCAGAACGTCTTCTACGTCCACTGCTCACTCGTGCCTGTGGTCCACGGCCAGGAGATGAAGACGAAACCCACGCAGCACTCGGTGCAGGCGCTGCGGGCGATCGGTATCCAGCCGGACGCGATCATCTGTCGGTCGGAACGGGCGATCGACGCCGACCTGAAGGAGAAGATCGCTCTCTTCACCGACGTGCCACGTGACGCCGTCGTCTCCGTGCCCGACGTCGATTCGATCTACGAAGTCCCGCTGATGCTCGAGGACGCCGGCTTCGGCCGCGTCATGGCCAAGCACTTCGAGCTGGATGACGCGACACACTCGCCCGACAACGGTCAATGGATCCAGCTGGTCGAGCGCATCAAGCACCCGCGCGCGTCGGTGCCGGTGGCGGTCGTCGGCAAGTACGTCGCTCTTCCGGATGCCTACCTGAGCGTCATTGAGTCCTTACGCCACGCAGGCATTCATCACGGGCTCGACATCGACATCCGCTGGGTCTCGTCGGAGAAGCTCGACGCAGGCGACACGTCGCCGCTGAAGGGTGTGGCCGGAATCGTGGTGCCCGGTGGTTTCGGCTATCGCGGTATCGAAGGCAAGGTGCAGGCATCGCGCTATGCGCGCCACAACCAGATCCCTTACCTCGGGTTGTGTCTCGGCCTTCAGTGCGCGGTGATCGATTTCGCGCGTGAAGCACTTGACGCGCCCGACGCCAACTCCACGGAGTTCGCGGCGTTCACCTCGACCCCCGTGATCGACCTGATGCCAGAGCAGAGGAACATCGACCAGATGGGCGCGTCGATGCGCCTCGGTCTCTATCCATGCAAGCTGCTCCCCGGCTCGCTCGCATACAAGGCTTATGGCGAGGAGGTCGTGTACGAGCGACACCGTCACCGTTTCGAGTTCAACAACGAGTACCGCGAGTCACTCGGCGAAGCGGGCATGATTTTCAGCGGCGTGTCGCCCAACGGCAGGCTCGTCGAGATAGTCGAGCTCGCCGGCCACCCGTGGTTCGTCGCCAGCCAGTTCCACCCCGAGTTCCGTTCCCGCCCCAACCGGGCGCACCCACTCTTCCGCGATTTCGTTCGCGCGGCCTTCCTGCAGAGCGGCATCGACCAGATGGAGCTCCGTCCCGCGGAGCTCGTGGAAGACACGGAAGGAACTTAGAAGAGAGTTCCCGTGGAGCAACCCAAGAGGGGGATTCCCTCGTTCGAAGCGCGTCACGAGCTTGCCTTTGAGCTGGTGCACGCCACCGAGGCCGCCGCCCTTGCCTGTGCCAGGTTGCTCGGCAAGGGCGACCCCGAACGGGTCATCGAGGTGGCCGCCGAGGCGATGCGCCGCGTGCTCGAAGAGAGTGGCCTATCGGGCACCGTGGTGCTCGGTCCGCGCAGCGACCCCTACTTGTCGCATGGCACATTGCTGTCCGGAGGCGATGCTCGCGTCGACTTTGGTCTGTTCCCAATCGAGGGCGCCAGCCAGGTCGCAAGAGGCTCGACCAACGCAGTGTCGATCGTCGCGGCGGTGGAGCCGGGCGGTTTCGCCCAGCTGCCCTCGATCCGGTACGTCGAGAAGATAGTGGCCGGCCCAGCTGCGCGGGGAGGCATCGATCTCGACGACACGATCGCCGACAACCTGAGGCGCATAGCCTTCGCGAGGGACGCTCGGGTCCAGGACCTCACCGTGGCCATCCTCGACCGACCCCGCCACCAGGACCTGATGGCCGAGGTGTCCGCGGCAGGCGCACGAATCCTGACCCTCGAAGAGGGTGATGTCGCCGGGGCCGTGATGGCGGCAGTCCCAGGTAGTGGCATCGATGCCGCGATCGGCATCGGAGGCGTGGATGCGACCCTCATCGCCGCGTGCGCGATCCGCTGTTTGGGCGGCGAGCTCCAGGCAAGGTTGTGGCCGCGCAATGAAGAGGAGAGGCTCCTGATCGGCGACGCGGCCGGACGCGTTTATGGCGCCGCGGACCTGGTGCCGGGGACCGACCTGTCAGTGGTGCTCACCGGAATCACTGGCGGGCCCCTGCTGCCCGGCGTCATGTTCGGCAGCGGATACGCCGAGACCGCCTCTCTTCTCATGTCCAGCAGGCACGCCACCATCCGCCGGCTGACCACGCGCCATCACACCCTCGGGGATTCCTGCTGAGGTTCCGGCCAAACCTTGTAGCTGTCGCGCTCGCGACAGCGTGCGTGCTGGCTGCATGCACCGGTAGCACAGCTTCCGGGCCTTCGTCAACAGCATCGGCCTCGTCAAGCCCTTCGCCCTCGCCCCAGGCGACCCCGCCACCGCCCTGCGTCAATGCGGCTCCGGCCCGCCGCGCCGGCGGTGTCACGTCGACCTACCCGGTACTCGTCTTGGCCTCCGGCCTGAACGGACCGGATGACCTCCTTTACATGGCCGCCGATGGCACGGTCATGGTTGGCGAGCACGGCAATGGCCGCATCGCTGTCGTGGGCGGGGCGGCCCGGCTCACGCGACTCCCGCAGGTGATCGGCGAGGTGGAGGGTATCGCCAAGATCGACTCGACGATGTACGTCGCAGACCAGCTCCACAACCGCGTCGACGCGCTGACGAGCGGTGGCGTCCGCACGGTCCTTCAGCTCCAGCCGGATCCCAACGGCCTGAACCTGGACGGCATCGCGAGCACCGGAAGTCAGCTCGTGGTTCCAGACAGCCCGCACGGAATCGTCCTTCTGGTCGACCCGTCGGGGCACGTCGCGGGCCGGTGGAGCGGGTTCAGCCGGCCCGCCGGCGTCTGGGCCGGCACCGCCCCGTGGCTGATCGCCGACGAGAACGCGAGCGCCGTATACGCGCTGAAGACTGGCGGCGGTGTGACGACGGTTGCCCGCAACCTATCAGGCGTCGACGACGTCGGGCGCGACTCGCGGGGCCACGTGCTTGTCACCCTGCCTGGCCTGGGCATCCTCAGGGACGTGACGACCGGTGGGAACGTCGCCGCAGGGCTTCGCAATCCCCAGGGGCTCGACTTCGACGGCGCCCAGAACCTTCTCGTCACCGAGAGCGATAACGGCCGCGTGGACCTGATCGTGAGGACGTTCGCGCTCAGGGTGCCGGGGGCCGCTGTGCGCCTGCTGCCCGGCCAGGGCGTGTGCGTGGGCATTACGAGGGCCCGGGGATACGTCGCCCCCCTGAGCGTCGGCCAGATCACCGGCGCCACCGTGACCCGGGCGCCCAGCGGCTCTGGCTCTTTCGAGGTGCTTCCCCAGCCCTGCGCCGCCGCGGCCTGCACGGTGTCGGTGATCGTCACCAGCCCGGCCGGTCGTGAGCTCGCTTACTTCACCTACCGGGATTAGCGGCCCCATTTCGGGGGTATCACAAGTAGAGACCATGGACGAACGGAACCCGTTTCCCCCTCAGGGAGGGGACTCTCAACCGCCTCCCCCTCCGATGTATCCGGTCACGTCTGACATCCCACCGGAGTCGCCCTACCATTCGTCGCCGGCCCCGACGGCCAAGCGCAACCGTGGGCTGCTTGGTGGCCTGGGGGCGCTGCTCGTGGCTGCGCTTGCCTACGGCAAGTATGCGTTCCTGATCCTGGTCAAGATCCCGTTTCTGCTGACGGCAGGCACGGCACTGGTGAGCGTCGTTGCTTACTCCTTCCTGGGCGGCCCTTGGTTCGCTGTTGGCCTCGTGTTGATGATCTTCGTGCACGAGATGGGGCACGTCATCGAGATCCGCCGCCAGGGCATGGCTGCGACAGCGCCGATCTTCATCCCCTTCCTGGGCGCCGCCATCTTCCAGCGGTCGCACGCCCAGAGCCCGATGCGGCAGGCGCAGATCGGGATCGCCGGCCCGATCGCCGGAACCGTCGGGGCGACGGTGGCCCTCATCTTCTACGGGGAGACTCACTGGGTCGTCCTGCTGACGTGGGCGTACTACGGCTTCCTGATCAATCTCTTCAACATGATCCCGTTCGGGATGCTGGACGGCGGCTGGATCCTGGCCCCGACGTCCAAATGGGTGCAGGTCGCCGGTGTGGCCTTCCTTGCTTTCCTGTGGATCACGGGGAGTATCAGCCCGCTGGTGATCATCATCCTGATCCTCGGCGTCCCGATGGTGTGGCAGCGGTTCCGCAACAAGGCCCTGGACGCCTACCTGACGTCAGGTCCCGCGGCCCCGCGCATCGCGATGGGTCTGGCCTGGCTGGGCCTCGTCGCCTACCTAGCCTTCTTCTTCTTACAGGCTGAGCAGATGCTCACCCCGTTCCTTCGGTAAACTCACACACTGACCTGGAGATAAGACCTTGAAAGCACAGATTCATCCCGCCTTTTACGAAGACGCGCTCGTCACGTGCGTGTGCGGCAACACGTTCACGACCGGTTCGACGCGCAAAGAGCTCAAGACCGAGATCTGCTCCGTCTGCCACCCGTTCTTCACGGGCACGCAGAGGATCGTGGACACCGGCGGTCAGGTCGAACGGTTCCGCAAGCGGGCGGCAAAAAGCCGCTCCAACTAGATGCCGCTCCCGGGAGAGATCGCGGTTGAGGCGAGCTCCCCGGCAAGTCCGGTGAGCGCACCAAAGAAAGACCAGTTTTTCTATGGCGGCCAGGCCGTCATCGAAGGCGTGATGATGCGCGGCAAGCGCCATTACGCGGTAGCGGTGCGCCTGCCCAAGACGAAGGAGATCGTCGTCGACCGCGGCGAGCTCAAGGCCGCCATCTACGTCAACCCGATGTGGAAGCTGCCGATTCTGCGCGGCCTCGCTCTGATTGGCGAGCAGCTGCACTTGGGCATGAAGACGCTCATCTGGTCCGCGAACATCAACGCCGGCGGCAACGAGATCACGATCGGCAAGAGGGAGATCACCGGCTCGATCGCATTCGCGGCCATCTTCGGCCTGGGCCTGTTCTTTGGCCTGCCCCTGTTGCTCGCGGGGCTCGCGGTACATCGGAGCGGTAGCTTCCTCTTCGTCCTGGTCGAAGGCGTGATTCGCGTCGGGCTCGTGCTCGCGTACCTGTCGGCGATCGCGCTGCTGCCCGACGTGCGTCGCGTGTTCCAGTACCACGGCGCGGAGCACAAGACGATCAACGCGTTCGAATCGGGCTGGCCGCTGGAGGTCTCCTCGGTCCGCCGGGCGAGCCTGCTGCACCCGCGGTGTGGGACCGGCTTCTTGCTGGTGGTGCTGGTCGTCAGCGTTGTCGTCTTCAGCGTGGTCGCGGTCTTTCACCCCAACTGGTTCTGGTTGGTGGCTAGCCGTGTGATCGCCCTCCCGCTCATCGCCGGCATCGGCTTCGAACTGATCCGTTTCATGGCGCGCCACCGGTACAACCCGGCGGTACGCGTGCTGCTGCTGCCGGTGTTGGGGACGCAGAAGTTCACCACGCGCGAACCCACCGATGACATGCTCGAGGTCGCCATCACCGCTTTCAACAGTGCCCGCCAGGGTGAGGAGGAAACGGCCGGAGCCGCAGCTTGATCGACCGGTTAGAGGCCATTGCCCGCCGGTACCATGAGATCGAGGCTGAGATGGCGCGCCCCGAGGTCGCCAGCGACCACGCCCAGCTGACCAAGCTGGCGCGCGAGCAGCGCACGCTGCGAGAGACAGTCGACAAGTACGAGGCGTACAAGCGTGCCCGCCACGAGCTCGAGTCGGCGCGCGAGATGCTGAAGCACGAGAAGGACTCGGCCGGGCGCGCGCAGGGCGCAGATTTGGAAATGCAGGAGTACCTGCGCGCGGAGGAGCGCCGTGCCGCCGCCGAAGTCGGTGAGCTCGACGAGCAGCTAAAGGTTCTGCTGCTCCCCAAGGATCCCAACGACGACAGGGACGTGGTCGTGGAGATCCAGGGCGCTGAAGGTGGGGAAGAGGCGGCGCTTTTCGCGGCCGATCTTTTCCGCATGTACTCGAGGTGGGCGGAGCGCAAGGGTTGGAAGGTCGAGGTGGTCGACGTCTCCCACAGCGAGAAGGGCGGCTACGACAAGATCGTGTTCGAGGTGCATGGTCACGGCGCCTACTCGCAGCTGAAGTACGAGGGTGGCGTTCATAGGGTGCAGCGTGTGCCGAAGACCGAGGCGCAGGGGCGCATCCACACCTCCGCGGCTACGGTCTCGGTCATGCCCGAGGCAGACCCCGTCGAGGTGGAGCTGAAGCCGGAGGACCTGGAGATCAAAACCTCGACCTCGCAGGGACCTGGCGGTCAGAGCGTCAACACGACCTATTCGGCGATCCGGCTCACCCACAAGCCGACGGGTTTGGTGGTGAGCATCCAGGACGAGAAGTCGCAGCTGCAGAACAAGGAAAAGGCGATGCGCGTGCTGCGCGCCAGGCTTTACGAGATGAAGCTGGCCGAGCAGCAGGCCACACTCGGCGCACAGCGCCGCAGCATGATCGGGGGAGGGAACAGGTCGGAGAAGATCCGCACCTATAACTTCAAGGCGAACCGCGTGACCGACCATCGCATCAACCTCGACCTGCACAGGCTGGACCAGGTGATGGCGGGTGACCTTGATGAGCTCGTCGAAGCCTTGATCAACGCCGACCGGGCGGCAGGTCTCAACGGCTCGTCGACCTGACAGTTGACAGTCCTCGAGGTTCTCAAGCTGGCCTCGGAGCATCTTGGCAAGCACGGGTCGGATTCGGCGAGGCTCGATGCAGAGGTGATGCTGGCCGGGGCGCTCGGGCTGCGGCGGCTCGACCTTTATCTTCAGTTCGACCGCGCCCTGTCTGAACCAGAGCTCAGCATCTTTCGCGCGCAGGTCGCGCGCCGCGCGCATGGAGAGCCTGTCGCATATGTGGTCGGCCACAAGGAATTCATGACTCTCGACTTCGAGGTGACGCCGGCAGTGCTGGTGCCCAACCCCGACACCGAGCTGCTGGTGCAGCTGGTGGTGGCGCGGGCGCGCGAAGCGGGGCGGCCGCTGCGGGTTGCTGATGTGGGCACAGGGAGCGGCTGCATTGCTATCGCCACCGCGCACTACTCGCCAGACGTCGAGGTGTGGGCGAGCGACATCAGCAGCGAGGCGCTTGAGGTGGCGGCCCGCAACGTGATCAAGAACGCAGTGGAGCCGCGCGTGCACCTCGCCTGCGGCGATCTTATGCATCCGCTGCCGGGAACGTTCGACCTGGTTTGCGCCAACCTTCCTTACCTGGCGGCCGGCGTGCTTCTGCCAGCGGCGGTGATGGCGCAACCCAGCGTCGCGCTGTATGCCGAAGAAGGCGGCGCCGGACTTGTCATCAGGCTCCTGGAGGAGGCGCCCGCTCGGCTCAATCCGGGCGGACGCGTGCTGCTCGAGGTGGACCCATCGATCCTGCCATCGGTGCTCGAGGTGGCAGACCGCAACTTCGCCGGACGGCGCGTGCACCAGGACCTGGCCGGACACGAGCGGGTGGTTGAAGCGTGGTCCTGAAGCCGACGCGGTCCGGGCTGACCCGTGCCGCGCAGCTGATCCGCGGCGGCGGGGTGGTGGCGTTTCCCACCGACACTGTGTACGGCCTCGGCGCCGCTGCCGATGACGAGGTCGCGACCAAGCGCGTCTACAGGATCAAGGGCCGGCCGGCTGGTCTGCCCCTGATCCTCATGGTCGCCGCGGAGTCGCAGCTGGAGGGCTGGGTGCACATCGACTCGCGCACTGAGGCGATCATCAGGCGCTGGTGGCCGGGGCCGCTGACGCTCATCCTTCACGCCAAAGGCGGCGGCACGCTTGGCGTGCGAATCCCGAAGCACAAGGTCGCTCTCGACCTGCTGCGCGCGGCCGGACCGCTGCTGACCACCAGCGCAAACCTGCACGGCAAGGACCCGGCGATGACGGCAGCAGAGGCCGGCGCGCTGCCTGGCGTCGCCGCAGTGCTCGATGGGGGGACGGCCCCAGGGGGGACGGCGTCGACGGTGCTCGACTTGACGGGCCCTGAGGCCCATGTGCTGCGCGAAGGCGCGATCTCGAAACCTGAGCTGCTGGGTCCGCCCCCGTCTCACGCCGGCTGACGGAGCTAGCATTCAGCTGATGGCTGCCCCAATAACAACGATGTCTTTTCGGGCCCTCGATCGAGTTGATCCGGACATCGCCAACCTCATCCGCAAGGAGTACAAGCGACAGTCCGAAACCCTCGAGCTGATCGCGTCCGAGAACCTCACGAGCCCCGCGATCCTCGAAGCCCTCGGCACCCTGCTGACCAACAAGTACGCCGAGGGTTACCCCGGGCGGCGCTACTACGGCGGGACCGGCGAGGTCATCGACAAGATCGAGTCGCTGGCGGTCGAGCGCGCGAAGGAGCTGTTTGGGGCCGAGTACGTGAATGTCCAGCCCCACGCAGGTTCGCAAGCGAACATGGCCGTCTACATGGCGGTGTGCCAGCCGGGGGACAGGGTGATGGGCATGGACCTCTCAGCCGGCGGACACCTCACGCACGGCAGCCCGGCGAACTTCAGCGGCAAGCTTTACGAGATCCACTCGTACGGGGTCAACCGCGAGACCGAGCTGATCGATTACGACGCCATGGAAAAGCTGGCCGAACAGGTCAGGCCCAAGATGCTGATCGGCGGCTTTTCGGCCTACTCGCGCGTCGTCGATTGGGCCCGCATGCGTCAGATTGCAGACTCGGTAGGCGCGACCTTCATCGTCGACATGGCGCACGTCGCGGGCCTCGTCGCGGGCGGCCAGTACCCATCGCCCATCCCGCATGCGGCCATCGTGACGACCACCACCCAGAAGACTTTGCGGGGCGCGTGGGGCGCCATCATCCTCTGCCGCAATGAGCATCAGAAGGCGATCGACTCGGCAGTGTTTCCCGGGATCCAGGGCGGCCCGCTCATGCATGCGATCGCGGCGAAGGCAGTGTGCTTCGGAGAGGCCCTCAAGCCAGAGTTCAAGGACTACGCGCGGCAGGTTGTGGTGAACGCGAAAGCGCTCGCGAAGCGGTTGATGGAGCGCGACCTGCGCCTGGTGAGCGGCGGCACCGACAACCACCTGATGCTGGTCGACCTTCGTGCGTACAAGAGGACCGGCAAGCAGGTACAGGACGTGGCCGACACGGTTGGCATCACCCTCAACCGCAACTCGATTCCCTTCGATGAGGCTTCGAAGTTCAATCCCAGTGGTGTGCGCGTCGGCACTCCCTTGGTGACGACTCGCGGCATGCGCGAGGCGGAGATGGTCGAGATCGCCGATTGCATCGCGGACCTGGTCGAGAGAATCGACGACCGCGCAGTGCTGGATTCGGTGCACGAAAGGGCCCTGGACCTGTGCCGCAGGTTCCCCCTTCCGTACGCCTTCGACTGAGCTGAGTCGATGAGCGACTTCTTCGGCGGCAACGCTCTCTACAACCTGCGGGAGCGGCTGGGACCCGCTTTGTTACCGCTGATCGTCGCCTTCGTCGTGTGCGCCCTTGCGGTGCCGCTGATGATCTGGCTGTCGCGGCGTACCGGGATGATCGCCCAGCCGGGCGGCCGGCATGACCACCCAAAGCCAACGCCCTTGCTTGGTGGCGTCGCGATGTACCTGGGCTTCGCCGCCGCGCTGGTCCTTTTTCTGCCGCACTACAAGGACACGCTCGGCGTCCTCGTGGTCTCGGCGCTGGCACTGGTCCTCTTGCTGGCCGACGATCGGTGGCAGGTGCGAGCCGCGATCAAGCTCGGCCTGCAGCTGGTCGTCGCGCTCGTCGCGATTGTGGTTTTCGGCTTCAAGATCGCGTCTTTCGGCCTGCCAGGCGAGCAGCTCTTGCAGCTCGGATGGCTGGCCATACCGATCACGCTCTTCTGGCTGCTCGGCATGCAGAACACAGTCAACCTGCTGGACGGGGTCGATGGTCTTGCCGCCGGGGTGGTCTTCATCGTGGCCGTCACCCTGCTGCTGGCCGCGGCCGGCAGGCAGGTCGCATACGTGCAATTGGCGGCAGCCCTCGCGGGAACGTGCGCAGGCTTTCTGATCTTCAACTTCCATCCTGCCCGCATCTTCATGGGCGACTCGGGAGCGCACTTTCTCGGCGCCGCGTTGGCCCTCGTGTCCATTGTTGGAGTTGCCAGGGTCGCCGTCGCGTTCGCGCTGGTGGTCCCGGTCCTCGCCCTGGCGCTGCCGATCGGCGACACGGCGTGGGCGATCGTCCGGCGCCGCCGCCAGGGCACCTCGGTCGCCCTGCCCGACCTCAGCCACCTCCACCATCGGCTCCAGAGGTTTGGGCTGGACCCGCGCCAGACCTGTTACGTCTTCTACGCGGCAAGCGCGCTGCTGGGCGCCGTCGGCCTGACACTTTTCGGGCACGGCCGCATCCTCGCCGTCGTCGTTGCGACTTCGCTGGCGCTTGCTTCAACCGTCGCGGCGGACCTGCTTCAGAAGACCGGTTGGCGGGTGCGCGTGCCTTACCTCCGCACCCTGCTCGGTTAGAATTCGGCCGGGCATGCCGCCCCCCTCGAATCCACCAACGGGGTCTGACCTGGCCGGAATCGGGTTGTATCTGGCGGGCGCGGTCCTGCTGCCACTGATCGGGGGCGTACTTCTCGACAACGCATTCCATACGGCGCCCGTGTTTGTTCTGATTGGATTGTTCGTGGGCCTTGTTCTAGGCGGAATCGCCATCTGGCTGAAGGTGAGGGAGCTGTCGAAGTGAGGGTCGGTAGGATGCTTCGGGACTCGGTCGTCGCCTCGGCGATCCTCGCCCTTGTTGTCACCACCATCGCGGCCCTTTTCGGTCAGCTGGCCGTCGGCATCGGCGTTGCCGCTGGCCTGCTCCTTGGATCGGCCAATGGCTATGCAATCCAGACGCTGCTCGGCCGCGCCACGCCGTTTCTGGCTGCGAGCATGCTCCGGCTTGCCACGTTGAGCATTCTCGGTCTGCTCCTCGCGGTCGTCTTTGGGATCGCCGCGTGGCCCGTGATGATCGGGGTCGCGGGCGCGCAGCTCGTCATGGTCGGCGCCGGCGTGAGGCAGGGGCTGCGGGCATGATCTTCGCGGAGGCCGCGCCCGGCACGCATCCGACCATCGATCTTGGATGCGGAACGCTCTGCACGATCAACTACGACAGCGTGATCTCGTCTCTGATCGCGGTCATCTTGACCATTGCGATCGGGTTCTGGGTGCGCTCAAAGCTCCAGGAGGGAAGTCCTGGCAAGGTCCAGGCGATATTCGAATGGGGCTACGACCAGCTGCGCAGCCTGGTCAGGACCAACGTCTCGGACGACGCGCTCTTCATCATCCCGCTGGCGATGACCCTCTTCCTTTACATACTGATCGGCAACTGGATCGAAATCTTCCCGCTCGCCATATTCCCGATCCTGCATGGCGCCAACGCCGACCTCAACCAGACCCTGGCGATGGGCCTCATCGTGATCATCGTGGTGCAGTGGTACAGCATCCGCGTACTGGGCATCGGCGGCTATCTGAAGCGTTTCACGAAGCCCTTCGAGCTGCCTCTGCCGGCCCGAATCGTGTTCATCCCGCTGAACATTCTCGAAGAGGCCGTGAAGCCAGTCACTCTCGCCCTGCGACTTTTCGGCAACATCTTCGCCGGGGCTGTCATGATCGGGCTGATCGCAGGTTTCGCGAGCCTTCAGCTACCAGTCGTGGGCACGGTCGGCGGAACCATCATCGGGTCGATTCTGCTCATCATCTGGAAGGCGTTCGACGTCATCTTCATCGGTTTCATCCAGGCGTTCATCTTCATGCTGCTGACGGTCATCTATTTCGGCGCGGCCCGTGAGGGTCTCGAACACGAACATCATTAGGAGGAACTCATGACAGACCACGGTATTGAGCTCGCAGGGGCACTCATCGCATTCGGCCTGGCCCTCGGGTTGGGCGCCATCGGTGCTGCCGTCGGTGACGGCCTCGCCGGCAACGCCTTCATCAGCGGCGTCGCGCGACAACCGGAAGCGCAGGGAAGGATGATCCCCTGGCTCTTCACGATCGTCGGCCTCGTCGAGGCGATGTACTTCATCAACCTGGCCTTCGGCTTCGTCTTCCTTTCCAACGTCAAGTAACACCGGGGGAGAAATCGACTGATGCTGTTTCTTGCGGCGGATGCCGGAGTCATCGCGATCAATGGCACCGTGATCGTCGAGCTGATCACGTTCCTGGTGATGATGGCGGTACTCGCGCGATGGGTTTATCCCAGGATCGTTGAGCTAGCCGAAGCGCGGCAGCGCCTGATCGCGCAACAGCTCGCCGAGGCAGAGAAGTCGCGGGCAGCGGCGGAAGCCGAGCTCAAGGAGGCCGAAGCGAAGCTCGCCGAGGCGCGCAAGACGGCTCAGTCGGTGATCGAGGCCGCTACCAAGTCCGGGGAGCAGCTTCGGCAGGAGCTCAAGCAGAAGGCGGAGGACGAGGCCAAGCGCCTCGCGGAGACCGCTCGCAAGGAGATCGAGGCCGAGCGGGAACGGGCAATTCAGTCGGTACGCAATGAGGTCGCCAGCCTCGTCGTGGCCGCCACCGAGAAAGTCATCGGCGAAACCCTCGACGAGGGAAAGCACAAGCAGCTCATCGAACGGGCGATAGCCGAGGTGGCCAGTGGCGACGGCAGCCGCTAAGCGATACGCGCGTGCAGTGTTCGAGCTTGCCACCGAGGAGGGTCAGGTCGAGGAGTGGGGCGGCCGCCTGGCCACGGTCCGCGATCTGCTGTCCGACCCGGCGGTGGCCGCAGTGCTGACCAACCCGACGATTCCGGTCAGCCGTCGCATGGAGCTGATCTCCGCCGCGCCGCACGTGCTGGATCCGGAAGCGACCAACCTGGCGCGGCTTCTGATCGAGTCGAGCCGCGTGAAGCAGGTCGCCGGCATCGCCGAGGAGTTCGAGACACTCGCCGATGCCGCTGCGGGGCGCGTTCGCGCCATCGTCACGACGGCTGTGGAGCTTGATCACGCCGAGCGAGACAAGGTGGCGAAGCAACTCTCCGAGCGATTGGGCAAAGAGGTCCACATGAGCGTGGTGGTCGACAAGAAAATCCTGGGGGGCCTCACGCTCCAGTACGGCGACCACCTGATCGACGCGAGCGTCGCCACCAAATTGCAGCAGCTGCGCCGCCGCCTGGCGGACGCATCCTAGGGGGAAGAACCAATTGGGTATCAGCACCAAAGAGATCTCAGAGGTCATCAGGGAACGGCTGAAGGATTTCGACGCCAGCCTGGTCGCGACCGATGTCGGACGGATCGTGGCCACGAGCGACGGCATCGCCCAGATCTACGGCCTCCAGAACGCGATGGCCGGCGAGCTCTTGGAGTTTCCTCACGAGACCTATGGCCTTGCGCTGAACCTCGAGGAAGACCAGGTGCGCGCCGTCATCCTCGGCGATTACGGCCACCTTCACGAGGGGGACGAGGTACGCACGACCGGCCGCCTGCTCGAGGTGCCGGTAGGAGAGGAGCTGATCGGCCGCGTGGTCAACCCGCTCGGCCAGCCGCTTGACGGCAAGGGGCCGATCAAGACCACCAAGACCATGCCGATCGAGAGGATCGCCCCAGGCGTCATCACCCGCAAGCGGGTGGATAGCCCCGTGCAGACCGGCATCAAGGCGATCGACGCGATGATCCCGATCGGGCGCGGTCAGCGCGAGCTGATCATCGGCGACCGCTTCACGGGAAAGACCACCGTTCTTCTCGACACGATCATCAACCAGAAGGGCAAGGACCTGATCTGCGTATACGTCGCGATCGGACAGAACGCAGCCTCGATCGCGCGGGCGACCGCGACGCTCGAGGAGAACGGCGCGATGGATTTCACGATCATCGTCGCCGCCACGGCTTCCGATGCCGCTTCGCTGAACTTCATCGCCCCTTATGCCGGCTGCGCGATGGGCGAGTACTTCATGGAGCAGGGCAAGGAAGCCCTTTGCTGCTACGACGACCTCACCAAGCAGGCGTGGGCGTACCGCGAGCTGTCGCTCAACCTGCGCCGCCCGCCGGGCCGCGAGGCGTATCCGGGCGACGTGTTCTA
>PLYD01000079.1 GCA_003151665.1 Candidatus Dormiibacterota bacterium
CCAGCGCATGCAAGCCTTGAGTCGCCGTGGCCTGAGGGCGTACTTCGCGATGTCGACGCTTCAGACGGCGCAGCTCGACCTGGCCATGGAACGGTGGCATCGGGAGCGCCAGGAGATCGACACGCCCCTCGAAGCAGAGTACGAGCTGAGGCGGCGGGTCCTCGAGCTCAGGCCGCAAGCCGGGGGTTTGAGCGCCGGCTAAAAAGCCCCCTTGCATTTTGCGGTCTGTTACGTCGTAATCTTGTAACACCATGACGGACGGAGTCGCTGTCGCACCAACCGAGCGAGAAGCGCTGGACGCCTACTCGCAGATTGTCAGCACAGTGGCGGAACGCGTCCTGCCCTCGGTCGCAAGCCTTCGCGTGCGCCGGGCCGGCAGCCCGCGAGATGGGGGCGCCGGCTCTGGAGTCGTCATTACCCCCGACGGGTACCTGGTCACCTCAGCCCACGTCGTCGCCCAGGCCGGCACCGCCAGCGCTTCCTTCATAGACGGCACCGAGTACGAGCTCGACGTGGTCGGAGCCGACCCGCTGTCTGACCTCGCGGTCGCACGCGCTCGGTCAGCTGTGCTCGAGCCCATTCACATCGGGGACGCCGACACCCTGCGGGTCGGGCAGTTGGTGGTTGCGATCGGGAATCCCATGGGCTTTTCGGGGTCCGTCACCTCGGGGGTTGTCAGCGGGTTAGGCCGCTCGCTGGCGACCGCCGATGGCAACGGGCACCGTCGCTTTGTCGAGGACGTCATCCAGACCGATGCCGCGCTCAACCCGGGCAACTCCGGCGGCGCCCTCGCTGACTGGAAAGCGCGCCTGATCGGCGTCAACACGGCAGTCGCCGGCATGGGGCTCGGACTTGCGGTACCGATCAACGCCACCACCCAGGCGATCCTCGCGGCGCTGATGCGACACGGGCGGGTGCGCCGCGCCTACCTCGGCATCGCGGGCGGCACACGCGCGCTTGCACCGGCGGCGGCGCAGCGGCTCGGGCGCCAGGCCGGCGTCGAGGTGCAGGAGGTCGTCAGCGGCAGCCCGGCAGCGGCAGCAAGGCTGCAGGGCGGAGACGTCATCGTGTCTGTCGGCGAGGCAGCCGTGGCGAAGGCGGGCGACCTTCAGCGGCTGATGGTGGAAGCGCGCATCGGCTCGAAGCTGCCCCTGACCGTTTTGCGAGGCGATCGCACAGTGGTCGTCGACGTGGTGGCCGCTGAGCTGACTTAGCCTCGACTAGACTTTGGCCGGGTGGCCAAAGACAAAACCAAAGACATTCGGGATCTCCTCCGCGCCGAGCTGCTCGACGGGCGTTTCCGGATGGTCGATATCGACCCTGACTCGACGCCTGGTGTCAAGAAGCCAAAGCAGGCGCGGAAGGAGATGGAGGAGGCGCACGGCAGGCTGTTCGGCCTCCAGGAGCGCCTGTTCGCCGAAAACAAGCGATCGGTCCTGGTGGTCCTGCAGGCGATGGACACAGGTGGCAAGGACGGAGCCATCACGCACGTGATTGGCGACCTCAACCCGCAGGGCGTCCACATCACATCGTTCAAACAACCGACACCCGAGGAAAGGCGCCACGGGTTCCTCTGGCGAATACGGCGCAGCCTGCCGGAGGCGGGCGTCGTCGGGATCTTCAATCGCTCCCATTACGAAGATGTCCTCATCGCGCGCGTTCACGGGCTCGCTGACCCAAAGGTGATCGAGCGGCGCTATCAGCAGATAAACGAGTTCGAGAAGGAAGTCGTGAAGAGCGGCACGACGATCATCAAGTTCTGCCTCCACATCTCGTACGACGAGCAGCGCCTCAGGTTGCTCGACCGATTGCACGATCCCAACAAGCACTGGAAGTTTCACGAGAGCGACGTCGACGAGCGCAGATACTGGGACGACTACATGAGTGCCTACGGCATCGCCATCACCAAGTGCTCGACCAAGTGGGCGCCGTGGTACGTCATCCCGGCGAACGACAAGGACTACCGCAACTTTGCAGTCGCCAAGATCATCAGGGAAACCCTCGGGGACATGGATCCGCAGTACCCCCAGCCCAAGCTCAACATCCCACGCCTCCTCAAGCGCTTGAAGGACTAGTCGGCGGGTCTTCGACCCGACTTATGAGGGAACCAGTCGGTTCCCCTCATCGCGCGTGCGGCTCCGCCGCAGGGCTGCCTCCCGCGACTGCGTCGCGGGGACCCCAGGGGGAACAAAGACATGGCCGGGGGAACCCCGGCCAACCCGGCCACGCTAGCGCCTTTGAAATCCCGCCCAACAAATAAAAAACCCCGGGCCGTGAGGCCCGGGGCTTAATTGGTCGTTTAACCCTTAGAGGGTACGAACGCTCTTCGCGCGTGGCCCCTTGGGGCTCGCCTCGATCTCGAAGGAAACCTTCTCGCCACCCTGGAGGCTGTCGAAGTCACCTTCGGTGCCACTCCTGTGGAAGAAGAATTCCTTACCGTCTTCGGCTGCGATAAATCCGAAGCCACGGTCCGCGACCAGTTTCTTGATGGTGCCTGTAGGCATTTCCATCTCCTATCTCTCGAACTTGGGCCAACTCAACTACGAGGCCCGTTCGAGAAACTGGCGACCTGCGTGAGCGTCCGCACTGTGCGAACTGTTGACAGTATACCCCAGACCGTCAGCTTCTAATCGAGGAGGTCTCGGTCAGCCTCCGGGCGCGAGACTGGTCGACCTCGGTACGGCGCGGGTGAGGACGTAAGTCCTCCCCCGCGGGACCCCCTCCTGTTGGCGGCGACGCCTGGCTGAGCCTAGCAGCGGGAATGCTAGGTGACGGCCGGAGTAAATCCGGCCTGACGGCGACGCTTTGCCTAGACAAGACGGTCAGCTTCTAATCGAGGAGGTCTCGGTCAGCCTCCGGGCGCGGGACTGGTCGACCTCCGTGAGGTGCCGCTTCCGGAGCCGCAGGTGCTTTGGCGTGACCTCGAGCAGCTCATCGTCCCCGAGGAAGTCCAGGGACTGCTCCAGGCTCAATCTCGAGGCCGGGGTCAGCCTCACGGAGATGTCCGAGGTGGACGAGCGGATGTTCGACTGCTTCTTCTCGCGGCAGACGTTGACCCGGATGTCTCCCGGCCGCTTCTGAATGCCGACGATCATGCCCTCGTAGACCTCCTCACCCGCCTCGATGAACGTCGTACCCCGCTCCTGGGCGCCGGCCAGCCCGAAGGCCAGCGACTTGCCGGCGGACGACGCGGTCAGGGCGCCATTGCGCTGCTCGCGGAAGTCTCCGAGGAACGGCCGGTAACCCATGCCGATCGAGCCCATCAATCCGGTTCCGGCGGTCAGCGTGAGAAACGTGTTGCGGAAACCGATCAGGCCACGGGTCGGGATGAGGTACTCGAGCCGCACGCCTCCCTTCTTGTCGTACGTGATCTCGAGCATCTCCCCGCGGCGCCTGCCCAGCGCTTCCGTCACGGCGCCGAGGTTTTCCTCGCGCACGTCCACCGTGAGGTGCTCGACGGGTTCCATGCGCTGGCCGTTGATCCTCTTGATGATTGCTTCCGGTCGAGAGACCTCGAACTCGTAGCCCTCGCGGCGCATCGTCTCGATGAGCACCGCGAGGTGCAGCTCGCCGCGTCCGCTGACCGTGAAACCCTCGACCTCGGCCGTGTCCTCGACGTGAAGGCCGAGGTTGGTGTCGAGCTCTTTGTACAGTCGAGCCCGCAGCTGGCGCGAGGTCGAGAACTTGCCTTCGCGGCCGGTGAACGGCGAGGTGTTGACGCCGAACGTCATGCGCACGGTCGGCTCGTCGATGGCGATCCGGGGCAGAGCGTCCGGAGCCTCAGGGTCGGCCAGAGTGTCACCGATGGCCACTTCGTCGAGACCAGTCAGCATCACGATGTCGCCTGCGCTGGCGCTCGGTACGGCAATCCGATCCAGGCCGCGATACACCAGCACCTGCACCACCTTGGCCCGGCGCGCTTCTCCGCTTGCGCCCAGCACGGCCAGCGTGTCGCCGGGGGCCACGCTGCCGCGCGTGATGCGGCCGATGGAGATCGTTCCCGTGTAGTCGTCGTAGGCCCGGTTGGCGACCAGCATCTGGAAGTTGCCTTCCTCGGCCACCGGGCATGGGATGTGCTCCAAGATGGCTTCAAACAACGGTGCCATGTCTTCGGCCAGAGCGTCCGGCTTCAGGCCCGCCCGGCCTTCGCGACCAATCGCATAAACCACCGGGATATCCAGTTGCGCGTCGTCATGCGCCAGCTCCAAAAAGAGTTCTTCGGCCAGATGTAGTGCTTTGACCACATCGGCGTTTTGCCGGTCCAGTTTGTTCACAACGAGGATGACCTTAAGACCTGCCTCAAACGCCTTGCGGAGCACGAATCTTGTCTGTGGCATCGGCCCCTCCACCGCGTCTATCAGTAACAAGCAGCCCTCGGCCATGTTCAACACCCGCTCCACCTCGCCGCCAAAGTCGGCGTGCCCGGGCGTGTCGATGATGTTNNCCCCGCTCGCGCTCCTGGTCGTTGGAGTCCATAATCAGCGTCCCCACTTCCTGGTTTTCCCTAAAAGTGTGGCTCTGTTTGAGCAGGGCGTCCACTAGCGTCGTCTTGCCGTGATCAACGTGGGCGATGATCGCCAGATTGCGAATATCGTGGCGTAACGTGCTGCTCATGTTCCTATTATCGCCGATACGGCCCAAAAGAGGGGAAACTAGCAATACTTGTAGTTTTCTGACCCTGAACCATCCAACCGCTGCTCAGGCTACCAGTCATTGCCTTCTCCTCCGACTCGACGTTTGACAAGACATGGTGACCGGCAATCACTCGTTGTATCGTCCTCGGAGAGAGAGAGAGCAATAACACCGGTGGGGTCAAGACTGACCCGATGAGACACGGGAGATGAAAACGAGTTTGGGTAATCGGTATAGCACAACTCGACTATGGGACCTCAAGCGCTGTCAACTCCGGCGGAGACTGCTCACTCAAGGCTTGTCTGGCGTAATATGCCTTGAGCGCGACACTCTGTTTTTGACGTTCGACAGGATCGCTATAACGCGCCTCGCCGATAGCACTTTTCTTCGCTATAACCTCTGGCCTCGCCGCCACGACAGCCTGTATCCTGCCACGTTCTTCTTTAACTCCCGGCATTGACCAATACTTCTTCAAGGCCGAACCTCGTTCCGCAAGCCGACCTTGCTCTTTCAGATTGACCCAATACCTC
>PLYD01000084.1 GCA_003151665.1 Candidatus Dormiibacterota bacterium
AGCGCGAACGTGCCGGCGAGGGTACTGATACGAACTCGGCGCGGCTCATGGTGCTTGAAGTCTAGCGTTTGTGCTTCTGCCGCTCCCCCAGCTCCTCATTGGCCTGCGTGCCCCCGGTGGACCGCGCGATAGAAGCGAACAGCCCGGGAGCCACGCCCATGATTTTCAAGCTGGCCTTGAGCTGGATCGGCATAACATCGATCTCCCCTCGGTTCTTGACGATTGCGATCCAGACGGCGTCGGCCACCCTCTTTGGCGATACCTCTCCTGCCATTGGGTCTGCCTTCAGGCCCGTCTCCGCCCACATACCGGCCTCGCTGACGAAGGTCGGGCAGACCACCGAGACTCCGACGCCCGTGCCCCACAGCTCCTCACGAAGCGCAAGCCCAAATCCGCGGATACCGAACTTGGTCGCGTTGTACACCGTGACCCCGGCGGCCGGGATCTTGCCGGCGATCGACGACATGAACACGATGTGGCCTTCCTTGCGCTTCACCATCGCGGGAGCCAGGGCGTGAGCGAGGATCATCCCGGCCCGCAGGTTGACCGCGATCGCGCGATCGATCTCATCAACTGCCAGCTCCGCGAGCCGCCCGCTGATCGGGACTCCTGCGTTGGCCACCAGGACATCGACATCACCGGCCTCCTTGGCGAGGCGCTCGGGCTCGCCGGCCTTCGTCAGGTCGGCCACCACCACGCGAGACTCGCCGATCTCTTTGGCGAGCTTCTGCAGAGCCGGCTCGTTACGGGCGGAAAGGACAAACTTGGCGCCGGCCTGGTGCAGCCTCCGGGCGATGTGCGGACCTAGACCGGTGGACGCTCCGGTGAGGAGCACGGTCTTGCCACGAAGGTCCTGCACGGCCGAAGAATACTCGCCGACTCAAGCAGCACGTTTGGCGCCAGCCGTATGAGCCGCGGCTGGCTTCGGACGCTCGTTTCGACTGACCTCGCTAGGGGAATCCCACGAAGATCTGTTGGCATTGCTCGGCTGATATGACGCCCCCGTAAAAGGCGAAGTGGAGTAGGTGCCGGTTAGCGTGTCGATTACTGCCCCGAGTAATGTGGCCACGAGTCGAAGAAGGCCGTTTCAATCGTCGCCTTTTCTGTCCCGATGACCAGGTTATTGAGATACGCAAGTCCGGTCAGCTTTGGTCCGCTGGGTCCGCACAGTGCAGTTACACCACATATGGATTCTTGTGCATACCAGACGATGGTGGACGTCAAGAACACCGCGCCAGCGCGGGGCAGTTTCGAAAGCTGGATCCCAGCGACGGGTTGGTCGTCGAGGCGAATGTACCCAGGGAAGTGATTGCCACTGGCGTTGACTGTCGTGTATGCGATTCGTAGGCCGTCCGCGCTTGGCCATGGATGAATCCAGCTCAGGCCGGGGACAAGTAGCTGCGCTCCGTTCGTCGGGTCCCACGCCTCTACTCCCGAAGTCGTGCGGTATAAGAGGCGAGCCCCGCTGCGCGACCACGTCGCCATCGTGCCGTTCGTTCGGCTGTAGGCCAATTGGTGGTCAGCGAGGTGAATTATCTGGAAGGGCGCGCTTCCCTGGGACCCGAAAGTCTCCTCGAGCGATACGTAAAGCCCGTCAGCGGAGAAGCCGACCATTGCGTCGTCGTTATTCGGGTCGACGGTCCGGCTCAGGATCGCCCCGAGTCGGCTCAAGACGACATCGCCCGCGGCTGAGCGAACGTGCCATGTCACCCCGCCTGGGTCGGAGCTGAGGTACGTGAGGATCTTCCCGTCCGGGCTCCATGCGTAGACCTCGTTGATGAATGCCTGAGCGGACCAGGCGCGAACCAACGACGTGGTGTTGTTCTGCAGGTCGAATAGGTAAAGGGCGCCCTGGCCGTTGGGTCCTGTGACGATGTAGGAGATGTGGGTGGCGTCGACGAACCGGAACAAGGTGCCACCATCAGCGGAACAAACGGTTGCGGCGTTCGATATCTCAGCGATGTCGCGCACCGCGATGCCCGACGTGTTGCCCAGGCTGACTAGGGCCAGGTCGTCGCCGACCGGAATCGGCAGCGTGCACTTTGCAAAGGTCGGCGGCACTGGAGGTGATCCGCCGGGGCTCTCGGTGGAGTACGGCGACTGGAGCGGCGCCCCACTCACTGCGCCCGATGAGCAGCTGCATGCAACAACCATGGAGAGGATCCATGCGGCCGACCGATATCGCACAATAGGACTATAACATTTAATTAAAGTGCTTACGTAACAAATACTGTCAAGATGACCTGCGGCTCGGGGCTTCACCGTGGAAAGGCCATTGCTGGCCTCGCCGTAGGGCGGAACATGCGATGGTTTGGTGACGATTCGTTCGCTCGGAGCGCTCAGATCGAATCCATCGGTAGGAGTTCGTGCACCATGAGTACCTCAATTGTTGCCGAAGGTCTGGACGTCGATGAACACGGACATGTGCTGGTGAAGCTCAACGACACGCCACCAGATCAATGGATGGAAGCGTTTCGGGACTACTGGGGAAGACCAGAGACGATTGGTGGCACGTCAGTCAAGAAAGAAGCCTTTTCGCATTTCTCCGAGAAGACCATCGTTTTTCGCGGCGTGGACGTCGATGGTTTTGTAGCGCATTGCAAGGCTTTCACCCAGGATGCGC
>PLYD01000026.1 GCA_003151665.1 Candidatus Dormiibacterota bacterium
GCGCTCGGCCAGCCGGCGGTGGCGAGGTTGATACCGATCGCAGTGATGATCTCGCCCAGGTAAACAGGGTGCCGGCTGAACGCGTACGGGCCGCCGGTGACCAGGCGCCGGGCCTCCGGCACGATGGAGAACGAGCGGCGCAGGTAGGCGAGGCCCCAAACCGCATACGCAAGCCCGGCTGTCGCAATGATGTCCGCCGGAATCACCAATAAGTCGTGGCGTCCGCCGCCGGGAAGGAAGCTCGCCGCCATCGCGGAGAAGGTGCCCGTGAAAGCTATCAGGACCACGGCGAACCGGTGATCGGTGCCGCGCGCGGGCAGCCGGGTGCTGTACAGGACGACGAGCATCGTGAAGTAGGCCAATGCCAGGAGCTGCTGGAGCACGAACAGGTAGTCGAAAGGCCGGTGGATGGAATGGAGGCTC
Organism: Candidatus Dormiibacterota bacterium; assembly: GCA_003151665.1. The sequence goes on from PLYD01000026.1 coordinate 424, forward strand.
CCCCAAAACGTGAGCAGGTACCGCACCAGGAAGAGGCTGAAGAACGCGGCGGGGAGGAGGCGCCCGAAGATGAGCTCCCGCCAGTAGCGAGCGGTACGCAAGCGAGACGGCTCGGCTGCCGGAATTGGGCCTTCTGAACGCACCTCTTCCTCGACGTCAGCGGCCCCCATTTCCGGCGTCAATCTATCAGCCGGGCCCCGGGCTCACCGCCGGGGCGACGGTCTTGCTTAAGGAATTGACCTCCCCGGGGACGCCCCTGTAGGATCACCGCCGCGGACGGCTCCGGGACCGCAAGAAACCTGGTCAGGGCCCGTCTAGCTAGATAACAGTCCGTACTTCTGGAAAAAGGAGGTGAATGCAATGTTGAGTCTTTACTGGAAGCTCCGCAGTCTTACGACCCGTCAGGAAGGCCAGGGCATGGTTGAGTACGCTCTGATCCTCGTCCTCGTTTCGATCGTGGTCATCGTGATCCTTCTTACGATGGGCAACCAGATCAAGAACGTGTTCTCGAACGTCGTAGCCGCTCTCGGCTAACGAGAACAAACGTAAAAGCACCTTCAAAAGAGAGCCCCGCAAGGGGCTCTCTCGCTTCGGGGAGAGCGATACAGGGACCCCATCGCTACAATGTCGGCACTCTTGGAGAACACATATTCGGAGGTGACGTAGAGTTTTGGCCACCGCAGCACCAGCACGACCCCGACCCGGGGGAGGTCGTCTTTTCATCATCGTCGGCTTGTTATTGGCCCTGCTCGCCGCAGGCGGCGTCTACCTACTCGGTAGCCTCGGCGGCGGAGGGGGCATTGGTGGCTCAACGCAGACAGTGGTGATCGCAAAGAACCCAATTCCGATGCGTCACCAGATCACCAAGGACGACGTCGACATCCTCAAGGGCGTTTCCACCAACGTTATAAACACCTACTCGAATCCCAATGACCTGGTCGGGCTGATCGCCGAGATCCAGATCAGCAAGGGCGGCATCATCACCAAGGACATGCTCGCGAAGGACCTCGGCCTCGTTCCCGCCGGCGCCGGTCCCGCATACCTCCCGCTGGCCAAGGGTTACGTCGCCATGACGATCCCCACCGGTGAGCAGCAGGGCGTGGCCGGCAACATCACAAGGGGCGACTACATCACTGTCATCGCCTCGGCCAGCAGCAACATCTTTGCGACCGGCAAGGCTCAGCCGACCGGGCCGCCGAAGGTCGTCAGCAAGACCGTGTTCACGAACATCCGGGTGATTGCGCTTGGGCCGGCAACGTCGAACGTCCAGCCGGTCAGCGGCGCGGCCACAGTGGGTGGTACCACGCCGAGCAACGGCGGTTTGACCTCGAGCCTGACGATTGAGATAACCCAATGCGACGCCGAATTTTTCACCTGGTTCCTCAACAACACCCAGCTCAAGTACACGCTGGAATCGAACCAAGACTACGCGTTGTCGCCGCCCACCGGTCCTGACACTCAGAACTGCCCGAACGGCTTCTCCTCAGCGAAGGGTGTCAGCCAGGCAGAGGTGGAAGCCAGGTACCATTTCACAGCCCTTTAACGTCCTCGTCGGCAGCTGAATATGGGTCTTCTCGACAGGGTCAAGCAGAACCAGACGGGCGCTCCGCCCGTATCGGGTCCGGCGAGTAACGGACCTGCAGTAGCGACTGCCCCGGGTGGAGCCACCTCGTACAGCACCTCGTCGGCCCTGCCGAAGGCGCGGCCTACCGATACGGTCCCGCCGCCGGCCGCTGCGGCGGCCCGGGCGCCTCAGGTCGGCGAGGCGCCGCCGGCATTTACTGCGGCCAAGGTTCAGATCCACGCCAAGCTTATCGAGCGCTTCGCCGACCAGATCGACTCGAGCAACAAGGTAGGCGTCCGCGAAAAGATCTTCGAGCTCGCGGACGAGTACTTCCGAACGACGGCCATGACGATGACCAAGACCGACAAGGAGCGCCTTGTCGACTCGGTCCTGGACGACGTTCTTGGGCTCGGCCCGCTCGAAGCACTGCTGGCCGACCCGAATATCACTGAAATCATGGCCAACCACCCCAAGCAGATCTACGTCGAGAAGAGTGGGGAGCCGGCGCTGTCGGCCGTCACTTTCGAATCCGAGCGGCAGATGCGCCAGGTGATCGACCGCATCGTCAGCCTGGTCGGCCGAAGGGTCGACGAGTCGACACCCATCTGCGACGCCCGCCTTAAGGATGGATCCCGTGTCAACGTGGTCATCCCGCCAATCGCCCTGAAGGGACCCTGCCTGACCATCCGGAAATTCACCAAGGAGAAGTGGGGCCCGACCGACATCGTCAACCGGTTCCACTCCGCCAGCCCTGAGCTAATGACATTTCTGCGCTCCTGCGTTC
>PLYD01000023.1 GCA_003151665.1 Candidatus Dormiibacterota bacterium
CAGCGACCGCGTCCTTGATGGTTGGCGTGGGCACGTGAATGTCGATCGAGCTTGCGGCCAGCTTGACGATGTCCGGCGTGTATTTGGCGAGCACCGGCGACGCGAGCCCAAAGAGGAGGAAGATCACGGCCACCACGGGGAGCCGGCGCGTTCGCCACTGTTCTGTGACCTCTTTGCGTAGCAAAACGGCATAGCCCCTCATTCGTGGGCGCCATGTGATTGCTGGCTTGACACCAGTCGCAGAAACACATCCTCCAGACTTGGCCGGAGCCGCTCGAAACGGGCGACGTGAACATCGCTCGTGGCGAGGATCCGCAAGATCTCGGGTCCAGCCCGTGAGGCGTCACGCACGGCCACTCGAAGCACGGGTCCATCCCGTGCGATGCCTTCGACCAAGGTCGATTGGTCTAGGACTGCGAGTAGGTCTGTCTGCGCCGTAGGCTGGCCCGGCTCAAGCTCAATTGCAAACACGGGCTCCGCAAACCTCGCTTGCAGCTCCGCCATCGTTGCGTCCGCGACCAGGCGTCCCCGATCGATGATGCCGACCCGGTCGCAGACTTTCTCAACGTCCTCCAGGATGTGGCTGGACATGAAGACGGTGACCTGGCCGCGCAATGCCGCAAGTAGGTCGAGTACATCGTGCCGGCCGGCCGGATCCAGCGAGCTGGCGGGCTCATCCAGAAACAGGACCTGGGGGCGGTTCATCAATGCCTGCGCCAGGTTTAGCCTTTGGCGCATCCCACCCGAATAACCGGCGACCCGGCGGCCGGCGGCTTCAACAAGACCGGTCTTTTCCAGCACTTCATCGACACGTGACCTGAGGTCAGGTCCGTGGTAGCCGAAGAGTCGACCGACGAACTCGAGAAGCTCTCGGCCTTTCATCCAGCCATACAGCTTCGATTGCTGGTCCTGATGGCTGATGCGCTGCCGAAGCTGGATGTCACCGCTGGCAGGATCGATACCTGCCACGGTTGCCCGACCGGAGGTGGGCCAGGCCAGGCCGGTCAGCAGCCGGATGGTAGTGGTTTTGCCGGCGCCGTTCGGACCCAAGAAGCCGAACAGCGATCCCGCCGGCACTTCGAGATCGAGATGGTCGAGCGCCGTGATATTGCCGTAGCGCTTGACGAGGCCGTGGCAGACGATCGCCGCTTCCAATTCCCTAGGTCTGCTTCCGTCCGGCCAGCAGGTACACGATGGGTCCGATGGTGCCGACGAGCACGATGATGAGCGCCCAGACCAGCTTGTTGCCTCCGATAACGCGCCGCTCGGGCCTGAAAAGGTCGACCAGCGAAAACACGACCAATCCGAGCTCGATCACGACGAGAGGGAGGAGGATCAAGAGCAGGTTTGTGGAGACCTGGCTTGCCAAGGGTAGAGAGCTCAGTAACAGAAGCGTTCTCATGTTCGATAATAGTATCATGATTGAGAATGAAGAGGGCTGACCTGATCCTCCATCCCGTTCGGCTGCGCATCATCCTTGCGTTTGCCAGGGGACGCCGCCTGACGCCGCAGCAGGTCGCGGCCGTTCTGCCTGACGTTTCCCAGGCGACCCTCTATCGCCAGATTGAGCGGCTCTATCGAGGGGGTGCTCTGGCGGTTGCTTCTGAGCGGCGGGTTCGCGGTGCGGTCGAGCGGACTTATGTTCTTGCCGAAGGCGGTGCCTCGCTTTCACCCGAGGAGCTCGCCAAGGCGTCACCGGATGACCACCTCGGATATTTCACGGCCTTTGCCACCGGTCTAATTGCCCAGTTTGAGCAGTACCTGGAACGACCCGAAATCGACCTGCTTAAGGACGGCGTGGGTTATCGCCAGGTCGTACTGAACCTCACCGACGAGGAGATTTCGGAAATGGCCAGCGCGCTCAACGCAGCCCTGGGTCGCTTCGTAGCCTTCGACCCAAAGCCGGGTCGCAAGCGACGCATGTTGGCGACGGTGTTCATACCACTCGATGATGGTCCCGAACGGACCTAGGCGACCAGAGTCAGGTAACTCGAGTTGACAGGTCTATAGAGAAGAGATCGCCTTCAACAACTCGTTCTTGTCGAATGAGGCGCGTGGATTCGTCGCCCTCAAGATGTAGCGAATCGTCCCGCTCTTGTCGATCAGAACGGTGGCTGACCTTTGGATGAACAGCTTCTTGTCGAGGCGAAAACTCCCGTAGACCGCCCGGTCTGGGTCAGCAAGAACGGGGAATGGAAGCTTAAGTGCACGCCCCAGCCTCGTCGCCGCGTCCACACTGCCGCCGCCAATCACCAGCACATCGGTGTCGTAGGACTTCAGCTCCTGATTGATGCGCCCCAACTGGGCGACGTGCCCGCGGCACGTCATTCAACCAAACTCACGCATGAAGAAGATGGCAACGTTCCGCGAACGCTGATAGTCGGCCAACCGGATGCGCCCGCTGCTGCCCTCGAGCGCGAAATCGGGCGCGGCATCACCCACGCCGCTCTCGCCGAGGACGCTCAGCTACTTGCGGAGCCGGCGGTCTCGCTCTCCTTGGCTTCGATGAGCTCGCCTTCGATATTGATCTGGATCTCGTTGCTGACGATCCACTTGCCGTCCAGCATCATCTCGAATGTCATGCCGAATTCCTTTCGGTTGATCTCGCCCTCCGCCGCGTAGCCGATCCGGTGACCCATGTTTGGATCGTTGAACTCCCCGTACTTGACGACCTTGAGGGTTACCGGTCGGGTATTGCCTTTTATGGTTAGGTCGCCCGTCAACGTGTAGAGCTCCGGGCCCGCAGCTTCGATCTTTGTGCTCTTGAAAGTCATGGTTGGAAACTTGTCGACTTCCAAGAAGTTGGACGCCCGCAGGTCTTTGTCCCGCTGCTCGTTGTTGGTGCGGATGCTCGCCGTATTGATCGTTGCTTCGATGGTCGTGAGCTCCGGCTTATCAGGGTGAATATCACCGGTTGCGGTCACTTCGGCAAAGTGACCGCGCACGGTCATCATCCCAAGGTGCTTGGCCGAGAACTCGACCTGGG
>PLYD01000257.1 GCA_003151665.1 Candidatus Dormiibacterota bacterium
GGTTTGCGGGAGGTCTCCTCGCCGGAAAGTACGCAGAGGGAATCCGCGCGAACATGGCTGCGCTCAAGAAGTACATCGAATCGGGCAAGGGACCTAAGGCGAAATAGTGGCCACCACTTAGGCCGTTGCTCGCCTACGTCTTCTCTCACCGACCCAGCGGTGGTGCGGATCTCGCCGCTTATGAGGACTCGCTGCGGCGCTTTCACGCGGAGCTGGCGAACGCTTCGCTGAGCGGGTTCATCCGGTCGGCAACTTTTGCCGTCGGCATCGGCTACAGCGACTGGTATCTGCTCGAGAACACCGCCGCGATGGATGCGCTGAACGCGGCCGCGGTCAGTGGATCGCGCGCTCCCGCTCATGACTCCGCCGCCCGAATGGCGAGCGATGGCGTGGGCAAGCTTCTCAGCCTTGCCTCAGGCCGGCCCTCGATGGACGAGGGGTTCGAGGTTCGATTCGGCAAACCGGCGGGCATGCCCTACCGGGATTTCTACGCCAGGCTGAAATCGTGGACCGAGGCTCCCGAGATCAGCCTGTGGCGCCGGATGATGGTCCTCGGTCCGCCGCCGGAGTTCTGTCTGATCACGCCGTCAAAGGTTGAGCTGCCGGCCGAGATGCACCCGGAGGTGCTGCGCCGCAAACCGATTTAGGGCCTTTTGAAAGGCAGCAGCTCGAGCTGCTCGAAGCGGTCCTGGACCGCGATTCGCAGCTCGTTCGTGAGTGCCTTCAATCTGTCCTGCGACGGTTTGTCGTCGAGGCTGAGAGTGCGCAACCGCCGAAGCACGACCTGCATCGCATACAGGCCGGCGGGCTCGTTACTCGTGATCTTGCCACCCGCGCTCCGAAGCTCGCGCGCCAGCTCGTCTTGCCCGCGCGAGCGCAGCCAGTTGCCGAGTCGAGCTGCCGCGATGAGCACGCGCTGCGTCTTGGGGTTGAGGCCTGACGGTGCCGGCTCGCGCGGTAGGGCGGCCTGGAATACTGACGGGACGCGCGCACGACGAATCTGTCGTGCTCGCTTGATCAAGGTGCCGGTGGTCGGGCCAAGCATGATGAGGATTCCGCCCACGATCAGGAGAGTGACGACCAGGCCGACTGCGACGTCCAGCATCGCGTCCTAGCGTACGCTTTGACAGCGTTTCGTTCGTCATCCACGGGGGGGAGCTTGGCTGCAACTCGATCAAGGCCCGTCGCTGTCGTCACCGGCGCGTCGTCAGGCATCGGAGCCGCCACCGTGGTGGCCTTGGGCCGGCACGGCTACCAGATAGTTGCCGGTGCTCGGCGGCTGGCTCGAGTGCGCAGCGTCGTCGGCGACCTTGGAGTGGCTTTGCCCCTGGATGTGACCGACCCCGCGAGCATCGATGGGTTCGTGGGCGAGGTGGCCAAAAAATTCGGGCGCATCGACGTGCTGGTCAACAACGCAGGATTGGCTTTGGGGCTCAATCCGATCGATCAGGCGCGCGACGAGGACTGGATCGAGATGTGGGAGGTCAACGTTCTCGGGCTGATGCGCATGACGCGTGCGAGCCTGCCGCTTCTGCGCAAGGCGAAGCACGGCCACATCGTCAATCTGGGCTCGATCGCGGGCTTCGAGACGTACAAGGGCGGGGCAGGCTACACGGCGAGCAAACATGCCGTACGCGCCATGTCACGCACGTTGCGCCTCGAGCTGAACGGCGAGCCGATCCGCGTCACGGAAATAGAGCCGGGGATGGTAGAGACAGAGTTCAGCACCGTACGTTTTCGCGGCGACAGAAAGGCGGCAAAAGCCGTTTATCGGGGCGTCAAGCCGCTGGTGGCTGAAGACATCGCGGACTGCATCGTCTTCGCCGTGACACGGCCGCCTCACGTGGACATCGACGAAATAGTGATCCGCCCGGTCGCTCAGGCGGCCTCATGGTTGGTGGCCAGGTCCGGCAAATAGCCGGACCGTTTACCTCCCCGCTTGCCGGGGAGGACATGGCCTCGCCTTAGCGAGGCCAGAAGGGGGCGGGCCGTCCAGATAACAAAAGACGGCTCGTTCTACTTCCCGTGGTCGTGTGGCTTGTGGTCGTGAGGCTTGTGGTCGTGAAGCTTGTGATCGTTGGGCTTGACCAGTCCGGCCGCACGGGCCTCTTCCATCGTCATTCAACAACCCGGCTCGCCGTAATTGCCACAGCAATCAGCCCTGGGGGTGCCCCCTCGCCGGCCGATGTTGGCGGCAATCGTCCGCATCCGCTCCAGTGGGCCCATGCCGCCCGCGAACAGGTTCCTAAAGGCCGACCCCGTCGTCGTCGCCAGCGATCGCCGCTTCCTCTTGCTATCGCCCACTCAGCAATTCTTCTCTTAAACAGCTCCTATGCGTGGCCCCGTAGGCCGGATTCATTCCGGCCGTCACCTCGCTTCCACTCTCAGAACGCCCGCCAATCGTGGCCAGGAGGGTGGGGGTTCCACGGGGGAGGCCTGACTCCCCCGTGCCTTCATTCGTAGTAATTGTTGTTGAAGAGTATCCAACCCGAGTCGGGGCACCCGCTCGATGTGCTCGCGTGGGTGCAATGGACCCCCAGGTGCGGGCCAGGGTCGATGTATAGCTGGCCGTGGATGACCACCTTGTCACCGGCGTGGATCGGGGCGTNNGCCAGCGTGGTGTTGTGATCGATTTCGAGCGACTCTCCGGTGGCAGTCTTGACCTCGAACCTCTCGTGGCCGCCCGACTCCACCGGTTTGTCGAGGACTGTGGCGTCGAATGTCACCTCGGCGCCGCTGCTGTTGTTGACGATGTCGTGGTGCAGGCCCTGATCGTCGGCCGCCGCCCGACCGCCGCAAGCCACCACGAGCAGCAACGCGGCAAGCGCCACTGCAAGCCGGTTCATAGCGCCAGGGCCTCTGCCAGCTTGATCCGGCCTTCATAAAGGGCCTTGCCCACGATCACTCCCATAGCCCCTGCCGCCGCGGCCGCGAGGACGTCTTCGATCGAGGACACACCGCCCGAGTACTGGACGGGCAGGCTCGTCATCGCGCGCACCCGCGCCAGCGTCTTCAGGTCGGGGCCTTCCATCGTTCCATCCCTCGCGATGCTCGTGAAGATGACCCCGGCCAGTGGCAGCGCATCCCAGCGCGCAAGCAAGCTGCCCATCTTCAGGGGCTCGTTCTCGGTCCACCCGTGCACCGCGGGCTGATCGTCGCGCACATCGAGCGCGGTGAGTATCTGACCTGCGTGCTTCCGCGCACATCGCTCGAGCAACCTGGGCTCGCGCACGGCAGCCGTGCCCATCACGACCGCGTGCGCGCCCATGGCAAGCAGCCTGTCGACCAGGGCTTCGGATCGAACGCCGCCTGCGACCTGAACCTTGACGTCCCGTCGCCCGACCATCAGCTCGATCGCCGCGTGGTTGTCGCCGACACCTCGAGCGGCGTCCAGGTCGACGACGTGGATCCGTGCCGCGCCGGCTTCGGCAAAGCTTGCGGCCACGTCGGAGGGATCGTCCGAGTAGACGGTCGGATGCGCGTAGTCGCCGCGCACGAGTCGGACGCAGCGTCCGCCCAGGATATCGATGGCGGGAATTACGAGCACTGTCCTTATGGTGCCCCCAACGGCCGAGGTACGAGCTTTAGGGAGTCTTAGCGGTAGTTGGTGAACTGCAGAGGGACAGGTATGTCCTCCGCTTCGCGAAGCGTCTTCATCACCAGCTGAAGGGTGTCCTTGTCTTTGCTGACGACTCGGAGCTGATCGCCCTGGATGCGCACCTGGACCTTGGGCGTGGCGTTCTGAATCTTTTTCCGGAGGTCGCGAGCGATGTCGTCGGTGATGCCCGCGTTGAGCTGGACCTCGATCTGGCCGCGTCCCTTGCTTACACTCTTCGGCTCGCCGGGCTTGAACAGCTTTGGCGAAAGCTGGCGGCGCGCGGCTTTTTCGCGAAGGACCTGCAGGGCGGCCTTGGCCCTCTCCTCGCTTGCTGACTCGATCAGTATTTTCTGGTCGGTGTGGTCGTAACTGGTGCTGGTGTCCTTGAAGTCGAAGCGCGTGTTGACCTCGCGGCGCGCCTGATCGAG
>PLYD01000220.1 GCA_003151665.1 Candidatus Dormiibacterota bacterium
TAGAACCGCCTTTCGACGGTTATCCGCATTTCCACACCGGAGTGGATTTGCTGGCCGGTTACGGCACACCGATCGTCGCGGCTGCCGGTGGAAGGGTGACCGCAGCCAGTTACGCATTCGACTTCGGGATCCGGGTTGAGGTCACCGACAGTTTTGGCCTCGTCGAGATCTACGCCCATATGTCACAGGTTGCAGCAGCTGTTGGGCAGGAAGTTCAGCAGGGCGAGAAGATCGGCTACGTCGGCAGTACAGGTCTTTCAATCGGCGCGCATCTGCACTTTCAACTCGAAATCGGGGGCATGCCGACCGCTCCAGGTCCGTTGATCGGCTGTTAACCAGCCTGGAGATCAGTCAGCGAAGGGTGGAAGCACCACCGTAAATACGGCGCCTCGACGGTTCCCTTCGAACAACAACTCGCCCTGATGCCAGCGTACGAGCCCCTCCTATATGAGCGAGCAGGTACGAACGTGTGGCTTGTGAAGGGTTTATCGAGCGACTCGTTGTTGGAGACCCGGATTAAGGCTGAAATCTCAATCGGGGACGCGGTGGTTGCCAAGGTCCGTAAGCCCTGCGTTGTGAGCCATCTCCCAGGGGCGAGCTAGGGCTTGCTAGGGCTTGGCGGGCAGCTCCTGCACAACGTGTCAGAACGCCGACCACGCCGCCTAAAGCCCCTGAGCGGGCGCGTGCACGTTCCCGACAACGCGCTATTTTTGAGCCGCGATAGCCGCCGGCGGCCAAATTCATTCAACTCAAGGCTTTTCTGTTGAGGTGTCGCCTGAGTTCTTGTTTACTAGCGATTCAGCACGTTGACACGGACGTAAACGTACTGGTATGGGTGGTGCGTGGCGTGGTCGAACCAAAACTGGTGCAGTTTGATCATCAGGGCTTCCAGATACATGCGGCCGCTGAACCTCGGGGTCACGGTGAAGCGTACGAGAGTCCCCCTGTTCGGAGCGACGTTACTGCTCAGAATGTGGAAATAGCTGGTCAGCCAATATCGCATGTCCGCAGACCCACCGACCCGGGTTGTGAAGTGCACGTTGGCTTCAACCGGGGTAGAACCCCTCGCCGGCCAGGTCTGCGTGCCACAGTTGAAGATCGTGACCACGACGCTTTGAGCGTGACCCTTGACCCAGATCGTCGGCGATCGGTTCATGCCGAAAATGGCACACCACCCCGAGACAAAACTGAACCTGTCTGCTGGGGCGATCGGGCTGGTTCCTCCACCAGTCGTCACCCTTACGTCCACGATGCCAGTCGCATGGGCGGGGCTGATCGCAATGATCTCTGTGTTGGAGACAAGCGTTTCCTTGAAAGCGGTCGTGGAACCAAATGAGACCCGCGACAGGGTGTTGCAGAATCCGTCGCCCGTGATCGTCACGGAGGTTCCGCCTGTGATCGGACCAGCGCCGGGCGAGACACTTGTGACGGTGGGCGACGTCGACGTCGACGTGTAGCAGTTCACCAGCTGGGTCAGCGACCCGCTGGAGCCGGCGTAGTTGGTATCACCGCCGTAGGTGGCGACGATGGCGTGGCTGCCGNNGCAGCGCAGCCGCTCAGGGTGGTGGCGTTGTCGGTGAACGCCACCGTACCTCCGTCTGGGGTCGGTACCGCCGCCGCCGAGTAGGTCACGCTACTACCCACGCTGGTCGGGTTCGACGAGGACGCTATCGCGGTGGTCGTAGGAGTGGCGGTGCTCTGGCTCGCCGGCGGATTCACCGTCGTCCAGGCCTGGCCGCCGACCTTGGTTTCAGAGATCGCGCCTGCCCAGCCGACGGCAAAACACGCCTGGGAGTCGGCGCAGCTGACGCCCGTATAAACCCCATGCGGTGCTGGGGCCTGGGCAAACCATGTGCTTCCGTTGTCCGCCGAAAACAAGAGCAGGCCATCGCCGGTCGTCACGAAGCAGACGGATAAGCAACTGATGCTGGTCAGGGTGGTCGTGGTGCCTGCGTCGCCTGCCCGCCAGTGCGCCCCGTCGTCGGTGGTGATCCCAATCAGGCCGGACCTTCCAACGGCGATGCACGTTTGCGCCCCAAAGCACGAGATCCCGTACAACGGTCCGGCGCTAGAGGTGAACGGGTCGGTCGCGGCGTCCCAGCTCAGAGTCCAGCTCGCGCCCCCATCCTGCGTGGTGTAGACGTGGCCGGCGGCAGTGGCATCAGTGGCGAAGCAGACCGTGAAGTTCAGGCAGCTGATTGCGCTCACGCTGGCTGCGCCGGCGACTGGTGGCATCGCGTGCCAGCTCGTTCCGGCGTCGATCGTCTTGACGATCGATCCGTCGTATCCGGCTGCGAAACAAGCGTTGGTGTTGAGACAGCTGATGCTGTCGAAGCCCGCCGAGGCGCCGGAAGCGGCGATCTGCGCGTTCCAATTGGCGCCGCCGTTGGTGGTCCGGAAAATCGTGCTCCCCGGATAGCCGCTTGTGCTTCCGACCACGAAGCAGACGGTGTCGCTTGGGCAGCTGATTGCCTGGAACTGGGAATACACGTCGCGATACTGGTTCAACCATTGGGTTCCATTGTTCGCGGTGCTGAGAATGTCACTCTCCCAAGTGTTGTTGAGCAACCCACTGACTATCGCGTGGCAGACGGTGGGGCTGGAACAGCTGATGCCGGCAAAGTCGAAGCTCGTGCTGGACACCGTGAGCAGTTGCCAGGAGGCGTTGGCGTCGGTGGTGCCGACGATGATGCCGCCGAGCTCACCCCCCGAGTACTGGCCACCCGCAACGCACACGGTCGCGCTCGGGCAGGCGATTCCCAACAAGGCGCCACCCGTCGCGGGAGTGGCTTTGACAGTCCATGTGGACCCGTCCGCCGTGTACTCCACGCCCGCGCCGGAGGTGGCCGTGCAGACCGTCGTGCTGAAACAGCTAATTCCGGAGTATCTACCAGCGGTCGCGGTGGTATCGGTCCAGGTGGCGCCGCTGTCGGTGGTGACGTGAATCTTGTTTTGACCGCCCGCGAAGCAAGTCGTGATGCTCGGACAGCTCATGCCGTAAATGCCCTCTGCGAAGGTGCCGATCGCGCCCTGCGCATTCCAATGCGCGCCGCCATCGGTGGTGCCGATGCTCGTTGAGGGGCTACCGGCCGCGTAGCACACCAGCGTCGTGGGACAGCTGAGCGCGGCTAGCGGCTGCCCGGCGACGGGCGAGGTCTGACTCGCCCACGCCGTCCCATCGGTCGTGGCGAAGAGCTGACCGGTGCTCGTTACCGAGAAGCAGTGGGTGGTGTCGGGGCAGCTGATCGCCATGAACGTTCCAGTCACACCTGGTGTCGACTGTTGCCCCCAGTGGGCGCCGCCATCGGTGGTGGCGAGGATCGTGCCACTGCCGTCCGCGATGCCTTTGTTATTGCCGGTGGCGACAAAGCACACCGTCGCGCTCGGACAGCTGATTCCCCAGAAGGTCGTCGAGTTAACTAGAGCCCACGAGTTCTGGTACGACGACCATGTGGCTCCGCCGTCGGTGGTCGCCAGGACGAGCCGATCCCGGCCAACGGCAAANNCGCCTGCTTGGCCCAACCCGAGCCGCCGTTGCTCGTGGTCTCGACCATCCCGTAATCGCCGGCGGCGGAGCAGGCCGTCACCGTCTGGCAGCTGACCGCGTTCAGCGCACCGGTTTCAAAGGTGGAGGTTCGCACCCATACCAGCCCGTCCACGGTGCTCCCATCCATCCGGTAGACGGCGCCGTCGACGCCGGTGGCCCAGCAACGGGTCTCAACCGGGCAGCTGACGGCGGTGAGGGTCGTGCCAGTGCCGGGGACGGACCCCGTCGCCCCGCCGTTGAAGATGACCGGGCTGGCCCCGTTCAACCCCACCGCGACGCAGAAACCATTGGGGCAGGAGACTCCGTAGAGGAGGTTGGGCGTGCCGCTGAACTGCGGCGCCCAAGAGGTCCCGTCGGTGGTCCGGAGGATCGTCCCGCCGACGCCGACCGCGGTGCACTGAGTAGAGGTCGAGCAGCTGACGCCCCAGAGGTCGTTGGTCGTGCCCGAGGTCTGGGCGGACCAGGTCGCGCCGGAATCGACCGAGTGGTAGATCAGCCCCGCTTGGCCAACCAGCCAGCAGGCGTTGGCCACGCAGCTGACGCCCGACAGCCAGTTCGTGTTGAGCGGGCTGGCCCCCTGCTGCCAGGTGGTGCCGCCATTGGTGGTGTACCTGATCACGCCTCCGTCGCCGACTGCCACGCAGCTCGTCGCGCTCACACACGCGATGCCGTTCAGGAACTCGACCGACCCTTGCGGCGTCCAGGTCGCGCCGGCGTTGACTGTCTTCTCGATCTGCCAGCCAAAGCCGACCGCATAGCAGGTGTCGGTGGCGGGGCAGCTGATCCCGAACAGCGGGTTGCCGCTCAGCCTGGGGTTGGCAACGGGCACCTCGGGCGATCGAACTTTGGAGGAGGTCGGCAGCGGCCGATGGTTGGAGGGTGAAGGCGCGGGCGGCCTCACCGCGGCTGGGGCAGCGATCGGCGCCGCCTGCGGTTTCGCCACGCCGGGCGCGGCCGCTTGCGCGGGCATGGCCAGCGCGACGCACATGCACGCCGCCAACAGCAAAGCCGAATAGCGGCCCGCCCTGCCCATCACCCTAGTCGCCGATAGTGCGGCCCCGCCGGCAGTCGTGTCAATCAAACTGTTAACGGGCGCGGCCGCCAAGTGGCTCGCCGGGCGAGGTTGGCTTGGATATCTACTAGCTGAAAGTCTGCTAGTACGTGATCGAGGCGAACGATTGGTAGCTCGCGCTCGAGCCCGCTTGTTTCGCCCGACAAACGGCGGGAGAATGACCGTGAAGACCGCGCCGGGGCGGTGACCCTCGAACAAGAGTTCTCCTCGATGCTCAGGTCGCCGGAACTCCTATATGAGGCGGGTCGTCGAAGAAGCGGTGCCGCACCGCTCTGAAAGATTGCCCGCGTGCGTTAACCTCTCGGGCGCCGCCGTAGAAAGCGCTTCACAACCGGAGCGATAGACCGAGCGTTGATGTCACGCGCCTTGCAGTAGCGGGAGGCAAACCAAGCGGCGAGAGACTTATTGCCTCGACTGGAGTTGCAGGCCCCGCAGCAAATCGCAATGCCTTCTAGGCCAGCCCGTTCAAGACCGTCTTCCCAGCAGAAAGGCGGGCGATGATTGAGATGCTCGATGGTGGCCTTGTCGGCCGGCGTTCCATGGGTGCGTGGATAGGCCTTCATCCGCTTTCGGCAGTAAACGCATAGCTGGTCCCGAGTTCGGAGCTTGTGCTCGATATCGGGCGGAATACCGAAGCTGTTCGCCACTGGAGAGTCTTCCTAAAGTGGCTTCGCCACGGCCACCAGTTCGATAGACAAGCGCCCCAGCTTACCGAGAACCCTCAAACGAGCAGGAGTTCATCGAGATACGGGTGGTGATGCTCAAGCTGCTTGAGCGGCGTCCCGAGGTGACGATACCGGCGGATCAAGAGTGCCGCGGTCAGCCTGGGAATGGTGGAAGGGTCACCGTGAATACCGCGCCACGGTTGCCGCCGCTGTAAGTCAAATCGCCTTGATGCTCGCGCACGACTGTTTGCTATATGAGGATGTGCCAGGTTCTTTCGCCGAGCCGGGGC
>PLYD01000156.1 GCA_003151665.1 Candidatus Dormiibacterota bacterium
CGCGCGGACACGAAGAGATGCCCGAGAGGGGCCCGCTGAGCGTGACGGTGCCAGGCACGGTCGAGGCCTGGGGCCGCCTGCTCGAAAGATATGGCACCGTCGGGATGGCGGCAGTGCTCGAGCCGGCGGCCTTCCTTGCTCGCGACGGCTACATCATCACAGGGCACCTGTCGGATGATCTCAAAGAGGAAGCCGACCTGCTCGGCCGCGAACCTGCGGCACACGCTCTGTACCCGCCGATGGAAGCAGGGATGCGTTTGCGCAATCCGGACCTGGCATCGGTGCTCACCGACATCGGCCGGACAGGGATCAACACCTTCTACCGCGGAGCCGTCGGCGCCGCGATCGCGGAGGCGCTGCGCCGGCGCGATGGATTTGTCACCGCGCTCGACCTGGCCACCCACCACTCGCAATGGGTCGACCCTGTGACTGTCGAGTATCGAGGCCTCACCGTCTACGAGCTACCGCCGCCGACGCAAGGCCTGACCGCGCTCGCCATGCTCGCCCGCCTTCGACGATTCGATCGCCGCGCACTCGAGCCGGGAGCCGAGTTCATCGCTGCGTTCAAGAAGATCCGTGACGAGACCTACCCGCTGCGAAACCGGTACATCACCGACCCGGACTTCTCGCCTGCGCCACTCGAGCCGTTCCTCGACCCGACGCGCGCCGTCGCCGACGCCAGTGGACACCTACATGACGGCGGCGACACGATCTACCTCTGCGCGGCAGACGAGCACGGCAATCTCGTTTCGCTGATCCAGAGCGTGGCGTACGGATTCGGATCGGGCATCGTCGCCGAGGGCACCGGGATGCTGCTCCAGAACCGTGGTTGCTATTTCAAGCTGGATCCGGCGCACGTGAACCGGCTCGAGCCCAAGAAGCGCACCATGCACACGCTGATTCCCGCGATGGCCGCCCGCGATGGTCGTCCCTGGGCGATCTTCGGGTCGATGGGCGGGGATGGCCAGCCGCAGCTCCAAACCCAGGTCCTGATCAACCTCGTCGACCACGGCTTGGAGCCGGCCGAGGCTGTGGCACGACCGCGGGTGCGCGTCCAGGCGGATGGGGTGAAGATCTCGGTCGAGGCCGACTACCCCGGCGCCGGGGAACTGAGCCGCTCGGGCCTGAATATCGAGCTGATGCCTCCAAAGCACCACACGCTCGGCCATGCCCACGCCATCCTTGTTGACGGCCCAGGCACCTGGCGGGCGGGGGCAGACCCGCGCTCTGACGGGTCAGTTGAACGATCGCCCTAAAACGGTCGGCAACCTCGCCTGGGTATAATTCGTATTCGGTTTGGCAATAGAGACTGAAGTCAAGGGCAAGCTGATAGCGGAGCACAGGCGCGCTGATAAGGACACGGGTTCACCCGAGGTCCAGATCGCGCTGTCCACAACCCGCATCCGGGAGCTGACCGAGCACCTGAAAACGCACGCCAAGGACCACCACTCGCGCCGCGGCCTTCTCCTCCTGGTTGGCAAGCAACGGCGTCTGCTGAACTACCTGAGAGGCACCGACATCGAGCGCTATCGCTCGCTCGTCGCCAAGCTCGGGATCAGGAGATAGCCGGGGCTGGGCGCAAGCTCAGCCGATTATGTCAATCGGGAGGACTCCACGCTGGTCGCGCTGGGGTCAGCTCTTAGAAGCTCTCGCTGAGGCCGCAAACCTGGGCCGTAGCTGCTAGGAACCTGACCCAGGGACGCACCTCGGGGATGTCCTCCCTAATGGAGGTGTTCGCGTGGCAATTGTCACAAAAAACGTAGAGGTCGCCGGAAGGCGGCTTTCGATCGAGACCGGCCGGGTGGCCGAGCAGGCGAACGGGGCGGTGATTCTCCGCCAGGGCGACTCGGTGGTGCTCAGCACCGCCGTGATGTCGAAGGAGCCGCGGTTGGGAGTCGACTTCTTCCCGCTCACGTGCGACTACGAGGAGAAGCTGTACGCGGTCGGCAAGATACCGGGCGCCTTCATGCGCCGGGAGGGCAGGCCGAGCGAGACGGCGATTATCGCCTCGAGGCTCACCGACCGCCCGCTGCGGCCGCTGTTCCCGGACATGTTCCGGCTGGACGTGCAGGTCGTGTCGACCGTCCTGTCGGCTGACCAGGAGAACGACCCGACAATCCTCAGCATCAACGGGGCGTCCACCGCCCTGACGATCTCCAACATCCCATGGGCGGGCCCAGTCGGAGCGGTGAGGATGGGATTCCTCGACGGAGCGCTCGTTGTCAACCCGCCGACCTCGCGCATGGCCGACTCGGACCTCGACCTCGTGGTCGCCGGCACTGCCGACGCCATCCTGATGGTGGAGGCCGGAGCCAAGGGCGTCACCGAGAAGACGGTGGTTGACGCCTTGCAGATGGCGCACGAAGCGATCAAGCAGCTGTGCGCCGCCCAGGTCGAGCTGCAGCAGCAGATCGGCAAACCCAAGTACCAGTACACACCGCCCACCTACCCCGAGCAGGTGGTCGAGGTCGTGAGCGAGTACCTCGCTTTGCGACTCGACCAGGCAGCGTTCGGTCCCGACAAGGCCGCGCGCGAAGCCGCCACCGATGAGCTGCGCAAGAAGACCATCGCGGAGCTCGGTGAGAAATTCCCCGAGCATGTCGACATCCTCGGCAAGCTCTTCGACAAGAAGCTCAAGGACCGGGTTCGGGAGCGGATAGTCGAAGAGGGCGTGCGGATCGACGGTCGTGGCCTCAAGGACGTTCGCGAGATCACCGTCGAGGTTGGCGTCCTTCCTCGCACTCACGGTTCAGGGCTCTTCACCCGGGGTCAGACCCAGGCGCTGACCATCGCGACCCTCGGCTCAATGTCGGACAAGCAGAAGCTGGACGGCCTTGGACTCGAAGAGTTCAAGCGCTACATGCACCACTACAACTTCCCCCCGTTCTCCGTCGGCGAGGCCCGCCCGCTGCGCGGACCAGGACGGCGTGAGATCGGGCACGGCGCGCTCGCGGAGCGGGCGCTGCTCGCGGTCATTCCGTCGGTCGACGAGTGGCCTTACACGATGCGGTTGGTTTCCGAGATCCTGAGCTCGAACGGCTCGACGTCGATGGCGTCAGTCTGCGGCTCTACCCTCTCATTGATGGATGCCGGGGTGCCGATCAAGGCGCCGGTCGCCGGTATCGCGATGGGCCTCGTGACGCGCGAAGGCAAGTTCGCAGTGCTCACTGACATCCAGGGCGTCGAGGACAACCTCGGCGACATGGACTTCAAGGTGGCCGGCACCAAGGACGGAATCACCGCGCTGCAGATGGACATCAAGATCAAGGGGTTGCCGCACGAGATCCTGGCGCAGGCGCTCGAGCAGGCCCGCGAGGCGAGGCTGTTTGTGCTCGAAAAGATGCTGGCCGTGCTGCCGGAACCGCGCACCGAGCTCAGCCCTTACGCACCCCGCATCACCACCATCCACATCAACCCAGACAAGATCCGCGACATCATCGGCCCAGGCGGCAAGATGATTCGCAAGATCACCGAGGAGACTGGGGCCTCGATCGACGTCGAAGACGATGGGAGCGTGTATATCGCAGCGGCCGACCAGGAGGCAGGCCAGAGGGCCATCGACTGGATCAAAGGCCTGACTGACGAGATCGAGGTTGGCAAGATCTACAAGGGCAAGGTTGTCCGGATCATGCCTTTCGGTGCCTTTGTCGAGGTGCTGCCGAACCAGGACGGGCTGGTCCACATCTCCAAGCTCACCGACCATCGGGTCGAGAGGGTGGAGGAGGTCGCCAACGTAGGCGATGAGATCGTCGTCAAGGCCACCGAGGTCGACAGCCAGGGGCGCCTCAACCTGAGCCGCCAAGCGGCGATCGAGGAGCTGACCGCGAAGGGCGAGCCGATCGAGGAGAAGATCGACAAGGAAGCGATGGCAGTGGCACTGGCGTCACCACCGCCGCCACCGCGTGAGGGTGGATTCAGCGGCGGCAACCGTGGTGGACGCAACGGCGGGGGCGGCGGCCGACCCCGCCGGTAGCTAGCAGATGCCGGAGCCGATTCGCGTTGCGGTGGCAGGACATCGTGGCAAGGTCGGCTCCATTCTTGTCCAGGCATTCCAGGCCGAGCCTGGCATTGACTATGTCGGCGGAGTCGGGTCTGAGGACGACCTGGCCGCCTTTCTGAAGAAGACGCGCCCGCATGCCCTCGTCGACTTCACGCGCCCATCCACAGCGCTGCATAACTCATTGGTCGCGGTGGCAGCGGGCGCGGCGCCGGTCGTCGGTACTTCGGGAATCCCTGCCGATGGAGTCGACAAGATCGAGGTGGCGTGCAAGGCGAAGGGACTCGGAGGCATCGTCGCGCCGAACTTTGCCATTGGCGCAGTGCTGATGATGTATCTCGCTGAAATCGCGGCTCCTCATTTCGAAGCCGCCGAGATCATCGAGATGCACCATGCGGCAAAGCTCGACGCGCCCTCGGGCACTGCCCTCTCGACAGCCAAGCGCCTCGCTGCACGCCGCGGCATCAAACCCTTCAGCCACAAGAAGGCGGAGAAGGAGACGCTGGCCGGGGCTCGAGGTGGGGAGGAGGGCGGCATCGCCGTGCACAGCATCCGTCTGCCGGGCTTCGTCGCCGACCAGGAGGTCATCTTCGGCCTGCCGGGCCAGACGCTGACGATCGCCCACCGGACGACAAGCCGCGAGGCCTTTGTCCCGGGAGTGCTCCTGGCTATCCGCAGGGTGACCAGCGCGCCGCGTTTCTACCGCGGCCTGGACGAGCTCCTTGGCCTCGACGCCTTCGCCTAACCGCCCAGACCGCGTTCTAGTCGGGTCGTCACAGCTGGCGGCCAACGATTTCCCGCCCGTCTGCGCCATGACGGGCGCGCCGGCCGAAACATGGCGCAAGTTCCGATTCTCGACAGCGCCGGCTTGGGCGGCCGTATTTCTCCTGCTTGTGTGCACCGGGTTCGGGCTGCTCCTCGTTTTCCTTGCCATGTACCTCGTTTCTTGCCGAGCGAGCGGCCACCTACCCTTGACGCGCGCCAGCAGCCGTCGGGTGGCTTTGGCATCATGGATCCCGGCAGGCTTGATCGTCGGCGCCTTGTTACTGGGGTTTGTTGCCCTCGTCGTCTTTGGAGCGACCTCGAGCTCCAGCGCTCGGGTCAGCAGCGGCCTCGTGTACACGAAATGGGTTGCCGACTCCAACGTCACGAGCGGGCTGGAAGTCGGTTACAGGCCTTCGCTGACAGGTCTCAGCGGAGGCGACGTTGCAACAGTCACGGCTGCCAACGACCCCAACAACGGTGGCTAGTTGATCAACATCACCTTCACTCCGCGAGGCAAAAGCTTGTTTGCCAACCTGACCCGTGACAACTCGCCGCATGCCCCGGTGACGTCGCCACCGATAGGAAAGCGGAGTGCGTCGGGCGCTACCTGACCCTGTGGTTGGGCCTAACGCAGGCGGACATCGACAGATGGGAGGACGCGTCATACGCGGCCAACGTGGCCCAGCCATTCGGTTCCGGTGGCAAGTTGCTGGCGAACGCCATTACGCTGCAAGAGATCGACGGAGGAACCCTCCAGCTCAACGGGAACTTTTCCCAGAAGGAGG
Source organism: Candidatus Dormiibacterota bacterium (assembly GCA_003151665.1). The sequence goes on from PLYD01000156.1 coordinate 5,548, forward strand.
CTCAAGACCTTGTGGCCGCGATCAAGCCCACTTCGACCACCTCGAGGCCGATCGGATCCACGATCGCCGCGTGGCTTGGGGGATTGGCTCTTCTCATGTTCATCGTCGCCATCATCGGCGGGCTGGTGATCCGGCGGTTGGTAGGGCCGCAAGGTAAGGTCATGGAAGCGCGGCCCGGATATACCGACAGGCTCATCGAGATTCGAAACGTCCATCCGGCGTTTGTTGCCGCGGTGCAGCAGATGCATCAGGCGAGAGCCGCGACACCCTCACCCCGCCCGCGCCGCTCCCGCCGGGATCGAATTAAACTGACCTCGTGCCTACCTCCAAGCGATTAAACGTTGCCGTCGTCGGCGCGACGGGGATGGTCGGGCAGGCTATGTTGGCGATCCTTGCGGAGCGACATTTTCCAAGCGCGCACGTCACGGCCCTCGCCTCCGAACGCTCGAAGGGCCGCACGGTTCCCTACAACGGGAGCTCGATAACCCTCGAGGCACTTGATGAGAAGGCGTTCAAAGGCATCGACGTCGCGCTTTTTGCGACGAGCACCGACATAGCGCTCATGTACGGACCGATTGCCGCAGAGGCCGGCGCGCTGGTGATCGACAACAGCTCCGCCTGGAGAATGAAGGAGAACGTTCCGCTGGTCGTGCCAGAGGTGAACCGTGAGGACATCCGTGACAACGAGGGCATCATCGCCAATCCAAACTGCTGCGCAGTTCCGCTGACCGTCGTCCTCAATCCATTGAGAAATGCGGTCGGCATCGAGCGGGTGCTCGTCTCCACCTATCAATCGTCATCGGGCGCGGGCAGGGCCCTGGTGGAAGAGCTGGCAGAGCAGACCAAGGCGATAGCGGACGGGACAGAGCCGCAAGCCGTCGTGTATCCGTACCAGCTTGCGTACAACGTCGTTCCCGGCGGATGGTATTCCGAGGCCGACGGCTTCAACGAGGAGGAGGTCAAGATCGCCAACGAGACACGCAAGATCCTCCACATGCCAGACCTCGCAATCGCCGCCACATGCGTGCGCGTGCCTGTACCTGTCGGCCATGGCGAATCGGTATTCATCGAGACGACCGCTAAGATCTCAGCCGACGATGTTCGGACACTTCTCGGCAGCTCGCCGGGCATCATCGTCGAGGACGACCCTCACGCCAAGCTTTATCCGACACCGCTTCACGTCGCGGGCAAGGACGAGGTGTATGTTGGCCGCATTCGCACCGACCCATCCTCCAAACACGGCTTGGCCTTGTGGATCGTCTCCGATAACCTGCGCAAGGGAGCAGCATTGAACGCGGTCCAGATCGCCGAGCATGCGATTGAATTGGGAATTATCTAGATGGCGAAAGACCTAGGTCGCCTTCTGACAGCGATGCTGACCCCGTTCACCGCCGACGGCGCTGTCGACTACCAAGCCTCCGAACGCCTCGCGGCGCTCCTGGTCGCCGACGGGTCGGACGGCGTGATCGTCTCTGGCACCACCGGTGAATCGCCGACCTTGAGCGATGACGAAAAGATCGAGCTGGTCAAGGCCATCAAGAAAGCAATCCCAGGCAAGACCGTGATCGCCGGCACCGGCAGCAACGACACTCATCACTCGGTCACGCTTTCAGAGCGAGCCATGAACGCCGGCGCCGACGCCCTGCTGGCGGTGGTGCCCTACTACAACAAGCCGCCGCAGGAGGGCATGTATCAGCACTTCAAGGCGATCTCGGAGGTCGGTCCCACGATCATGTACAACATCCAGGGCCGAACCGCGATCAACATGACCGCGGCGACGACCCTTCGGTGCGCCGAGCTGCCTGGCATCGTCGGCGTCAAAGAGGCGAGCGGCGACCTCGATCAGATCGGCCTGGTCTGTGCCGGCAAGCCTGCGGGGTTCAACGTGTGGAGCGGCGACGACAGCTGGACGCTCCCGGTGATGGCGGCGGGCGGTTACGGCGTGATCTGCGTCGTGTCGCACATAGCGGGGCGATCGATGAGAAAGATGATCGAAGCCCACCTCAAGGGCGAGAACGACGTCGCCCGGAAGATCCACATCGGTCTTCTGCCGGTCATCAAGGCGCTGATGACCACAGCGGCCAACCCGGTCCCGCTCAAGTCCGTCCTCAATGCCATGGGCTTCCCAGCCGGTCCTTTTCGCCTGCCCCTCGTCCCATTGACGAAAGAGCAGCTCGAGGCCGTGATGGTCACCGTCCGCGAGGCGGGGGAGCTCATCTCGTTCAAGGCGGGCGTCAAAGTCGCTTAGCGCACCGGAGCTTCAGCTTCTCCACACCGAGGTCCGCGCCTGCACCAAGTGCGGGCTGCACGCGACGCGTACGCAGGCGGTGCCCGGGATCGGGCCCTGTCCGGCTGACATCATGATCGTCGGCGAGGCGCCCGGCTTCAACGAGGACCGCCAGGGCGAGCCATTCGTAGGGGCCGCAGGAAAGCTGCTGGACACGCTCCTCGTGCGGATCGGTCTGAGCCGCTCGGACGTCTACATCACCAACGTTCTCAAGTGCCGGCCGCCCATGAACCGCGACCCCATGCCCAACGAGGCCGAAGCGTGCTCGCCTTACCTGGCGCGACAGCTCGAGATGATCCGGCCGAAGGTGGTGCTCATCCTCGGCCGGCACGCGCTGGAGCGTCTGATGCCGGGACAGGGCTCGATCTCTCGCGTGCACGGCAGCCTGGTGATGCGTGGTTCGGTCGCTTATGTGCCGCTCTACCACCCGGCCGCCGCCCTGCATAACGGAGCTCTGGTCGCGGACCTCGAGCGGGACTTCGATCGGGTCAAGGTGTACCTCGACAAGCTTCTCGCTCCGCCGCCACCGCCAGAACCACCTCCAGCTCCGCGACAGGAAGCCGAACAGTTGCGTCTGTTGTGAGCGCCTCACGACTCCGATATCTGCCGCTGGGCGGCCTGGGTGAGGTCGGCATCAACATGTGGGCCCTCGAGTGGGAGAAGCAGATCCTCGTCGTCGATGCCGGCTTGATGTTTCCCCACGAGGACATGCTGGGCATCGACCTGGTCCTGCCGGACATCTCATACCTTCTCGATCGACGCAAAGACGTGCTTGGGATTTTCCTAAGCCACGGTCATGAAGATCACATCGGCGGGCTGCCATACGTGTTGAAAAAGCTCAACGTCCCGGTGTACGGGACGCGGCTCACGCTCGGCCTGGTCAAGCCCAAGCTCAAGGAACACCGCATCCTGCGCGAGGCCGACCTCCGCGAGGTGCGCGTGGGGGACGCGGTGCAGATGGGTCCGTTCCGGGTCGAGACCGTGGCCGTCTGCCACTCAATCCCCGACGCTGTCGCGCTGGCCATCGAGACGCCGGTCGGCAGGGTCATTTACACCAGCGACTTCAAGCTGGACGACGCGCCGCCGGACGGTCTGCCGACCAACATGGCGCGCTTCAGACAGCTCGGCGATTCGGGTGTGCTGCTGCTGCTCAGCGATTCCACGAACGCCGAGCGGACGGGACATTCGGGCTCGGAACGCGATCTTCACGAGCCCTTCGAACGGATCTTCGGGGAGGCGCCGGGAAGGATCGTCGTCGCCAACTTCGCGTCCAACATCCATCGCATCCAGCATCTGGTGCGCATGGCTGTGCAGTTCGGACGTCGTGTGGCGGTCGTCGGCCGTAGCCTGCAGACCAACTTCAAGACCGCGCGTGAGCTCGGTTTCCTAAAGGTGCCAGAGGGCCTCACCATCAAGATCGAGGACGCCGACCGCATCTCGCCGTCGAAGTTGCTTCTGCTCACGGCCGGAAGCCAGGGTGAGCCGATGTCTGCGCTGGCTCGGTTTGCCGCGCAGCGCCACCCGTTCCTCAACGTGCTCAAAGGAGACTGGGTGGTGATCTCGGCGCGGCCGATCCCGGGCAACGAGCGTCTCGTCCACCAGACCGTCAACAACCTCTACCGTCACGGGGCGCGGGTGTTTTATTCGGAGGTCGGCAACGTGCACGTCACCGGACATGCTCAGAGAGATGAGCTGCGCGAGATGCTCGACGCGGTGCGTCCTCAGTATTTCATCCCGGTGCATGGTGAATACAGGCAGCTCGTACAGCATGCGGAGGTGGCGCGCGAGGCCGGTCTGACCGAGGATCGCATCATCGTTGTCGAGGACGGGGGTGCGGTGGAGCTCGACGCCGATTCGATCCACACAGGAGCCAAGGTGAGCACAGGGCTGGTTTTTGTGGATGGACTTGGGGTTGGCGATGTCGAGCAGGTGGTGCTGCGCGACCGGAAGCACCTCGCCGAGGACGGCATCCTCATCGTGACCCTGACGGTTGATCGGGAGACGGCGATCGTGCGGGCGGGGCCTGACCTGATCTCCAGGGGCGTGATCGAGCCGGAGCTGTCGTCGAAGCTCATGGCTGATGCGCGCGAAGCGGCGATGGCGAGCATCGCGCGCCTGGCCGACACTCATGCGGACGTGAACACGTTGAGGGAAGTCATCCACGATGCGGTGTCGCAAACCGTGTGGAAGAAAACCAGGCGCCGCCCGATGGTTATCCCCGTTGTGTTGGAAATATGAGAGGGAACCCCCGGTGGTTCATCTCATCGGCGGGCGCTGCGCGCGCCTGCTCTCCCTCCGGTATATCGAAGGGGCTTATCTGAATGACTTCCCCCGGCTACGTCTGGAGACGTCTTGACAAAGACAAAGCCGCCACCCCGGCCGCCCTTGCCACGCTAGGTTTGCCTAAATGAAATTGCCGCCGCTAGCGCTGGTTGCGCCCAGCCTTTGTCCGCGCTGCGATCAGCCCGCCATGGTGGTCGACCAGGGGGACGATGCGAGGTGCGGCCACTGCGGCCTGCAGCTGCACCAATGCGGGAGCTGTCGAGGAGTGGCCGGTCCATTCGACCGGTATTGCGGCTTCTGCGGTCACGAAATGGTCCGCGGCGAGACACGCCCGATGTGGTGGAGGCTGTGGCTGCTGGCAGCGCTGGTACCCCTGGCAGCGGGCCTGATCTACGGCATCGTTCAGTCGGGCTTGCACCCGGCGAGGTAGCGCATACGCCGTCATCGGCCAGGATTCGACCAAAAGCGCCCCAATTGCGCTATCAAGCACCACTGGGCATACGACCATCGGTGCCCGAAGGGCGGGATCTCCGCCTAACGATTGAGCCGCTGGCCGCACTCCACACAGAAGCTGTGGCGGCCCAGGTTGTGGTGGCCGCACGACGAACAGACCAGACGCCGCGGTGGGTCGGCCTGCAGCCAACGCTCACGCTCACGGCGGTACCAGATGCCGTCCTCGGGACCCAGCATCCAGCGTCGCCCCTCGCCGTCCAGGACTGCGAGGTCGCGCACCGCGACTCGAAAGGCCCTGATTTGCAGCGACCCGACGCGGCGCTCCTCGACCAGGTCGCGGTAACGCAGCTCGGCTTCGGCGAATGGATCGACAGCCACCCGGAGAGTATCGCTCGCGAGGGACCTTGGGGGAGGGAGCTGCCCGCTGTAGAATGCCTACGGCCCGAGGCCCGCAGAATGCGTCGCACCACCACACGAAGCTCACGTTCCGCCAACGGCGCGCGCCGCGCGGCATCCTCGCGCCCACGTACGACGCGCAACAAGCGAAGCAAAGGCCCGGCCCGCCCCAGCCTCACGCCCCGCCAGGGTCGCGAGATCGCCGGGGTCCTCCTCATCCTCGCGGCCCTGCTCAGCCTCCTCGCGATCGCGAGCAACGCCGGTTCCATTCTCACCGGCGTGCACGACTGGCTGATGACCTCCTTCGGCCGCGCCTGGTTCGTCCCCGTTGGAGTCGCGTTGGCATTTGGCACGTACCTGATCTGGCCGAAGGCCCCGCGGCCGCGCCCTGTCGATGTCGTCTCCGGCGTGATCGCGGTGGTGTCGCTGGTCGGCCTCTTCGACCTGGCCGCACAGGCGGGCGGTTCCGCCGGCCACGGCGTGGCTCAGGTCGTGGAGCAGGTGGTCGGTCACTGGGGCGCGTGGGCGCTGCTGGTTGCGGGCCTGGTCATCGGCCTGATCGTGACGGTGCACTTCAGCCCAGGCGCGATGATCGCCACCCTGATTCGCGCGGGACGTGCCGCCTTCGCCGAACGCAATCGCCTTGATAGGCTCGTGTCACCACCAGCAGCGCCGGCTGCCGCCAAGGTCCAGAAGAACGGCCAATCCAAAGAAGCCGCGCTGGCGCGGTCTGCAGCCAGCTTCGCGACGCCGCCGCCCGCGGTTGAGCCAACACCTGCGTGGGAGCTTGAGGAAGCCACCGAGGAACGCGGCGCGGAACCGGCGACGGCCGCATCTGCCGCACGGCCGGTCGAGCCGGCGGTGATGCGCATCGTCGCCGAGCCCGAAGACGAGCCGCCGGAGATCGACTGGAAGTTGCCTTCGATTTCGCTGCTTGACACCGTGACGGCGCGTCGCGAGCGCATGGCCGACGAGATCAAGCGCAACGTGAAGATCATCGAGCACACGCTCGATACGTTCGGCGTCCCCTGCAAGGTGGTTGGAGTCAACCCTGGCCCGGCGGTGACGCAGTACGAGCTTCAGCCCGGGCCCGGCATTCAGGTCAAGCGAATAACCGCGCTTCAAAACGACCTCTCGCTCGCGCTGGCCGCCGCTCCGCTGAGGATCGAGGCGCCGATCCCGGGCAAGGCCGCGGTCGGCATCGAGGTGCCGAACAAGTCGGCCAGCCTGGTCACCATCCGCGAGGTGCTCGAGACCGCTGCCTTCCGGGAGGGCACTCGCGTGTTGGCCCTCGGCCTCGGCAATGACGTTTCCGGCGCATCGATCGTCGCCGACCTGACACGCATGCCCCACCTTCTCATCGCGGGCGCGACGGGGCAGGGCAAGAGCGTGTGCATCAACGCCTTGATCACCAGCCTGCTCTTCCAGATGACGCCCGACCACATGCGCCTTCTGCTGATCGACCCCAAGCGCGTGGAGCTGACCGGGTACAACGGACTTCCCCATCTCGCGCTGCCCGTCCTGGTCGAATCTCATCAGGCTGCTGCCGCACTGCGCTGGGCGGTGGCCGAGATGGACCGCCGCTACAAGATGTTCTCTGCCGAAGGCGTGCGCAATATTGCGGCCTACAACGAGAAGGCGGTCCAGAAGCTCGCGCGCGAGATTCCTTACATCGTCATCGTGATCGACGAGCTCGCCGACCTGATGATGGTCGCGGCGGGCGAGATCGAAGAGCTCATCTGCCGCATCGCGCAGCTCGCAAGAGCCGTCGGCATCCACCTGGTGATCGCAACGCAGCGTCCGTCCACCGACATCATCACCGGCCTGATCAAGGCCAACATCCCCTCGCGAATCGCGTTCGCGGTCGGCTCGCAGGTCGACAGCCGCGTCATCCTCGACTCGGGCGGCGCGGAGAAGCTCCTCGGCCGCGGCGACATGCTGTACCAGCCGGTCGACGCCGGTAAGCCGACGCGAATTCAGGGCGCATTCGTCAGCGACCCCGAGGTCGAGGGCGTCGTCAACTTCTGGAAATCGCAGGGCCCGCCGCGCTACATGGAGGAGATCCTCGAAGAGGGCGCGGGCACGGAGTGGGAGAGGGGCGAGACCGCGGAGCGCAAGCTCGATCCGCTGTTCGCACGCGCCGCACGAGCGGTGGCGGCCGAAGGTGCGGCGTCGGTGTCATTGGTGCAGCGCAAGTTCAACGTCGGCTACTCGCGCGCGGGCCGTATCGTGGACCAGCTGGCCGAGAACCATGTCGTGGGCGGCTATCAGGGATCCAAGTCGCGCGAGGTGAACATGAACCTGCCTGATGTCGACGAGCTGTTGGAGCGACTGGGACTCGAATGAGCCGGTGGGAACCTGCGGGTGGCAACCCGGGGAGCCCACGTCGCAAACTCTAATCGTAGGAACCTGGTGAATCTGCCTAACGCGTTGACGCTCAGCCGCCTGGTGGCGATCCCCGTGCTGATGATCCTTCTCATCGCACGGTTCGAAGACCACGATCAGATCGCGGCTGCGCTGTTCGTCATCGTCTCCTTCACCGACACGCTCGACGGCCAGATCGCACGCCGCCGCGGGCTCGTCAGCGACCTGGGCAAGTTCCTCGATCCGCTGGCCGACAAGCTCTTCGTCCTCTCCGTGCTCATCGTGCTGGTGCAAGAAGGACTCGTGGCCGCCTGGGTGGTGGTGCTCATCTTCTCGCGGGAGCTGTTGATCACCATCCTGCGATCGGTCGGCGCAAGCCAGGGTCAGGTGATCGCGGCGGCGCCGATGGGGAAGACGAAGACCATGACCCAGATGGCCGCCGTGGTGCTGCTGATCCTGCAGCGACCTTATCCGGGCCTCGTGCCGTTCGCGGAGCTGGCGGTTGCCGTCGCGATCATCTTCACGATCGGCAGCGGCATCGACTACATGTGGCGGTTCCGGTACGTCCTGTGGCCGGCCGGCGGCGCGCACCTTCGCCCAACGCCCAGCGGCGGGGCGCCCGGCTCAGAGTCGCCCGTCGATCCCCTGGCGAGGGAGCTCGGCAACCTGCTGACCAAGTCGCAGCTCAGGGTTTCAGTGGCGGAGTCGTGCACCGGAGGCCTCCTCGGTTCGATCATCACAGACCAGCCGGGTAGCTCCGCGTATTTCCTGGGCGGCGTCATCGCTTACGCGGACGACGTCAAGCGCGCACAGCTTGGAGTCCCGGCTGACCTCCTGGCTCGGCACGGAGCGGTGAGCCGCGAGGTCGCGATTGCGATGGCAGATGGCGTCCGGTCGAAATTTGGCACCGAGCTCGCGGCGTCGATCACCGGCATCGCGGGTCCGGATGCCGAGGGCGCCAAGCCGGTCGGGCTCACCTATGTCGCGGTGGCGACGGCCGGGGGGACCAACTGCAGCGAATACAGGTTCAACGGCGATCGCTGGGCGAACCGCCGGCAGGCTGCCGACGAGGCTTTGAGGCTGCTGATCGCGGCAGCTCGCTCGAGCGCGGGGAAGCTGGCCTCTTGACCAACGAACGCATGTTCGCTACACTCTGCCGACGGCCTACATCGAGCACTGCTGTTAAGAACACGTTGACCCCAGCATCGCGACGTAGAACACTCGCCGCAACGACCTAGGAGGCATCCATGGAACAAGACAAAGAAAAGGCGAAGTCACTCGACTCGGCGATCTCCCAGATTGTCAAGAGCTACGGCAAGGGAGCCATCATGAAGTTGGGTGAGCAAGCCGCGTTGCACGGGGACATCATGGTCATCCCGACAGGCGCGCTGCTGCTCGACCTGGCGCTGGGAGTGGGGGGGATTCCGCGCGGTCGTGTGACCGAGCTGTACGGCCCGGAGTCAGCAGGCAAGACCACCCTGGCGCTGCACGTCATCGCCGAGGCTCAGAAGCTTGGAGGGGTGGCGGCCTTCATCGACGCCGAGCACGCGCTCGACCCGCTGTACGCGGCAAGAATTGGGGTCAAGATCGACGATCTGCTGATCAGCCAGCCGGACACCGGCGAGCAGGCGCTCGAGATCGTCGAGGTCCTCGTCAGGTCGGGCGCGATCGACGTGATAGTGATCGACTCGGTCGCGGCTCTGGTGCCCAAGGCCGAGATCGAAGGCGAGATGGGTGACTCCCACATGGGGCTGCAGGCACGCTTGATGTCGCAGGCGCTGCGCAAGCTGACGGGAGCGATCTCCAAGTCGAACTGCTCGGTCATCTTCCTGAACCAGCTGCGAGAGAAGGTCGGGATCATGTTCGGCAACCCGGAGACGCAGCCCGGCGGCCGGGCATTGAAGTTCTACTCGTCGGTTCGCCTCGACATACGCAAGGTCGAGGTGATCAAGAACGGGCTCGACTCGGTCGGGGCGCGGGTGAAGGTCAAGGTCGTCAAGAACAAGGTGGCGCCTCCGTTCAGGTCTGCCGAGTTCGACATCCTCTTCAACGAGGGAATCTCGCGCGAAGGCTCGTTGATCGATGCCGCGCTCGAGTACGCCATCCTCGAGAAGAGCGGGACGTGGATGTCCTACGGAGACCAGCGTCTTGGCCAAGGTCGTGAGAACGTGCGCAATTACCTGCGTGAGAACCCCACCCTGTCCGCAGAGATCGAGGCCAAGGTGAGGGAGAAGGCTGCAGGCGCCGTGCCGCCGCCGAGGGTCGTGGGCTCGGTGAGGGCCCCAGCGGGTGCGCCAGAGGACTAAGCGACCGCAATCGTCTTTCGGCAAGCCGGCGTCCCCGCCTTCGGATGATCCTGTCGCCAGGGCGGTAGGCCTGCTGGCGCGGCGCGCCCACTCAAAGTGGGAGCTGCGCCGCAAGCTGCGGACGAAAGGTTTCGCGGCCGATGCAGTCGACACGGCGATGGCCCGCCTGGTCGAGCTCGGCTACCTCAATGACTCGTCCTTTGCCAAAGGGCTGGTCCAGCGCCGGGGTGCGCTCAGAGGTCCGCGCGCCTTATCGGCTGAGCTTGCCGCCAGGGGGATCGCTCGGGCCGAGGCGGACGCGGCGGTCGCCCAGTTCGACACTGCTGCGCAGCTCGTGTCGGCTACCAAGCTTGCCGAACGGCTGTGCGCCCGCGAGGCCGGAATTGGCTACCGCGAGATGCTCGACACGGTGGGGACCAAGCTGCTGAGGCGCGGGTTCCCGGCGCCCGTCGTGCGGGCCGCGTGCAGGTCAGTGCTCTTGGGAGCGGCCCAACCGCCCGAAGACTAGACTTTTCCTTCCGCGGCGCTCTTGAGCGCCCGCAGTCATTGAGCCAACCCGACGCGGGGCCCGACGCCCTGCATTGGATCCGCACTTTGACAATTGAATACATGAGGTGCATGTCACATGCCTATCTACGTCTTCGTACCGATATTGGTGGTGGCACTTCTAGTCGGCTTTGGAGTGGCGTATCTGCTGCTTCGGGGCCGGCAGACCAATGGGAGCAGCGCGCTGGAGATAAAAGCCCAGCAGGCGCTATCTGAGGCCGAAACAACGGCCAAAGAGAAGCTCCTGGAAGCCAAAGAGGAAGCGGTCAAGATCCGCACCGCCGCCGAACAGGAGGCCCGGGAGTACCGGGGACAGTCACAACAGATCGAAAAGCGCCTTTTCCAAAAGGAGGAGAACCTCGACCGCAAGACCGAGGATCTCGGCAAGCGAGAGCGTGAGCTCGGCGATCGGGAGAAGGGGCTGGACGAGGTCAGGGCGCAGCTCGACGACACCTACAAGCAGCAGGAGCTGGAGCTTCAGCGGGTCGCCAACATGACACGCCAGGAAGCCCAGGGAGTCCTGATGAGCCAGGTCGAGCAAGAGCTCCGCAATGAGGTTGCCCGCAAGGTGCGGGAGGCGGAGCTTGGAGCTCGCGACGAGAGCGAGCGCCGCGCCAGGGAGATCGTCACCGAGTCGATCCAGCGGATCGCCGCCGACCAGACCGCAGAGGTCTCGGTCTCGGTGCTGCCGCTGCCGACTGACGAGCTCAAGGGCCGCATCATCGGCAAAGAGGGCCGCAACATTCGAGCCCTTCAGCAGGCGACGGGGATCGACCTGATCGTGGACGACACCCCGGAAGCCGTGATCATCAGCGGGTTCGACCCGGTCCGCCGCGAGGTGGCTCGAGTCGCTCTGAACAAGCTGATCGTCGACGGCCGGATTCATCCGGCCCGCATCGAGGAGATCGTCGCCAAGTCCCGCGTCGAGGTCCTGCAGAGGGTCAAAGAGGAGGGGGAGGCGGCGGTTCTGGAGGTCGGCCTGCAGGGTCTTCATCCCGAGGTCGTCCGGCACCTGGGCATCCTTCGCTTCCGGACAAGTTACGGACAGCAGGTGCTCAACCACTCGAAAGAGGTCGCTTATCTCGCCGCCATGATGGCGTCGGAGGTCGGCGCCGACGTACGTACCGCCAAGCTGGCGGGGCTGCTGCACGACATCGGCAAGGCTATCGACCACGAGGTCGAGGGCTCGCATGCCGTGATCGGGGCGGACCTGCTCCAGCGACACGGGGTGCCTGCCGCGGTGGTGCACGCAGTTCGGGCGCACCATTACGACGAAGAGCCGCACAGCCTGGAGGCACTCCTGCTGATTGCAGCAGACGCGATCTCCGCTGCCCGCCCCGGGGCGCGCAGGGAGTCGTTGGATGCTTACGTGAAGAGGCTGGAGAAGCTGGAGGAGATCGCTAACTCGTTCCAGGGAGTCCAGCAGTCCTACGCCATACAGGCCGGACGCGAGGTCCGGATCCTGGTCAAGCCGGAGCAGATCGATGACACGGCTGCCCAGCTGATGGCGAGGGACATCGCCAAGCGAATCGAAACCGAGCTGAGCTTTCCGGGCCAGATCCGCGTCACGGTGGTCCGCGAAACCAGGGCCATCGAGTACGCCAAATAAACCAATTAGGGGAGCCCACTCGGGCTCCCCTTTTTTATGTACGCCCGGCATGGGCAATCA
>PLYD01000243.1 GCA_003151665.1 Candidatus Dormiibacterota bacterium
GGGCCGCCTGGTACTGCGAGTACGTGCCTCGGTACTCCCGCATCTTGCCCGCGTCCAGATGCAGCACCCGCGTGATCGCCGCATCGAGAAGGATCAGGTCGTGGCTGACGACGATCACCGAGCCGCGGTTGTTGCGAAGGAAATCCATCAGCCATGCCTTGGCGTCGCTATCGAGGTGGTTGGTCGGCTCGTCGAGGAGCAGCAGGTCGGCCTCGGCAAAGAGGACGCGAGCCAGCTCGACGCGGCGGCGCTCGCCACCCGACAGTACCCCCAAGGCAAGGTCCACCCGGTCCGGCTTGAGACCTAGCCCGGTGACGATCCTGCGAGCGTCCGACTCTCCCGAGTAGCCACCGTCGAGGCGGTATTTCTCCTCCGCTTCTGAGAACAGCTCGACGTTGGCGATGGACGGATCCTTTTCGAGGCTCTTGTGCAGCTGCTCGAGACGAACGGCCGCTCGGTCGAGACCTCGTCCAGAGAGGATGTGCGACAGCGCCGTCTGAGCGGATTCGGCCCGGGGCCGCGGGTTCTGGGGGACGTAGCCGAGCGTGCCGCGGCGCAGCACGAGCCCTGCGGCGGGATCGTCCTCGGCCGCCAGAACCTTGAGCAGGCTCGTCTTGCCGGCGCCGTTCCGGCCGACCAACCCCACCTTGTCGCCGGGGGCGACTGTGAAGTTGGCGTCCGACAGAACGCGGCGCGCGGCGACGTCGATAGCGAGATTACGGACCTGGAGCACGCTCGCAATTGTTACCTGCGGGCCCGGCCGGCGTTTGGTCAGTCATCAAATCGGCAGGAGGCCGTCAAATGAAAAAGCTCTTAGTCGTCATTGCGATCGTTGCGGCAGCGGCCGCCTGCGGAGGCGGCGCGGGTGGCTCGGCCAGCACCAGCGACAGCTCCACTTCAGGGGGGAATACCGGTCAGCCTGTCATTGGCGCGCCTGCGCCACAGGGGGGTGGAACCGCCCAGGTCAATCCCGTTCCCAACGTAGTGCCGGCCGTCCAGGGTCCACAGGTGATCCGTCAGGCACAGCTGACGATCAGCGTCCAGTCGGGCCTGTTCGACTCGAAGCTATCTGACCTTCGCACACTGGTCGAGCAGGAGCAGGGATTCATCGCCGGCACTGATGCGCAGTCGGACCCGGTGACGAATGACAACATCAGGACCGGCGTCATCACCTTTATGGTTCCCGCGGCCAAGTTCGACGAGACCATCGACCTCCTCTCGAAGATGGGCAAGGTCAAGAACGAGCACATCAGCGGCAACGACGTGAGCGCGCAGTACGTCGACCTCCAGGCTCGCCTCGCCAACCAGATGGCGCAGCGCGACGCGATGCTCGCACTGCTCAAGCGGGCCCAGTCGATCTCGGACATCATCGCCGTGCAGACGCAGATCGGCCAGATCACCGGGCAGATCGAGCAGTTGAAGGGCCAGATCCAGTACATCGACCACAACACGACTTACAGCACGGTCACCGTGAACCTGCAGGAGGCGGGCGCGCCCCTTCAGGTTCAGAAGGCGGACAGCTGGGGCTTCGCGACCGCGCTCAGCGACGGAGCACACAACTTCGTCACCACCATCAACTACGTCGTCACCGGCCTCGGCGCGATCGGACCGATCCTGGTCCTGCTCGGGCTCGGCTTCCTCTTGTGGCGGCGTTCCGGCCGGCCGGGCTGGCCAGTCGCCAAGCACGCATAACCTGACCTTTACCGGCGGGCCCTCCAGGGCAGCGAGCGAACCCCTCGCTCGCAACACCCGGGAGGGCCCTTTCATTTCGCCGCGCTATTCGGCTGGGAGCACGAGCGCCTCAAGTAACCTTCACAGGTAACCCCCGTGTACAGAGTTGACGAGGGTTTGCACGTATGAAGCCCACGAGCGGTTCCTGGTACGTCGTGGTTTATGTCGGACCGGACATGACCGGCACGAACTCCAGGTACCTCCTTTGTGGGAATCTCTTCAAGTAGGTATTCCATGAGCACGGGCCCGGGGCGGTCGCAAGGTGAGGCGACAGGCGACGAAGGGGCGGGGGAGATTCTCGAGCTTCCTGCAGCTTCCAGCAGCACGGCCATAGCGCTGGACGAGCTGGAGCTGGTTTACGCCTTCATCTATGCGCGAGTGGGCAACCGTCCAGATGCCGAAGATCTCACTCAGCAGGTCGCGATGAAAGCCATCCCGCGGCTGCGCCCGGGGGCTCCCGCCAGCGCCATCAGGGGATATCTCTTCGCCACGGCGCGTTCAGTCCTTGGCGGGTTCTGGAGTACCCGGATGGGGCTCTCCGAGTCAGAGCTCCATGAGGACTTGGCGATGGCGGTCTCGCACGGTCCACCTTCCGCGGAGCCGGCCGAGAGGGCGCGCAGGGTCCTGGAAAGTTTGTCGGACAACTACCGGCGCGTGCTCACCCTCCGTTTCCTACACGGGTATTCACTCAAGGAGGTGGCTGCGGAGATGCGTTCCACGGTTGGCGCGGTGAAGGTGATGCAGCTGCGGGCGCTGCGGGCCGCGGCGAAGGTGCGACTCGATGAGTGAAAGGTCGGAGAATCGTGTCGACAGGATCGTCAGCGATCTGCTTCGTGGCCGGCGCCTGAGGCTGCGCGGGGGAGACGCAGACGAGAAGGAGGCGATCACGGCGGCGGCTCGGCTTGTCGCCGCGGGCCAGGGCGTGCAGCGCATGCACCCGGCTTTCCGCAAGCGGATGGCCCAGGCACTCGAAACCGCTCCGAGCGGAGGCTGGCTCACGCGGCGTGCTGCGCTGGTCGCAGGGCTGGGTGTAGCGACTGGAGTCGCCGCCGGCGGCTTGATGGGAAGGGCCATGGGGCCGAACCCGTCGAGCTACGTCCGCGCAGCGCGCCAGGTCAGTCCGGCGAACGGCAGGTGGGTCGATGTTGGAGCGCTCGCCGACTTTGTGGACGGCCAAGGCACACGTGTGACGGCCGGAGCCATCGGCGCGTTCCTGTTTCGCCGCGGCGACACGGTGAACGCAGTGTCTTCGATCTGTTCAGATCTTCCGTGCGAGCTTCAGTGGAACGGCGGCACTCACGTGCTGGACTGCCCCTGCCATCCGGCCTCATTCACGCCGGCTGGAGCCCCGACGAACAAGGCCTATCCCTTGCCTTCGCTGGACCTGGTCAGCGTCCGGGTGACTGACGCCGGGAGGGTGGAGGTACTCGGGACGTGACGGTTCGCGAGCACCGGCTCCGCCAGCTGGCACTAGACCGATGTCTGCAGCTGCTGGAAGAGGCCCAGGTGACAGGGCGGTCTCGGGTCGACGGCCCTTTGGGCAATTCGCTGCGCAACCATCTCGAACGGGCAGGAGTGATCGCAGACCACCGGCTCGAAGGCAGGCGGATCGATCGGGTCCTCGACGACATCTTTGCGCTCCAGGCCCAACTCCTCGGCCAGTCACCGGAGGACCGCCGCCAGCGCACCGGAACCTAGTCGGCTGTTGCTGCGGTCGGTTCGACTTTCGTACGCCGTTATGATTGGCAGCCGTTGTGACGACTAGCTTTGGCAGCTCGCGCTCATTTCTCATGACCTCGGAATCGGTCACCGAGGGCCACCCCGACAAAGTTTGCGACCAGGTCTCTGACGCCGTGCTCGACGGCATGCTGGCGCAGGACCCAGACGCGCGCGTCGCCTGCGAGACCGCGATAACCAAGGGACTTTGCGTGGTGATCGGAGAGGTCACGACGCATGCCGAGCTCGACATCCAGCGAACGATCCGCGACACGATCCGAGGCATCGGCTACAACTCCGAGGAGATCGGTTTCGACGCGGACCACGCACTTATCCAGGTGTACCTGAAAGAGCAGTCACCGGACATCGCAGCTAGCGTCAATCACTCGCTGGAAGAGCGGGAAGGCACGCTCGAGGACGACCCGTACGAGCTGCAGGGCGCTGGCGACCAGGGCATGATGATCGGCTTCGCTTGCCGGGAAACTCCCGAGCTGATGCCGCTGACCATCTCGCTCGCCCACCGGCTCGCCAGGCGGCTGGCACAGACGCGAAAGGACGGCAGCCTGCCTTTTCTGCGGCCGGACGGCAAGACCCAGGTAACCGTCGAGTACGACCGCGGCGTGCCCAAGCGAATCGAAGCGATCGTCGTCTCCACGCACCACGCGCCGGGAGTCAGCCAGAAAGAGGTTGCCGACGGCGTCCATTCGCTGATCATCGACCCGGTCCTCAAGGGCCACGTGGTCGACAAGAACACCAAGATCATGGTGAATCCAAGTGGGCAGTTCATCCTCGGAGGGCCGGCTGCGGACGCCGGTCTCACGGGCCGCAAGATCATCGTCGACACCTATGGCGGTGTGGCGCGACACGGCGGCGGCGCTTTCAGCGGCAAGGACCCGAGCAAGGTCGATCGCTCCGCGGCTTACGCAGCGAGGCACGTGGCTAAGAACATCGTCGCGGCGGGCTTCGCGGACCGGTGCGAGGTCCAGGTCTCGTATGCGATTGGGCGGGCGCACCCCACCTCGATTGCGGTGGAGACCTTTGGCACGTCGACGGTCTCCGAGGAGGAGATGCTCGAGCTGGTGCACAGGCACTTCGACCTGCGACCTGGCGCGATCATCGCGAACATGAAGCTCAAGCGCCCGATCTACCAGCCCACGGCTGCTTACGGCCATTTCGGGCGCGACGACCTCGGCGTTGCATGGGAGATGACCGACAGGGCCGAGGCAATGCGCGCCGACGCTCCGCCGCGCACGCGGGCCCACTCCTGATCGACTCGCTTTCCGCGCTTCAGGCATCGATGGAATCTACTGATCGATCCTTTGGCTGAGCCTTTCGCGCTTCGAGTCCACGACACCTTGTCAAGCCGCAAGGTCCGATTGCGTCCGTCGAGCAAGCGGGGCAAGCAGTTGCTGAACCTGTATGTATGCGGTGTCACGCCATATGACTCGGGTCACATGGGACACGCCTTCACCTTCTGCATGTTCGACATCCTCGTGCGCTTTGCGGAGGCGAACGGGGTGCGCGTGCGTTACGTGCAGAACGTCACCGACGTGGACGATCCGCTGTTCGAACGGGCAAGGCGAGATGGAGTCGATTGGAGGTTGCTGGCCGACCGCGAGACCAAGGTGCACATTCGCGACATGACCGCGCTGGGGTGGCGGCCGCCCGATTTCATGCCCAAGGTTTCGGAAGAGATCGAGCGCATTCTTGGCGCAGCTTCAAAGCTCTACCGCTCGAAGCATGCATACAAGACCGATGCGCTGTATTTCGATGTCAGCACCTACAAGCGATTCGGGGGGCTGTCGCATCGCAGCCGGCCGTCGATGCTGCGCAAGCTGCGCGATGAGGGCTTACTGGGGACGGTCGGACCCGATACCAAGCGAGATCTTCTCGACTTTCCGTTGTGGCGTCGCTCGCGGCCGGATGAGCCGACGTGGCCGTCCGCGTTCGGACCGGGCCGACCGGGCTGGCACATCGAGTGCTCCGCCATGGCCATGCACTACCTGGGTGAGCAGATCGACATCCATGGGGGCGGGCGTGACCTTACGTTCAGCCATCACGAGGCTGAGCGCGCACAGTCCGAGTCATTAACAGGCAAGGTTCCGTTCGCCAAGGCCTGGATGCACACTGGCATGGTCCGGTACAAAGGCCGGAAGATGAGCAAGTCGCTGGGCAACCTGGTGCATGTGAGCCAGGCGCTGCAGCGAGCGCCCGCGGCCGCGGTGCGTCTCTATCTGGCCTCGCATCGTTACGGGCGCGATTGGGATTTCAGCTGGTCGGGGCTGACGCGAGCCGCCCGGCTGGTCGAACGTGCGCGCGCGCTTTTGGCGGAGGAGGCTCGGGGGCCGGGCGAGCGTCCATCCGCGGTGGTGGGGGGGGCGGGCCCGGCGGTCCGTGCGCCCGCCCGGGCCGGGAAGGCGCTTTTGAAGGAGTTCAAGGCTGCGCTCGATGACGATCTCGACACGCCTCGGGCGATAAGGGCCCTCAGGCGCGCGGTGCGGGAGGGCGATGCTGCTGCCGCCCGGTGGATGCTTGGGATTCTCGTCGGCAGCGCCTCTTTGATCTAGGTCAGGCGACCTCCAGCGGCGCTCCGCAGTTGGGGCACTCCATGCCCGCGTCCACTTGAACCAGCGTCTCGCACACAGGACACAGGATGTCGGCGCCGGCCGGCGGCTCGTCTGCCGCAGCCTCGGCGTCCATCTCGGCCGGCACCTCGCTCAGGTCCACCGCTGGCGAACCGCAATTGAGGCAGATGTACCCGGGCTGCGCGATCCGATGGTCCTGGTAGCCGCCGCCGGAGTCGACGTCCACCTCCGCGAACAGCGCGCGAAACAGCCGGCCGCCGCAGCGGCCTGAGCAAACGAGCAGCATCACTGCAGCTTACGAAACGTCGCGATCAGGCGATCCGGCGCCGTAGGGTGCCGATTCCCGCGAAGATCAGCACCAAACAGAAACCGGCGACGACGCCGGCATCAAGCTGAAGGGCGGGCCACGTCAAATCGGCACCTTTGAGCATGACGTCACGAAGTCCGTCGACCGCGTAGGTCAGAGGCAGCACATCCGAGATGTACTGCAACGGCGTCGGCTCCGTCGAGACGGGGAACAGGATGCCGGACAGCAGCACCTGCGGAACTATCACCAGCGGTATGAACTGCACCGCCTGGAACTCCGTGCGCGCGAACATGCTCAGGAAAATGCCGAGGTTCACGGCGCTGAGCGCCATGAGCACCTCGAATCCGAAGATCAGAAGCACATTGCCCTGGTTGTGTACTTTGAGCACGTAGAGCGAGAAGACGAGCACTTCTACTGCCTGAACAAGGGCGAGGATGGTGAAGCCGATCATGTAGCCGACAACGATTTCGCCGCGCCGCAGCGGGCTCGCCATCAAGCGCTCGAGCGTGCCCTGCGAACGCTCGCGCAGGAAGGACACGATCGTGACCACGAACACGAGGAAGAACAGGATCAAGCCGATGAATGCGGCCCCGAAGTAATCGAGCTGGTCAAGGTTGGCCCCGCCGTACAGATAGGCCACGTTCGGTTGGAATTTGACGGCCGCCTGCGAGGCCGCCGCGAATGAGGTGAGCGCATCCTGCAGAGCCTGCAACACAGGAGCTTGCGTCCCAGGTTGCGAGCCCTCGAGGTGAATCTCCGGTGCAATGATCTGCTGCTGGATTACGAGCTGGCTGAAGTCAGGCGGGAAGACGATATACGCGACCAGCGACCCGTCCTTGAGCTTGATATCGCCATCGGCCGCGTTGATGATGACTGTGTGGATCTTGGTCGATTTCTCCAGCGCGCTTGCGAGTGTCGCGCCGACCGGTCCCTGGTCCTCGTTCGCGATGCCGACGCCGGGCGCTGAAGCCCCACCCCGGATCAAGTACCCGAGCAGCGACAGAATCACCAGCGGAGCGACAAACAGCAGCGCGAGCGTTCGGCGGTCGTGTCGAAACTGCTGAAGCAGCCGGCGCGTGATCGCCGCGATGCGGTGGGCGCTCATTCCGAGTCCCTCCCCGATAGCTTGAGGAAGGCTTCTTCGAGGTTGTTGGTGCCCGCGGCGGCCCGGACCTCGGCCGGCGAACCCTCGCTAAGCAGCTTTCCAAACCGTATGAGGCCCAGGCGCTGGCAACGCTCCGCTTCATCCATCACGTGGCTGGAGACGAGGATCGTTGTGCCGGCGGCGGCCATATCACGGAAGTGCTCCCAGAACTGCACGCGCAGCTGTGGGTCCACGCCAACCGTTGGTTCGTCGAGTAGGAGAAGGCGTGGGTGGTGGACCAGCGCACACGCGAGCGAACACCGTTGCCGCATGCCGCCGCTGAGAGTGCTGACGACCGATTTGCGTCTCTCTTCGAGTTCTACTGTCTTCAATACCTCGGTGACGTTGCCGTCGGCTCCGGATATCGCGGCGAAGAAGCGCAGGTTCTCCTCTACCGAAAGATCTGGGTAGAGGGCGGCCGCCTGGGTCATGTAACCGACGCTGCTGAGGATGTTCAAGTCGGGCATTCTGTGGCCGAGGACGCTGACGTTCCCGGAGTCAGGAGCGACCAGGCCAACGATGGCGCGGATCAAAGTGGTCTTGCCCGACCCGTTCGGGCCAAGCAGGCCGTAGATCTCGCCTTGTCTTACACGAAGGGTGATGCCGTCGAGCGCGCGCAGCGTTCCGAACGACTTGACGACGTTGTCGACATCAACCGCGAACGCCTCACTCATCGCGTCTCCTCCTCATCCGGCCGCATCGACCGCAGCCAGCTCTCGGCCAGCTCGGTCACCGCCTGCTCACCGTCGATATCGATACCCAGCGCGCGCTCCACGGCCGGCTTTGTCAGCACGTGAATGAAAATCGGACCGACGAACAATTGCAGCGCCAGCAGGGGGGACATCGGGCGCAGCCGCCCTGACATCATCTGTGCCAGCACGTAAGCCCCGACCGATCCCACGATCGTCTGCAGTGCCTCGCGCACAGTCTCTTCGGCGTCCGGGGCCAATGAGCTCACTTCGAAGATTGCTGCCCGCAGAAGGCCGAGGCGCGGTTTGCCTGACCCGTAAACCGTGCGATAGACGGTCCGCGCGATCTCAGGCATCACGACCTCTGGAGGCTCATCTTTCATCTCGGTTGCCAGGCGGCTCACTGGTTCTAGCGGCGAGTAGGTCCGGACGAGGCTCGTGAAGAGGGCCGGCTTGCCCGGGTACAGGCGGTAGAGGGTGGCCCGTGAGACCCCGGCCCGAATGGCCAGGTCATCCATGGAGAGGGCGGCCAACCCGTGCGCGCCAACCAGGTCGAAGGCTGCATCCAGGATTCGTTCTCGTGCCCCCGGCTCAGGCTGCACGGCCAGGGCTTCGAGCAAGGCGCCCCGTGACTCGAAGGCGCGATAGAAGCTGGCCCGCGACACCCCCGCTGCTTCGGCGAACTGCGCTACTGTCGGTTTTTCTCCCGTGGCGAGCACCCCGGCCGCCTTCCGAAGGATGCGATCCCGGGTTCGCGTCGCCACCGATACGATACTAGACGAGACGTCGCGTCTCGTCTAGTATCGATCCTTAACCTGCTGGCTGGGAAAGGCCCCCGTCGCCCGGCTAGCTTGGAGTTTGTGAAGTCAATCCTGGCGCTGGGCACGGCGCTATTGATGGCCGTATGCAGCGCTCACGTCGCGGCCACGACACGCCCTTCGCCACCGACTTTGAGCCGGGACGAAGCCGAGCAGCTGATCCTGCGAGCCGATGACCTCAAGCGCCAAGCCTTCGAGTTTCCGGGGACGGCACTTCCAAATGCGTTTGCCGGGTCCGCGCTGAAGATGCTGGAGGAGCAATCCCAGAACCTAGGACGGCGGGGCTTACGCGAGGACGAGCGAAACGTTAGTCGCGAGCTCGTCTCCTGGGATTCGATTTCGGCTGAGGGGGTCCTGCAGGTCACCGCCGAGCGTCGCCTTGTGAGTCCTGACCAGCTGAGCCCGCCGTGGTCCGCAACGGTGCGGCAATGGTGGGTGCGGCTGCAGTTTGTGAACGGCAACTGGAAGGTGGTCGAGCAGGAGGACCTGCCGCCGGACCAGTGGCGGTCAGTCATGACGTAGGCGGTTTCCTCCCAACCCGGTCAAGACGGTGTGAAGATGGCTGTCCGCTATTCGGCCCGCCAACCGTATTCAGAGATGATGGAGGCAGCACTGTCACTCATCGACTCCGGCTCCCGAGCGCTCACACCTGACGAGCTGTGCCGGATCTATGCACCCAAGGTGTGCCGGTTCGCGGCGATGATCACTCGCAGCTCCGAGGAGGCCGACGACCTTGCGCAGGATGCGCTGCTGCGGGCAGTCCGAGCGATCAGCTCATACGACCCGTCGAAAGGTACGCCGGACGCATGGCTGTGGCGGATCGTGGTCAACGCCGGCCGGGATGCAGCCCGCCGTCGCGAGCTGGCACGTGGACTTCTCGAAAGGCTGATGTTCACCACGCCGCGCGAGTCGGAGTCGGTCGAAGACGCGGTACTCGTGCGCCTGCGTGACGCCGAGCTGCACGCACACATCAGGTCACTGCGCTACCGCGACCGGACGCTTCTCGCGCTCCGCTATGGGTCAGGCCTCGAAGTCGCCGAGGTGGGAGCTGCGGTCGGGTTGAACGCCGATTCGACAGGTAAGGCAATTCGGCGGGCGCTCGCTCGTCTACGAGCACGACTGGAGGTATCCCGCTGATGGCTGTCGAAACACTCGAGCAGCGTCTGACCGACCTTGCCCTTGAGGTTCCTGATCCCGACCGGGTCACTGCCCGCGTTTTGTCGAACGCGCGCATACCTCACAAGAGCCGGCTCCCCCGCGTGCTGGCCTTAGTGGCCGCAGCACTCGTGATCGCGTCGGCGGTGCTCTACTTCGTCCCTGCAGCCGATGCTGCCTTGGCGGGCGCGCCGATCGCGGGAAACTTGCTTCGAGACGCCGGCCTCGTCGACGCAGGCAACCGTGTCACTTCGGTGGGCTCCGTGTCGACCTCCGCGGGATACCGCCTCGAGCTGATCGGGGCATACGCTGACTCGACGCGCACAGTGCTGCTGATTCGTGCAAATCCGGCGATCCTGCCACTGGGCCTTGACGCCCGGGTGACCGACCAGTTTGGCCGCTCGTACTTCATTCAGTCGGGTCAGACCGATTCCCGCACGGGCGAGGTGATCGTGCAGCTGGGCGCCCTCGCGTGGCCTGATGCCGTGACGGGCGCCCGCATCACGCTGAAGGTGACCGACGTCGTGCCGGCATGCTCGTCCGCATCCTTCTGTAGAGATCCACAGCCTGGGGGTGCCGTGAGCGGCTCATGGGCACTGCCTGCAATCATCGGTATCGACGAGGGAACTGTCCTCGCGCTGCCGGCGCCAGGCCGTCTTGGCAAGGCAAACTTCCGATTCACGTCAGTTGTGGCTACGCCCGCCACCATCGCAGTCGACATCGAGGTGACGGGCATGTCGATGACCGAGCTGGACAAGATCGTGCCCGTCCCCGGCTATGCCAAGGGAACTCCGGCCCTGAATATCGACCTGGTGGGTCCTGATGGGTCCAGCTACAACCTGCGTGGCGGAGGCGCCGGCGAAACCACAGAAGATCTGAGCGGAGTGCATATTCATATCTGGTGGCCAAGGGAAGCTTCAGCCAGCGGCGACTACCAACTGAAAATCGTTTACGCCGGTCTGGGTGAGATCGATCGGACGCTGCACGTTCCATAGGTCCGGGCGGAGGGCACTTAACAGGCGGGGTACCAAGTCCAGTCTCAGCTGATTACCGTCCATCGCAATGCGTCGGCTGATTGCGCTTCCGATCGGCTTGATTCTTGCTTTGTCTCCTGTACGGGCAGCCGCCAGCTCGTCGTGGGGAAGTGCGGGCTACGGGGATCCGCCCGGTTGGTGCACCAATTACTCCGACATGTGGGTGGCCACCGTCGTCACCAATGACCCGCATGTCGGCACGAACCCGGAGCAGAACACCTTCTACGGCTTTCACCCCAACCCCGGTTACGACGATTGGTACGGGTACTTCTACGGCGATTTCAGGGGATCGCCGGGCGACGCCTCAGGCTGGGTGAAGCTCCTCCACGAGAACTATCCCGACCACCATCACTGGAACTTCGCGACCAACGGCTGGTCGGTCCATGGGCACGTTAAGGAGTACATCGCCTATTACAACTGGACCTTTGGCGGGCAATGCGGAGTTGGCGCCTACGGCAATGGGTCACCCCCACCGTTCATGGCCGACCAATACGGCTATCCGGTCGTCGACATCTACGTCGATGCACGGCCGCCATTTGCGCCACAACCGAGGGTCACCGATATGTCCACGACCTCTGTGTCCTTCACCTGGGACCCTGTCAGCGACCAGGGCGATGGGGCGGGCAAGGATTACTTCGCCTCGGGCATGGGCCACTACTCGTCATGGCTCACGGTCGGCAGCTCACAAACCCGCCTGCAGTCGGCCTCATCAGCCGGCCCGCGCACGCTCACCCAATCGGACATGAGAGCGGGGGAGACTGCATGCGTTCATGTCATCGCGCTGGACAAGCTGCTCAACGCCACCGGAGAGCGCGTAGCCTGCGCCGGGCCGCTGGAGCCGCCGCCGATGCCCGACTGGAGCGCGCTCGCAAGCAAGGTCGCGGCCAATCCAATCGCGCCGGGCCTGGTCGGCCTCGACTCGCTGCTCTGGCTCGATCCGACGCCGGCCGCCACGACGGTGCATGAGACCTACGGCGGCATCGAATACGCCGTTACAGCGGTTCCTAACGGCGCCTCATGGGATTTCGGCGATGGTGGCAGCGAGACTTTTCCTGACGCATCAGGTTTCGGACGCCCGTACCCGCAGGCCTCGGCGGTTGCGCACGTGTACCAGGCCCACGATCAGGCCGGGTATCACGTCAGCTCGACGGTGACCTATTCGGTGAGCTGGACCGCGTCGATCAACGGCAGAACGGTGGGGCCGTACCCGCTGGGCACAGCTGATGTCGATGCTCAGCCCCTCCTTTATCCGGTCGAGCAGGCGCAGCCCGAGCTGGTCTTGGGCGGTCAGGTCGCGGACCAGCCGGTCATGCCGGCAACGGCGATGGCGACGACAGGGCCAGCCGGTGTGGTGGCCCGGTACTGGGAGTAACGCGCGGCGAGGAGACGCAGCGCATTTTTGACCTCGCCCTCATCAGTCACCACTCGCGCAACGCCGTCAAGCCGAACCCACCACAGCTTGTCCCAGTCGTCTTCGTAATGGTCGACGAGAACCGAAACCGCACGGTTCGCGGCGATGTTGCGGAGGCGCTTCAGATCGGTCGTTTGTTTGGGCTTCGAGTCGACAGCGAAGTAGAGGGTCTGCTCATCGAGCGCGAAGCAGATCGGCACGATATGCGGCCGTCCATCTGCGTCGACGGTCGCCAAACGCGCGACGTACGCAGACGCGACGCGGCGCCCCATGTCATGCCGATCCATCAGCGCAGTTTGCGACTATCGTTGCCCGGTGAGGCGCCTCACCGCCGTGCTTGGTATCGGCGCGCCCGTTTTGTCGGTGCCCATCGTCCTGATCGGCGGCCTGATGACGCCGGAATACGATCCGGCTCTGAAGACGATCAGCCGTCTCGCCGAGCCAGGGCTATCCGCAGCGCCCGGCATCGGGTTTTCGATCTTGATCGTCGGTCTGGCCCTTATCGGACTTGCGGCCAATTTGGGACCGCGCGCTTTCGGCGGCCGGGCCCTGCTGGCGATCGCCGGCGCTTCGTTGGTGCTCGCCGCCCTGGTGCCCCTCAACCCGGCCTCAGAGCAAGCCTCGACGATTCACCGATTCGCAACTGCCACGCCAATGCTGGCGTTGGTGGCCGCTCCACTGGCCATCGCACCCTCGCTGCGCGGGCGCGAAGGCTGGCGCGGCTATGGCCGGCTCTCGTTTCGAGTCGGCGCCGCGTCCGTCGGAATGCTGCTGATTGGACTTGCATTGCTGCCCACCACATTCGCGGTCGGCGCCTGGGAGCGCTGCTTGCTCGCACTGCCACTGGCCCGGACGGTGCTGATGTCGGCGCGCCCTCTCCACTCCAGCAGCACGGAACCGATGTTGGCGTCGGCGACCGAGAACACCTCCCACATGTCGACGCCGATCGATTCGATCAGCAGCTCTCCGGCAACCATCTCGACGCACGAGACGATGAAAGCGCCGACCGCGACCGCAAGCAGCACCCTGTCGTAACGGCCACCAATCAACGTGATGACCGCGAACCCGTAGAGCAGCCCACCCGCCACCCTCGACGAGTAGAGGCGCAGGTTCGGCAGACGTCGAAGGTTGACGATGCCGATCCCGACCGCGACCAGGTAGACCAAAAACGCGCAGGCGATCAGTGCTGCGTTGTCGCCGGCGACCTCAGGATGCAGGGCTGCGATCCAGGCGACGGCCGAAAGCAGGACGAGCGTGTCAGCGATCAGGTCGAGGCGCGCGCCCGCCGGCGAGACCTGTCCGAATCGGCGAGCGACGAGCCCGTCGAGGAAATCGGTGACTCCCACAGCGATCAGGCCCGCCCCGACGATTCGCCCGTTGCCCATCAGCGCGTACACCCAGATGAGCGGCAGAAGAATGATCCGCAGCCAGGTGATGGCATCGGCCATCCGAAGCGCCCCCTTTCGCATAAGCGAAGTCTGCCCGGCGGAAGCTATCTTTGACCCGTGCAGAGGCTCCGTACGTATACGGTCGAAGAGGCGAACAACGAGCTGCCGCGCGTGCGCAGGATCGTTACCCAAATTGCCGAGCTCTCCGCCCTCCTACCGGAGCTCGAGGACCAGGCGCGGATTGCGCAGTACGAATCGAAGAGACCCGGAGCGGGCGCGGAGCACCAGGAGCGCCAGCAGCAGGCTCGTGATGCGGTGGGCGGTGCAGAGATGGAGCTGCTGAAGGCGGTCGCGAACCTAAACGGAATGGGCATTCAACTCAAGGGTCCGCTCGAGGGCCTTATCGATTTTCCGTCATACCGAGACGGTGAGCTGGTCGAGCTGTGCTGGAAGCTTGGTGAAGAGCGAGTCGAGCATTGGCATCACATCGGCGAGGGCTTCGGAGGCCGAAAAAAGCTCTAGCTGCTTACGTCTCCGTTCGAACTTTGCCTTTGATTGCCTCGTAGACGAATTTGGCAACGCCGGCCGAATCCAGGCCGTGCTCCTTCAAGATGTCCGACGCTTTGCCCTGAGGCAGGAATTCGTCAGGCAGAGCCAGCACACGCACGCGACCGGCAAGCCCATGCGGGGCGAGCGTCTCCAGCACCGCGCCGCCAAATCCTCCCGCCCCCACGTTGTCCTCGACCGTCACGACGACGGGGTGGGTCCGCGCCCAGTCCACGATTCTAGGATCGACCGGCTTGATCCATCGCGAGTTGACCACCGCACAGGAGACCTTTTGGAGCTCGAGCCGTTCGGCTGCTTCCATGGCCACCTCGACCATGCGCCCGACTGCGAAGATCACCGCGTCGGATCCCTTGCGCAGCTCCTCCCACCGGCCTATCGGCAGCGGTTCAACCGGCAGCTCCGGAGTCGAGGGCACAGGGCCCTTCGGGTAGCGAATCGCAATCGGGCCGTCTGACGCCAGCGCCGTCTCGAGCAGCGCGCAGAGCTCGGTCGCATCGGCAGGGGCTGCGATCTTGAGATTCGGGATGAGACGAAGAAACGAAAGGTCGAAGACGCCGTGGTGCGAAGGGCCGTCCGGGCCGGTCACGCCGGCGCGGTCGATGATGAAGACGACCGGTAGCTTGTGCAGAGCCACGTCCATGATCGTCTGGTCGAATGCTCGAGCCATGAACGTCGAGTAAATGCACACGACGGGATGCATGCCGGCCAGCGCGAGGCCGGCGGCGAACGTCACGGCATGCTGCTCGCAGATGCCAACGTCGAAGAAGCGTTCAGGAAATTCCTTGGCGAAGTTCAGCAGCCCTGTCGATGAGGCCATCGCCGCTGTGATGGCGACAACCTCAGGTCGCGTCGTCGCTGCCGTCATCAAGGCTTCGCCGAAGACATCTGTATAAGTGAGCTCCGTCGATCGGGGTCGCCCGGTCAACGGGTCGAAAGCGCCGACGCCGTGCAGCTTGTCGACCTCGTCGTCGACGGCCGGGCGATATCCGTGACCCTTCTCGGTGATCACGTGCACGACCGTTGGCGCTCGCAGACGCTTGGACCGAGAGAGCACTTCCTCCAGAGCCGGCTCGTCATGACCGTCGACGATCCCCGCGTACTTGATGCCGAGGGTTTCAAAGATCGTCGATGGCTGGAGGAGCTGTTTCAGACCCTCTTTGACCCGATATGCGGCCTGGTCGGCGGTAGGACCGACCAAAGGCATGTCGCGAAGAAGGCGCGAGATGTCTTCTTTGATGCGCTCGTAACGAGGGTCGACGCGCAGCTGAGACAGATGGCGCGCAAGGCCACCGACGGTCGGCGCGTATGAGCGGCCGTTGTCGTTGATGACGATGATCAGGTTCGGCGGCTGCAGGTGCGCGATCTGGTTCAAGGCTTCGTAGGCCATGCCGCCGGTCAGCGCGCCGTCGCCGATCACTGCGACCACGTGCCCGCCTACGCCTTTGCGGAGCCTCGCTTCGGCGATGCCCAACGCGTAGCTGAGGGATGTCGACGCATGGCTGTTCTCGACGAAGTCATGCTCGGATTCCTTGCGCGATGGGTATCCCGAGAGGCCGCCCGCCTGGCGCAGCCGAGCGAAATCCCGCCAGCGGCCAGTGACGATCTTGTGAACGTACGCCTGGTGGCCGGTGTCCCAAACGATGGCGTCCTTCGGGCTGTTGAAGACCCGGTGCAGGGCAAAGGTGAGCTCGACCACGCCGAGGTTCGGCGACAGGTGCCCGCCAGAACGCGATGTCTGCTCGACCAGGAAGGCGCGCACCTCTTCGGCGAGCTGCGTCAGATGAGCCTGGTCCAGCTTTCGAAGGTCAGCCGGGGATTCGATGGTCTCGAGGATTCCCATCTAACTCCTAACGCTCCGTCCTCGCCATGAGTTCCGCCAGCTCTATGCAAAGCCGAGTCCCGGCCCCTGACGGTCCGCGCAGAACGGTTGTCAGCTCTGCGTTTGTGTTCCAGCTCGAGGCGGCGATATCGAGGTGCGCCCACGGCTTGCCCCGCGCGAATTCTCCAATGAACATGCCACCCAGGATGGCCCCGGCCTCGCCGTACTCCGAGTTCCTCAAATCGGCGATCTGGCTGCGCAGCAACACACGGTAGTCGGCGAATATCGGCAGCCTCCAGACTCGGTCGCCCGCACGTCGCGCCGCCTCTTCGACGAGCAGCCAGAACTCGTCATTGTTGCTGACCGCGGCGGTGGCGCCGTGACCGATCGCAATGGTGGCCGCACCAGTAAGGGTCGCGAGGTCCAGGAGATGCGTCGCACCGTTGCGCAGCGCATGCGTGAGAGCGTCGGCGAGCACGAGCCTGCCTTCGGCGTCCGTGTTGAGAATTTCGACAGTCTTGCCGTCGGCGCTCACCACCACATCACCGGGGCGCTGCGCCGCCGGGCCCACCATGTTCTCGGTCGTGGCCACGACCGCCATGACATCCAGGGGAACCTTTCGGGCGGCGATGACATCGATGGCTGCCAGCACCGCTGCCGCACCCGCCATGTCCGCTTTCATGTGGCTCATCGATGGCGGCTCTTTCAACGAGATGCCGCCTGTATCGAAGGTGATGCCCTTGCCGACGAGAGCAAGCACCGGTGCGTTGGCATCGGCCGCCTTGCCCGCCAGCTCGCGACCGCGGTGACGCAGCCGGATCATGTGCGGGGGTTGCGTCGAGCCGGCGGCGACTCCGAGCAGGAGGTTGTAGCCGCCGGCCCGCAGCTCGGAGGGGCCGAGCACCTCGATCTCGAGGCCATGACGCTGCGCGATCTTGTTGGCCTCCTGCGCGAGCGCGTCGGGAGTCAGCTCGTTGCCCGGCGCGTTCTGCCATTCGCGAGCGCGATTTGTCGCCTCGCCGGCTTCATGCGCCAATACCACCTCGTGGTCTCGGCCCTGCCCGAAGCCGGTAAGAATCAGCTCGTCCAGCTCGCCGCGCTCGGGCTGGGAGCCGGTCTGCCGTGACCTGCGCTCGAAGGTGCCCATGACGCATCCCTCGACCACCGCCCGCAAGCTGTCGCTGCTCAGGGGCTCAACACGCATCAGGCCGACGCGGCGATAGCCGTAAGTACGAGCCGCGCGCACGAGCTCGTGGTGGGCCGAGCGCAACCGCTGCCCGTCGAGGTCGTTGATCGCGCCCAGACCATAGAGGATCAAGCGGCGCGCGGCAATGCGACCGTTGGTAGGCACCGGCATGACCTCGTGGATTCGCCCCTTGAACTCCCCACTGCCCAGCAGCTCCGAGATGAGCCCGCCCAGCGCTCGATCGAGGTCCACTGCGGCCCCGGAGAGACGCTGTCCAGTGGCAATCGGGACCGCCAGGGCGTCGACCGTGATGTCAGCTGGAGCGGCGGCGACGAGATTGATCTTCACCAGGTGACTAACCCTACCGAGCCGATGCCGCCAGGCGCTCGGCCACGAGCTCGAGCACGTGCGCGACACGAAGCTCGATGCCTCGGCTGCGGGCGGCGGTGGCGATGTGGATGAGGCAGCCCGGGTTGTCGGACGCCACGACCGTGCAGCCCGTTTTGGCGATCGCATCGAGTTTCCATTCCGCAAGGCGGCTCGCCACACGTGGCCAATCGAGGCTGAATGTGCCCCCGAACCCGCAGCAGTTGGCGATGTCCGGGATGTCCACCACCTCGTAGCCGGCCAGGCCGAGAAGCCGCCTCGGCTCGGCCTTGAGGCCGAGCTGCCGTAGGGTCTGGCACGAGTCGTGGTAGGCAACCTTCAGGCCGGTTCCGGTCTCCCGCACGAGCTCGGGCCGCTGTGTCAGCAGGTCGAGCGCGAATCGTGTGGAGTCCCGCAAGCGCGCGCGGAGAGGCTCCTCGGGGGAAGCGCCCCAATCGGGCGCGTCGATCGTGAACGCGCCAAAGCACGAGGCGGAGGGGGTCACGATCAAACCCTTGGAATCTCGAAGGCTTTCGGCGAGGCTGCTATGCAGTTTGGCCCCTCCTGAGAAGTCCCCAGCGTTGGCGGCGATCAGGCCGCAGCACCACTGAGCCTTGGGAAACCCAACCCTGTAGCCAGCCGCGTCTGCGATTTGTTGGAGGGCGACGGCTGCCTCTGGCAGCATCCTGTCGACCATGCAGGAGGCGAATATCGTCAGCGGCTCGCCACCCTCATCATTGGCGGCCGCCCGGTCGGAACGGTCGCGGAAAGGGACTCGGGCCAGCGGCGGAGCTCCCGGCACGAAGCGGCTGAAGGGGGCGCCTGCCCGCAGCAGGCCGTCGGCGAGGCCCGGCCGCTCCCAGACGCTGGTCAGCACCTTCTTCCGAAGCGACTTGCGGCCCTGGCGCCGGTGCTCGAGGATCTGGCGCGGCAGCGGGATGTCCACCGGGCAGATGTCCTGGCACGCATTGCATTGGGTGCAGAGGGTGTTCGGCAGGTCGGCCTTGTCGATGCCGTGGTGGAAAGGGGTGAGGACGAGCCCGATCGGTCCGTTATAGATGTGGCCGAACTGATGGCCGCCCACCGCCATGAACGGCGGGCAGGCATTGGAGCACGCGCCGCAGCGGATGCAGGTGAGGGCGTCGCGGAAAATCGGATCGGCGAGCATCTCCGTGCGCCCGTTGTCCAGGATCACGCAATGCATCTCGCGCGGCCCATGTACCCCGATCGTCAACGACTGTTCGATGTCTGCCGATCGGGACGGCCCCGTGATCCAGTTGACGTAGCTGGTCATGATCTGACCGGTACCGCTGCGCGGCAGCATCCGCAGGACCGCGACCGCGTCCTCCAGGGTCGCAACCAGCTTGTCGAACCCGAACAACGCTATGTGCACCGGTGGCAGCGTCGTCGTGAGGTCGGCGTTGCCCTCGTTGGTGACGATGACCACAGTTCCCGTCTCCGCGATTGCCATGTTGGCTCCGCTGATGCCGACAGTCGCTTCGGTGAACTTAGTCCGGAGCGATTCACGGGCGTGTAGCTGGATGGCCTCGACGGTGGCCTCGGTGCCGAAGACGGCAGCCGCGTCCTCTTTGGTGAGGTGGATGGCGGGCGCGATCAGGTGCGACGGATGCGTGTGGGTGAGCTGGACCATTCGCTCGCCGAGGTCCGTCTCGACCACCTCCATGCCAAGCCCTTCCAGGTAGGGGTTGAGCTCGATCTCCTCGCTGGCCATCGACTTGACCTTGGTGACCACCATCCGGCCTTCGGCGCCGCGCGCAGCTGCAGCGCCAGCCTGCAAGCAGATTTGGCCGATGATCTTGCGCGCCTCCGCCGCGTCCTTTGCGTAGTGGACGACGCCGCCTGCGGCTTCCATCCGCTGCTTGAACTGGTCTGCCAGCTCGGGCAGGTCGTCGAGATTGGCCCGCCGGCGCTTCGTGAGCTCCGCTCGCCCTTTATCGAAATCGAAGCTCTCGAACGCGCGATCGCGGCGCGCGCGAATCCCGGTCAGTCCGCTGGTCAGGGCTTGCTGCAGGCTGGGATTGTCGAGAGCCTTGTCGACGCGCCTCGAGAAGTGGCGCCGGCTCTCAGGCACGAGCTTTCGAGGCTTCCTGGAGTGATTCCTCGAGCGCGGCGGAGGTGGACACCGGCGCCAAGCATATGGTCCCCACGCACACCACGGCGCGACCATCCTCGTTGGGGTCGATCACCGCGTACGGATGCGCCAGCCGCGCCGCTCGCACCAACTCCGCGTTTCCGCTGCTCACCTTGATCGCTTCCCGCTGACGATCCAGCGCCCGAGCGAAGGCAGCGGCCATCAGGCCGTACTGAGCAGGCAGAGCCGCCACGGATTCAAGGGCGCGGCGAGCTCGCTGCGCGTACGGCATGTCGGGCTGGCCGGACAGAGTGTCCAGCTCAGCGAGTGCTATGGCGGCAATCGAATTCTCTCCGAGTGGCTTGATGGGATCACCCAGGCGGCCGAGTCGCTCGGCCACGTGGTCGAAATATCCGCCAAGCTCGTGGTCTGCGTACGCATCTTCGAGGTGCTGCGCGAGGTCCATTGCGATCGGGAGCCAGCCATCCCCAAGGCCTGCCTGGTGTGCGCGAACCGCGGCGAGGAGTCCCCAGACCTGGTCTCCGAGCTGCCCGCCTGCGCCCTCCGTGTGGGTCAGGCCGTGCCCGGCCCGGTACCTATCGTGGAAGAGCTGATCGAGCAGCTTTGCAGCGTGCACGCAAAGCTTTGGACGGTTGCGTAGGACGGCCGCTTCGAGGTAGGCGACTGCCAACGCTGCATTCCACGATGTATAAACGCGACGGTCGACGTAAGGTGCGTTGTCGGGCCTGCGCTCATCGGCGCCCAGCGAGTAGTAGTGCTCGTCGGCGTCCTGGCTGCCTGCGTACAAACCAGTCGTCGGGTCGCGCAGGACAGTGTCCAGGTAGCCAGTAGTCGCATCGAGGATATCGTCGAGCCCGGCCAGGGCCACGGCGCTGATCAGCCCGGCATGATCCTCCAGCATTTTCTCGAAATGGGGCACGCTCCAGTCCTGCGTCGTCGAATAGCGGAAGAATCCACCTTCGACGTGGTCGTAAGTGCCACCGCCTGCCATGTGTTCCAGCGAGTGGATTGCCATCTGGCGCAGCGTTGGATCTGCGCGCACCTGGGCTTGCTCCAGCAATAAGACGAGGGCCTCGGTTTGCGGAAACTTGGGCGCGTTGCCGAAACCGCCGTACTCGGGGTCGTAAGCCTTCGTGACGGCTTCGAGAATCGAATCGACAATGCTCTCGTCAAGCTCGCCGGCGCTCCGCGCGATGCCCGACGCAGCTCGTTTCCGCGACTCGAGAGCTCGGGTGGCGATCTCCGTCTGATGGCTGCTGCTATAGCTCGAAATCCGCATCAGGGCGTCGACCATCTGATCCGGTGGCAAGTACGTGGCGCCCGTGAGAATGTCGCCCGAAGACGTGAGGAAAGCCGTGGTCGGCCAGCCCCCCATGTTGTACCGCTGGTTGATGTCGGGCCGTACGTCGTTGTCGACCCGGATGGGCAGGTACTGGCTGTTGATCAGGTCGATCACCCCTGCGTGCGAGTAGGTGGTCTCGTCCATCACGTGGCACCAGTGGCACCAGACCGCTGATATGGAAAGAAGAATCGGACGGTTTAGGAGGCGCGCCTCGTCGAACGCCTTTTCCGACCATGGGCGCCAGTTGATCTCGGCCGCCCGATTTGGGCGTGGCGAGAAGTGGAATTCGCCCTCACTTTCGCTCACACGACAAGGTTACGCGGGTGAAACAATGTCTCCGTGATCTCAACGAGCGCCGTTGATGCGTATATCCAGAAGAACAGGGCGCGGTTCGTCGAGGAGCTGAAGGAGCTCTGCTCGTTCCCCAGCATCTCCAACCACGGTGCCGAGGCAGTGAAGCCGGCGCGGGACTGGCTCGGCGAGCGCCTGGGCCGATTCACCGATCGGGTCGAGACCCTGGAGGCTGGAGGGATGCCGGCGCTCTACGCAGAGGTGCCTGGCGCCGGCCATCGCAAGCTGCTCCTGTACCAGCACTACGACGTGCAGCCGGTCGACCCGATCGAGCTGTGGGATTCGAAACCGTTCGAACCGGCCGAGAAAGATGGCCGGATCATCGCCAGGGGAGTCGCCGACGACAAGGCCGATGTGATGGCGCGGATACACGCGGTGGAGACGCTCAAGAAAGTGGGCGAGATCCCCGTGACGTTGCGGTTCCTGATCGAGGGCGAGGAGGAGATCGGCTCGAAGACTTTCGAAAAGATCGCTCACCAGCATTCAAGCAAGCTGAGCGCCGACGGTTGCCTGTGGGAATCTGGAACGTCGTTTGACGAGTCTGGGCGGCCGACCCTGCAGTTCGGATGTCGCGGCCTGGTCTACCTGCAGCTGCGGGTGCGGTTTCTCAACTTCGACCAGCATTCGGGCCTCGCGTCTATCTACCCATCGGCCGCGATGTATCTGATCGAAGCGCTCGCGAGCCTACGCGACCAGGACATGAACCTCAAGATCGCCGGTTTCTACGACGGTGTTGTCCCGCCGACAGAGGCCGACCGCCGGATGATGGCGAAGATCGACCCCGAGGTCGAGCAGCGAAAGCAGCTGGTCGGTTTCGAGCGCCTGGTCCGCGACCCCAAGCCCGAGAACGTCATCGAGCAGCTTCTGTTCACTCCGACCTGCAACATCGCGGGNNAAGGTCGAGATCGTCTGGAGCGATTCTGAGAAGCCGGCCCGATCAGACCCAGACTCCGATGTCGCCAAGGCCATGATCGAGTGCGTTCGCGAGCTGCACGGCGAGCCGATTCTGTGGCCGTTCATGCAGGCGACAGGGCCCATGCATCCGGTGGTGGCCGACCTGGGCATCCCGACGGTGCTGCCGGTGGGCGTCGGGCGCCCTGACAACCGTGTCCACGCACCGAACGAGAACATTCATGCGGCGGACTACATCAACGCGATCCGCCTCATGTGCAGAGTCTGGGACCGGTTCGGCGCCTGATGGAAAAGCTCACCGACAAGCTGTTCACAGTCAAGTACAACGAGGACAGCGGCAAGCCGCACATCGAGATCACCGACCAGGAGGTCTGCGGGAGCAAGTGCGAGGGCAAGTACTGCACCCACTTCTGCCCAGCGG
>PLYD01000108.1 GCA_003151665.1 Candidatus Dormiibacterota bacterium
TGGAATTGGCGCCTGAAATCCTGCAAGTCATTGCGGTGATCGCCGAGATCATGCTCGACCATCGACGCCGAGAATCGGAGGCTCGCAAAGCCGCATGACGTCGCTACACACTGGTCGATGTACAATCTGCGTCATGTTGGTTCGCAAACAGATCATCGTTCCGTCCGAGACAGACAGGCGGATCCGACGACTCGCCCGCAAGAAGGGGATTTCCCAGAGCGCTCTAATTGTGGAAGCGGTTGAAGCCCTTCCTGACGCGTCGAGCCAGGTCGACCACGTCCTCGCCTTCGCCGGCGCTGTCAAAGGGGCGCCTCGAAAGCTGTCGGAGGAAGTCGACGAGGTGGTCTACCGCTGACGCGTGCAGGCAGCCATCCTCGACACCGGACCGATCGTTGGACTGCTCTCGGATGTCGACGAGCACCACGCCGCGTCGGTGGCGGCGATCGCGGCGAGTGGGCGCAAGGGGAGAAAGCTCTTCACCATCTGGGAAGTGGTCGGCGAGGCCTACACGCTATTTCGCATGCGCATCGCTCCTGCTCGCTCGGCGGACGCTGCACTCGTTGTTCTGCGCTGGGCGCGCGAGAGCGGAATCGAGCTGTTTCAGTCGGACGAGAGCGATCATCAGCGGGCCGCGGCAATCCTGGAGCGCTACAGCCAGCTGCGCCTCTCGTACGTCGATGCCGTGCTGCTAACAATCGCCGAGCGACATCGGATGGAAGAGGTCATAACGGCAGACATGCGCCACTTCGGCGCCGTGAAACTTGCCCATCGGATGACAGTGACCCGGGTATGAAGGTGAGAACGTGAGTCGACGGAACTTGAGCCGACAGGACGAGTGGACGCGCGATAGCGAGGCTGAGTCATTGGAGCGGTTGCGGGTGGCAGCTGGCGCGGGCCCGCATGGTCGAATCGTGCTCGTCTACACGCGGCAATCGGTGAGCGACTTCGATGCCGATGGGCGGCCACGCGGTCCGTCGTTGAACCAGCAGCTCGACGCAGTGATCCGCCGACCGGAGCTGCATGGTCTCGACTTCGAGCACTTCGAGGACGCTGACCGATCGGGGAAGGAGACGTCCAAGCGGCCTGGCTACCTCGCACTCATGGAGCGCGTCCGGACTGCGCCGGCGGCCCAGGTCGGTGCGGTTGCCTTCTATGACGCCGATCGCCTTCATCGCAACGACCTTGCGTTTTTTCGCTTCATGGCCGAGATGACCGAACGTCGAATCCTCGTGTTCGACGGAAACGGCCTGATCAGCAACGTCGACCGGCTGTCATGGAAGATCAAGGCGATCGTGGCGCAGGAGGAGCGAGAGAAAGTCGCCCGGCGCGTCCGCGACAATCTCCGATACCTGCGGCGCAACGGCAAGTTGCTGGGCACGATCCCGCAAGGCTACCGCCGTGTCGACGGTCGAATCGTTGAAGACCCCTTGGCGGCGCCCGCGATCAAAGAAATCTTTGGGCTCTACGCCAGCGGCCGATTTAGCTTCCGCAGCCTGGCCGAACACCTCAACCGGAACGGCATCAGGCCCTTCCGCGGCGACGACAAGGCCAACCACAACCGCCCGAAGGCGATCATCTTCACCGGCGACGTCCTCAAGGACGTGGTCGGCAATCCCTCTTACACGGGCAAGGTCCTCGTGGATGGCGAGCTCATCGAGGGCCTCCACCCCGCTTTAGTCGACGAACAAACCTGGCGAGCCTGCCAGGAAGTCAAAACACGCAACGTGAGACGAACGAGCAAAGCCTGGACCAAGCACACCTATCCGCTTACCCCAATCCTGCTCTGCGCCCGCTGCGGCGGCCCGATGCATGGAGAGGCGTTCTCGCGGAGCGGGCGGATTCTCCGCTACTACGGCTGCCACGTCGCCCGCCGGAATCGATCAGCGGTGCATCCCTCTGGTCCAACGTGCGATGCCCGCATGTTCAGGAGCGAGATTCTGGAGGAGGCAATCCACCACGAACTCTCGCGTTTCGCGCCAACCCAAGCGATGCACGCGGCTCTTCGCGGTCACCTACGCAGCGCCAGACGAATCGCCGCTCCCCGCAAGGCGGCTGCACCGGCCGCAAGGCGCCTCGATGAGCAGCTCGCAAGGGCGAAGCGGCTCTTTGAGTACGGCGAGTACGACTGGGAGACCTTCTGCGCGCGCCGGGACGAAATCATCGAGCAAAAGCGCCAGCTGGCCGAGTCAGCGGCGAAGCCTGAGAGCGTGGACTTGGCGTGGTGCGAATCACAGCTCCTGGACCTCGTGTCCGCGTGGGAAGCCGCCGATTCCGGTCAGCGGTCGCGCCTTGTCGCCGGCATCTTCGAGCATCTCGAGGCCGAGGCATTGCCCGAGGGCACGATTCGCGTGGTAGCGGTTCCGCGCGAAGCTTGGAAGCCGTTTTTTGAAAGCTTGGTACTGGAGCGGGAGACGGGCTTCGAACCCGCTACCTCGACCTTGGCAAGGTCGCGCTCTACCAAGTGAGCTACTCCCGCTCGGGCAGAGGTGCAATGATACCCCGCCGACACCTCGACCCCTCCCCCGCCGGGCCGGAACCTGAGGTCAGCCGCCTACCTTTTGCCTGGGCTCGGCCTCGAAGATCTCCTCGATCCTCCGCTTGAAAGTTCGGGCGAGCGAGAAGGCCAGCGGTAGGCTCGGGTCGTACTTGCCGGTTTCGATCGCATTCACCGTCTGGCGCGATACGCCCAGCCTCTGCGCCAGGTCCGCCTGCGACCAATCGAGCTCGGCGCGCAGGACTCGCAGCCGGTTCTTCACCGATACCGGAATGTGAAGATGGCGGTGCCGATGCCCCACAAGCCCGCGATGAGGGGCAGGATGAAAGTCCAGTTGAGGTGCGGCATGCCGGCACCCTCCAGGAACCCATAAGTGAACGTGAGCAGCGCAGTGCCCCCCAGCGCGAACGCGAACGCCTCGGTCTGGATCCGCTTCTGCAGCTCATCGGTCTGCGAAATGCGGCGCACGAACAGGAACACCACCAGGGCCGCCGGCAGCACCGGCACCACGGCCACCACGTAGCGCCACGATGCCTCCGGGTTGGCGCGTAGGAGCGTGACCGACCCGATCAGCAACATCATGTACGCGAGCAGGGCCAGGCCGATCTCGATCTGCGAGCGATAGGTGACCCAGGTCGACTGCACCTGCATGGCGGGTGGCGTCGGGCCGGGGATGCCCGCGACCATCGGCGGAATGTTCGACTCCGTCCGCATAAACGGCGACGCGGGGTGCGTATACAGCGGTTCGACCGGGGCTTGAGTAGGGTTGTGCTCGGGAGGACCGTCACTCATGTCCGCGCACAGTAAAGGTTACTTATCAGAATGTCAAGCGTCCTTGTCTTAGCAGAAGAGGGCTAGTCGAGGTTGCCGAGGCGGTTGAGGAGGCTTGTCACCAGGTCACTACCCCCTACAAACGCTCGGTGACCCACACCTGATCGGCGCGATTAACATCAAGATCACGATGAGCCCGATGGAAGGCGGCGCGATGCCCAAGCCGAGCGAGCAGGCGAAAGCGGCTTTTACCAAGCTCGTGCCCGGTGGTCCGACCGTCACGCTGCGCCCGATGTTCGGCAACCTTGCCGCTTTTGTGAACGGCAACATGTTCGCCGGGCTCTTCGGGGAGGACCTTTTCGTGAGGCTGCCCGATGACCAGAGCGCCAGGGTGCGAAAACAAGGCGGGCGAGATTTCGCGCCGATGGCCGGCCGACCGATGAAGGGCTACGTCACTGTGCCGAGCACATGGCACACCAAGCCCGAACCCGCCAAGGCGTGGGTCGCCACCGCACTCGAGCTGACGGGCCGCATGCCGCCGAAGGTCCCGGCAGCGAAGAAGGGGCCACGAAACCCACCAAGACTCGGTAGGTAGCGCTAGCGTTTCGGCTTGCCCCTGGCCTTGCCGTCGGTGCGGGTGGGTTGGGGTTCTGCAGCGATCTCGGGGGTCTGCGCCACCGCCACCGGCTCTGGTGCGGCACCGGCGGGCGATGGTTCCGGCGCCGGAGTGAACGCATCGGGCTGAGGGCCCATCGAGACGTTGCCGCTGAAGGTCGCGCCATCCTGGATGACGAGCCTCGCGACGCGTACGTCGCCGGTCAGCGATCCTGAGCGGGCCACCACCAATCGCTTGCGTGCAATGACGGGTCCGCTGACGCTGCCTCGAATGTTGATGTCTCCACCGGCCAGCGACGCGTTGACCTTGGCCTCGTCGTCGACCTCGACGTC
The DNA here is from genome assembly GCA_003151665.1 of Candidatus Dormiibacterota bacterium. Next base: position 4,214 of record PLYD01000108.1, read on the forward strand.
CCCGGTGGCATGGATCTCGCCCTGCACCGTGCCGCCCAGGCGAACATCGCCGTCGATGTGAAGCTCGCCGATCAGGCGGTCGCGCGGGCCGAGCGTGATCCCGCTGCGGTGGCCGGTGGTCGGAGTTTCGGGCGGCGGCTGATCCGCCGTCTTACCTGGAACCCTAGCCCCCGGAGCCCTGGCGCTCAAAGTCGCCCATCCTTACGTGGCCGTTCAGGCTGGCGCCGTCCTCGATCTGCAGCCGGCGCACCGTCACGTCGCCACTCAGCTTTGCGTTCTTTCCCAACACCAGCTTGTCGCGGGCGTTGAGGGTACCTTCGACGTCGCCCTTGATGGTGACGTTGGAGGCTTCGAGGAAAGCTTTCACCTTGGCGCCTGAAGCCACCTCGATGTTCCCGCTCACACGTAGCTCGCCTTCCGCGCGGCCGTCCACGTGAACGTGGCCATCGTAGGTGAGCTTGCCTTCCAGGCTGTCATTCGGCCCCATCGTGAACCGACGAAGCCCATCTTTCTTGTCTTGGGCAGCCTCCGCAGGCGTGCTTTCTGCGACTGCCTCCTGTACGTCCATGAACTCGAATCACCCCCGCTTGGATTAGGGCTCCGATTCGCACCGAAGCCGAACCCACAGGTTACTGCAGGACGGCTACCGCCGGCCGTTCCAAACCTCCTGCGTTGCCAGGCAACGGAGCGTTGCTAGGTGGCGCGGTCCTCGATCTCCCAGGCATGGTCGAGCGCGTGCCAGGCGATTCGACGGGCGGCATAGCGGGCGGGCCAGCCTCGTTCGGTCACACCCTTGGTGCCGGCCCTCAAGCCGGCGACGATCGCATTCCGGAACTCACGCAGCGTGGCCGAATCCCCGGCGGCGGGCTGCTGCAAACGGAGACCGAGCTTTCGAGCGTACATAGTCTCCGCGCCGAGCACGTGCTCTACGATCTTGTCTCGGTCGCGGCCCCCGCCGCGCGGCCCCTTCCGCAAGGAGGGCGGGGCTTTTTCGACCACGCGGTCCAACACGGTCCACGACGCCGCCACGAGCGCCGAAAGCCTCCCCGCTTCCTTTTTTGTGAGCCGCTTGGACTCGGCCTTCGCGATTGCTCCCGGTGCCCCGAATTCAGTGGTCGCGTCGCCCGGCAGGCGTTCGATGACATCGAAGCCGGCGCCCGGGGCGAACGGGATGTGCGCTGCCTTGGCCGTCTGCGCGTATCTCGGCGTCGCTGCAGCCAGCGCTTCGAGTGCGGATTTCTCATCCTTTCCGGAGCGCGTCCAGCCCGGCCAGTCGGCGGCCGACGCAAAGACTCGCCGCTTGCCAACCTCGAGATAGACCCTGGTCAACATATGTCGCGCCTCAAGCGGAATGAACCTCGGTGACGGTGTTGGCCGCAAGGTCGTAGAGAAAACCCCGGATCTTGTCGCGGTGGGCCAGGTGCAGGTCAAGGCGCAAGCGGCCGACATCCTGCACGACGGCCGCGATCGGATCTTCGAAGACACCGAAGACCTCATCGAAGCGATGGCCTGTCGCCGCGGCGATTTTGTCAGCAAGCTCTTTCTGCTTGAAGCGGCCGAGCAGGCATTCGGTGTGATGGATGACCATGATCTCCCGCGTCCCCGTGACGGCCTGCGAAAGCGCGAGCGCCTGTCGCGCATCGTCGGTCGCGCGGCCTCCTGCGTTGCGGATGACGTGAGCGTCGCCCGGGCGCAGGCCGAGCAGTGCGCTGACATCGACGCGCGCGTCCATGCAGGCCAACACGGCAAGCTTCTGAACCGGCTCGACGATACGCGCCGCGCTGCCCAGGTAATGGAGCCGCGTGTTCATGACGACTCGATCGATGGCGTCCATCAGCCCGAGTAGTCTCGCTGGCTGGTCGATGCTGCGACACTCGCCTTGCGCGGGCCGTGGGCCTCGGCTTCCTGTGAGCGGCGATAGCGCTTCTCCGCCTCCGCATCATCGCCCCTCAGCTCGGCCACGCGGGCGAACGCCCGCCATGTCCAGCCGGCCAGCTGGCGCTCGCCCAGCTCCTCAGAAGCATGGATTGCATATCGAAGGTCTTCCTCGGCTTCGTCGAAACGGCCCAGCTCCCGTTTCGAGATGCCGCGCTCCGCTCTCGCATCGGCAAGCTCCCAGCGCGCTCCCAGCTGGCTGAAAATCGCGATTCCCTTGTCGAGCCACTGAAGCGATTCCTCGAAGCGGCCGAGGTCCTCGAAGACGCGGCCCATCTGGACCGCCGTCACTGCCACGCTGAATTGATCACCGGCCTCTTCGGCGATCACACTTGCCTCCTCGATAAGGCGCATCGCCTCGTCGAAGTTCTTGCTCTCCACCTGGTTGATCGACAGAGAAGTGAGTGCACGCACGCGCGCCCATCGGTCATTGGTGCCCGCGAGCGACAGGGCCCGCCTCCAGATCACTTCGGCCTCGTCGAAGCGGCCACGGGTCCATGGCACCCAACCTGCGAAAAGAAGCGTGCGGGTGATGGCGAAGTCGTCGCCCAGTTTTTCGGCCGCAGACAACGACCGGTCGAGGAGAGCTTCGGCCTTGTCGACATCGGCTTCTACGTTGATCGCGATGTCGCCGAGGAACCGGAGTGCTTGAGCGAGCGCGAACGCATCGTCGTGGACTTTCGCGAGCGCCACCGACCGTTCGAGCGCCGCCTTCGCGGCCGGGTACTCGCCCAGCCAGTAGTGGGCCTCACCGAGTCCCGCCAGAACTCGCGCCTCTCGCACCCCCCACCTCCCATCCGGNNCGCCTCGCGCGGTCCCCCGCCACCAGCAGACCATCGGCTGCCCGCTCGGTGGTCGCGTGGTCGCTCGGGTCGAGGTCGCGAGCGGCCAATGCCGCCAGCTCGAGATGATCGGCCGCCCACGACGGATGGCCGGTGTCCAGCAGGCGTTGCGCCACCAGCTCGTGGAGCCTCAAACGCTCGCGTTTCGGCAGGCTCGCGTATGCGACCTCGCGGAGGGTGGCGTGCCGCATTCGCCATTGGGCTTCAACCCGGCCCTCGTCGCGCACGATGATTTCCGAGTCCTCGAGCATTTGCAGCTCTTCGAGCTTGGGGGCGCCATCGACCAGGGCCAGCTCCGCCATGTCGAACGAGTAGACAAAGACCGAGGCTCGCCGCGCAAGCTCTCGCAACCGCGACGGCAAAGCATCCAGCCTGGCCGCGACCACAGCCTGGACCGTCGGCGGCAGGTTCGCCGCTCCCGGCGCCGGCATCGCGCCCGCCTCGTTCATGAGCATGCCGGTCGTCTCGATGATGAAATAGGGGTTGCCGCCGGCACGCGCCGCGATGGCGGCCGACTCCTGGTCGTTGATCGTGTCACCACCCGCCGCACGGACGAGCTCAATCGACTCGTCGCTGGACAGCGGGTCGAGGTTCACTAGCACGGCGTTTCCACTGCTCGTGCCCCAGGAGGGCCGCGTCTCAAGGAGCTCTGGTCGCGCGAGTGCCACCACCAGGGCGCGACGCGATCCGCGAGGGCTTTTGGCGCCGAGACGCTCGATCAAGTCGAGCATCATCGGACGAAGGGTGTGCAGGTCCTCGAACACGAGCACCACCGTGCCCTTTTGGGCGAGACCGTCGACCAGCGCGATGAAACCTGTCGTGACGTCGTGCACGAAGGCGGATTCCTCCCGCTGCCCTGCAACTCCGAACAGGAGGCCCAGCCGTTCGGCGGTCACATCGACCTCGGCCGGCTCGACCGTTCGCTCGGCCAGGTCGTGCAGGCGCTGCACCGTCTTCTCGTGCGGTTCGCCGTCTCGGATCCCGGCAAGCTCGCCAACGATTGCGGCCGCAGGGCCGAACGTGGCGGTATCCGTGTACGAGCGTGAGCGGCCATGCACAACGACCACGCTCGACTCGACGCTTGCGACCAGCTCGGCTGCCAATCGGCTCTTGCCGATGCCGGCCTCACCGAGGATGGTGACGAGCACCGGGCGCCCCGTCGTGGTGGCCAGGCTCAGGCTCTCGCGAAGGATCGCCTGTTCGCTGACTCGGCCAACGAATGCGATGGTCCGGCGGGCCGAACGCGCTGTCAACGCCTCCACCGGAAAAGACGCCAACACCGCGTCGAAACCCTTCGCTCGCACCATTCGCCGGTGGCCGAACGAAACGGCTTCCGAGGTGAGCGCACGCGTGGTCTGGCCGGCCAGGATCTGACCGGGTCGGGCCGCCGACTGGAGGCGCGCGGCCATGTTCACGACAGGGCCAGTCACCAGCAGCTGGCCTGCGGGGCCGACCCCCGTAGCGGCCTCGCCCGATTCGATGCCAATCCTCACCTCGAGCGGGGCCGTCAGGCCTTCGGCACGGCCGAGGCGCCGTACGCGCTCGCGGATGGCCATGGCCGCCCGCACCGCCCTTATCGCGTCGTCCTCGTGGACGTGTGGCAGGCCGAACACCGCCATCACTGCGTCACCGATGAACTTTTCGGGGCGCCCCCGCAGAGCCTGAAGCTCCTCGGTTGCGGCCTCGAAGAAGCGCCCCATGACCTCGCGGGCGCGTTCTGGATCCAGGGATTGGGCCAGCCCGGTCGAGTCGACCAGGTCGGCGAACAGGACCGTGACCATCTTGCGTTCCTGGGTGCCGATGAGGGTGCCGACCACGGCGCCGCAGTTGGAGCAAAACCTGGCGCCTGGCTGGAGGGGCTGGCCGCAAACCGCGCACGCCATCGGCGCACCTGCCGCATGCGTGCCAGCTGACTTCTTTTTCGCCGCTACCTCAACCGACTCGGCCGCGATCCAGCGAGTCGCGACGCAGGCGATCCGCTGCCGCGCCGAGGACCGTTGAGAGCAATGAGTCGCTGGTCTTGATGGCGTCGCGGAACTGCAAATGGCTCATGACCATCGCACGAGAAGCGGTGGTTGTGACGACGGTCGCAGTGGCCGGCCCGCGGTCCAGCATCCCGATCTCGCCGAAGAAATCGCCGGCGTGCAGCGACGGCCGGGCTTTGCCGTCCACCTCGACGGCCGCCTCGCCTTCGAGCAACACGTAGAAGCAATCCGACGCGTCGCCCTGCTTGATCAAGGTGTGGTTCGCCCTCAGGTCCACCTCATCGGTGCGGCTGGCAAGGAAATCCAGCTCCTTACGAGTGCATCGAGAAAACAGAGGCACGCGGGCCATCGCGTCCACTTTCGGGTCGCTCATGCATGGCAGGATACCCCCGGCGCGGCGGCCAGTAAACGGCAAGATTGAGGGGGACGTGGAGCTCCGAGCTTGGGGGTACTCGCACTAGTCAGAAGGAGGGTTTTACGATCATGGGCGCCTCATGACGCAGCTCAGCCAGAAATCCCGCGACAGCCTGCCGGGCAGCGCCTTCGCTTATGTCGACTCGCGCGGCCGTCGGCGGCTGCCGATCAACGACGAGGCGCATGTCCGCAACGCTCTGGCGCGTTTCAACCAGACGACGTTTGAGGACGAGGCGGCGCGAGACCGCTCCCGGACGCGGCTGCTCAAGGCGGCCAAGAAGTACGGGATCGTGCCGGTCGGTTTCATAACGGGGCAGCTGCGTTCGATGAGCAGCGAGATCGGCGCACGCACCAGCGAGGTGCGGACGCTCCCGACTGGCTCCGTCACATTCCTCCTGGCCGACATTGCAGACTCGACCGGGCTGGTCGCGAGCCTGGGCGACAGCTACGGCGCTCTGCTGGCCGGCGTCAGGCGAGTGCTGCGCGACGCCATTCGAGCGTCGAACGGACGCGAGGTCGATGCCCGCGCGGACGAGATGTTTGCCGTGTTCGAGCGTCCGCGCCCAGCCATCGACGCCGCGCTTGCCATCCAGCGCAAGATGCGGTCGAGCAGCTGGCCCGGCAGCGCTGTGGTGCTGGTGAGGGTCGGTCTCCACACCGGGCAGCCCACATTGACCGACACCGGATACGTGGGCCTCGCGGTCAGCACCGCGGCTCGTATCTGCTTCGCCGCCCACGGCGGCCAGATAGTGGTCTCGAGTGCCGTAAAGGAGGCGAGCGCGAACCTGGAAGGGCTGGAGGCCGGCTTCCGAGACCTGGGCCTGCACCAGCTCCACGGCCTGCCAGAACCTGTGGCATTGCTTCAGCTCGAGGTGGCCGACCTGCCGATGGAATTTCCGCCGCCGCGGATCGGGATCAGCGGTTCGGCAAAGCCTGGAGCGCGGCGACGGCCTGGTCGAGCCGCGAACGAGGCAGCCGGCCGCCCGCGACGGCAGCCTTGATCGCGTCGTAGGTCGCGTTGGCGACTGAGAGGTCGTGGGCGATCATCACCATATCGCCACCGTTGACGAGGAATTCGGCGGCAGCCTCTGGCGCCGGAGTGCTGTCGGTTATCGCCCCCATCTCCATGTCGTCGGAGATGATCGCGCCTTTGAACCCCAGGTCGGACCTGAGCATCCGGATGGTGACCGGCGAGAGGTCCGCTGAATGGACGGTGTCGATCACGGGGTAATAGAGGTGGCCAAGGAGGACGAAGTCGGTCCCATGCGCGATCGCCGCCTTGAATGGTGGCCACTCGCGTGCTTGCAGCGTAGCCAGGCTTTCGTTAATGCGAGGCAACTGCGTTTCCGAGCTGACGCTGGTGTCGCCATGGCCTGGGAAATGCTTGGCCGCCGACAGCATGTTCGCAGCGTGGATGCCATCCACCACGGCGCCGACCGCAGTTGCAACCGGGCCAGGACTCGTGCCGTAGCAACGCCCCCACATGATCGAGGACGGGCCGCTGCAGACATCCGACACCGGGCCAAGGTCGAGGTCGAAGCCGAGCGACTTGATCGCGCTCGCCATTTGTATCGTTCCCGACTTTCCGACCGGCATCGGATCACACGGCACGGTGGTGATCGCCAGGCACACCTGGCCGCCCTCCTGGTCGGTCGCCGCGATGAGGCGATGGCGATCTGCCGCGCGAACCGTCGCGATCAGCGATTTCATCGAGGCGGCCGTGGTCGCGTTGTGGTTCAGGTTCACGACCAGCAGCCCACCGAACTGTCGCTGCTTCCAATCGGCGAGCACCGCATTGGTGAGGCTGCCTCGAAAGCCCACCATGATCACCGCGCCGATCTCCTCGTTTAACGTGAGCCCGCCGGGTCCGAGCTGCTGTGTCGGGCTCGGCGATGGCGATGGCGACGATACCGTCGATGGCGTGGGGGTGGCGCTCGAGACTGCACCCGTCCCGCCGCACGAGATGAGCAGCGCAGCGAGCAATGCCGGTATCAGCCGCTTGATCGCGGCGCCGATGTGCACACCGAGATAACGCTCGCGCCGGCGAGAAAGCTACAAGCGCGAATCCGGCGGCCAGCCCGGAATGTCTACGAGGGGGCCGCGGGCAGCCTGCTTTATTGCGCGTTCATCCCTTCACGTAAGAGAGCTTCTCGGCCACCTTGCCGTGGCGCATCCGGAAGAGGTCGACGCCTCGTAGGTAATGATCGACCAGCGGGACTGCATCGGTTGCGAACGCCTCATGCGATTCGCGCACGGGCATACTTGGCCCGCGGATGCTGTCATCGGCTCACCGGCACTTGATCCGCGGCCGCGGCCAGACCGCCACGGCCCTCGCTGGACCCGGCTTCTCGGATTGCGCGAGTTCAATCGGCAGGTTGGAGCGGGCGATGGGAATCGAACCCACGTAAACAGCTTGGAAGGCTGCCGCACTACCATTGTGCTACGCCCGCTTTGGCGCTTTGCCGGCGGCCCGAAAGGGTCTGTAGGCCGGGTCAGCAATTAGAGTACCTAGACTTCCCAGCACGGCCCGGTCGTCTAGTGGACTAGGACGCAGCCCTTTCAAGGCTGATATCGCGGGTTCGAATCCCGCCCGGGCTACCAGATCCCCAATTCGAGCTCGACTCCGCCTGCGTGAATTAGTGGGCGGCGAGGGTTTCGAACCCCCGACCTCCAGCATGTCAAGCTGGCGCTCTTCCAACTGAGCTAGCCGCCCATGGCCGGAATGGGCACCGAGTGGACGCTTATTCTAGTTCCGATGCCGCCCCATATCGGTCAGCCAATGCGCCGCATCGAAGATGAGCGCCTCGTAACGGGAAGGGGCCGATACGCAGGGGACATCAAGCTCGAAGGACTTCTGCACATTGCGTTCGTGCGGTCGCCCATGCCTCACGCACAAATCAAGGCGATCGACACCTCCGCCGCTAAAACCATGCCCGGTGTGGTCGCGGTTTGGACAGCGTCAGACCTACCGGAGGTGGCGCCTGGCCTTAGCGATTTCGGACCCACCGGCATCGTCCAGCGCGGGAGGCCGATCCTCACGACCGACGAGGTCAACTACGTCGGCGAGGCCTACGCGGTGGTCGTTGCCGAAACCGAGTACGAGGCACGCGATGCAGCCGAAGCGATTGCCGGCGAGCTCGACCCGCTGCCCGGAGTCGGCGACGTGATGACCGCCACCGCTGAAGGTGCGCCAAGGGTCCACGCCGACATGGAGAACAACATCGCCCAGTCCAGCTCGACGACGTTTGGCGACATCAAGGCCGCCTTCGCCGGGGACTCGGTCATCGCCCAGATCACCCTTACGACATCGCGCGTTTTGGGCATCGCAATGGAGCCGCGCACAACGACCGCGACCTATGAGGACGGCGGGCTCAAGGTCTGGACGTCAACTCAGAACATCTTCGGCGTCAGGAGCACCATCGCTTCGATCGTCGGTCTGCCAGAAGAAAAGGTGCGCGTGCTCGCGGAGGATGTCGGCGGCGGTTTCGGCGCCAAGGGAAGCGTCTTTCCCGAAGAGGTGCTCACGGCGCTGGCAGCGCTGCGCCTGAAGCGCCCCGTTCGCTGGGTCGCGACCCGCAGCGAGGACGGCGCCACCACGGCGCAGGGCCACGGCTCAGTGATCGAGCTCGAGCTTGCCGCATCCCCCGAAGGAAAGCTTCGAGGGCTGCGTGGACGCCTCGTTCACGACATCGGGGCGTACTCCGCATCGGGCGCCGGACAGCCCGGAATCATCATCCCGCACATGGTCTCGGCCTACGTGCTGCCGGCCATGGACATCGAAGCCGAGCTGGTCTACACGAATACGGTGCCCACCGGCTTCATCAGGGGTGGCGGCCGCCCGCTCGGCAACTATGGGATGGAGCGCGTCATGGACCGACTTGCGCGCAAGCTCGGCATCGACCCCGCAACGATTCGCAAGCGCAACTTGATCAAGCCGGAGCAGATCCCCTACACGACCGGCATACCAGCCGGACGCAGCGGATACGTATATGACAGCGGCAACTATCCACGGCTGCTCGAGCTCGCGCTCGACAAGCTCGCCTATGACGAGGGGCGCGGCCGCGGCCGGGACGGCAAGCTGGTCGGCTACGGCATCGCCTGCTGCGTCGAATCGACGTCGTTCGGACGCGGCGAGCCGGCCAAGCTCCGCATCGACAAGGACGGGACCGCTCGCGTCTTCGTGGGCTCGACTCCGCAAGGCCAAGGCCACCAGACCATCGTGGCGCAGGTGGCGGCCGAGAGGCTCGGTTGGCCGCTCGACAAGATCAAGGTGACTGCGGGCGACACGCAGCACGTTCCTTTCGCCCTCCTCACTGCGGGAAGCCGAAGCGCGGTGATGATAGGCAACGCCACCGCTCGAGCAGCGACGGCGATGCGCAAGAGGTTGCTCGAGCGCGCAGGCGAGGTCCTGGAAGCCGATGTGCAGGACCTGGTGCTGACCGAAGGGTTCATCGAGGTTCGCGGAGCTCCCGCCAAGCGGGTGCCGGCCACGGACATGGTCCCCGACGAAGGTCTCGAGGTGCTGGAGACCTTCGACCCCGGCCGGCCTCTCACGTTTTCGAGCGGATGCCACGCGGCGGTCGTCTCTATCGACCCCGAAACCGGCCACGTCGATGTGCTGCGCTATGTGATCGTTCACGACACTGGGAAAGCGATCAACACCATGCTCGTCGAGGGTCAGATGCACGGCGGATACGCACACGGGCTTGGGTACGCGCTTTACGAGGCTGCGCTGTATGAGCCCGACGGTAATTTCCGCAGCGCGAGCCTTCTCGATTACACGATTGTCAGCACCGGCGAGGTGACTGTGATCCCCTCAATCATTCACGTCGATACGCCGACCGATACCAACGCCGAGGGGTTCAAGGGCGCAGGCGAGAGCGGGACGATCCCGGTTCCCGCGACCATCGCCAATGCGGTTGAGGATGCTCTGCGCAAACGAAACCCCGACTTGGTGGTCGATCGCCTCCCGATCACGCCCGATCGGATCGTCGAGATGCTCGACCCTGGGAACTGAACCGCCACTCGGGACGCCATCCTCTCGTCCGGACCTTCCCTCGAAGGGAGACGGGACTTCGACTGTCGACTGGAAGCGCAACCTCGCAGCGCTCTGGTTTGCCGAGTTCAC
>PLYD01000034.1 GCA_003151665.1 Candidatus Dormiibacterota bacterium
TCTCGTGCTGCGCGCGGGTGAGGGCACCGTCGCTGAAGTGCATGCGCGACGCAGCCTGGATGCCGGCCAGGAAATCGGGCCGGAGGCTCATGGTCTTGATGATCCCGGCCACGGTGCCGCTTGGACTTATCGATTTGGCCTGGGCGTAGACCTCGGCCAGGGCGCCCTTGGCGTCGGACTCCTCGACCATCTTGATGCGGGCCACGACATTATTAACGGCTTCCAGGCCGAAAAGTGTTGGAGGTTACTCGGGACCCTCCCAGGACCACGTCGGCACCGCCAGGTCGGCGGGCACGTGAGAGCCGGCGGGGGTGTAGGCGAGCACGTCTTTGGTTGCCCATTCCATGTAAGCGCGAAGGACATCGCGGAACTCGGGATTGTCGGGGAGGTGGGCGTCGTCGACGGCTTGCATGAAGCAGGCGACGAAGCGCGGGCCGAAGTCGTCGCCCGCGCCTTTACCGGCATGAATGCCGATCATTCCCAGGTGGCCGCCATGCGAGCCCGAGTAGCGGGCCGGGCCGCCGAAAACCTCGGACCAGTAGTCCGCCAGCCTCTCGAGGTGATCGGGATTGCTGGTTTGAGAGAAGGGGTGGTTCAGCTCAGGGTCTGCCAGAACTCGCTCGTGCAGCGCTGACGCGAGCGCGAGAAAGGCGGGATCACCGCCCGCGAATTCGTAAATCGATGGTCGGGCCATCAGCAAATCTTGAATCATCCCCGTGGCGTACGTGGACATACGCTAATTGGGCTCATGCCGAGTCAGGATCTGCAGGTTGACGGCCTTCGGCAGCGCGCTTCTCGGCGGACCACCAATGCCCTCTGGATGACCCTTTACGGAGTTGGAGCGTCCTCGGTGGTCTGGTGGGAGGGCAATGACAGGTGGCTCGGCGGAGCGGTATGGGCCCTGGTGACCCTGGCGCTTGGCATCGCCGGGGTTGTTCAGCTGCTCAGCGTCCGCCGCCTCACCGCGTCGGCGGCGCCCCGAAAGTTCGATCGAGGGCTGGCTCGCAAGATCGGGGCGGTGATCGGAATCTACTCGCTGGTCGAGGCAATCTCGGCTATCACTCTTCACGCGTTGCTCAACGATGCCTTGATCTTTCCAATTGCAGTTGCTGTCGCAGGCGTGCACTTCTGGGCATTCGCATGGGCGCTTGGCGTGTGGCAGTACGTCATCACGGGCATTCTCGATTGCCTCTTCGTCGCAATCACCCTGGTGGTCGCAAGCCCTGGGTCGATGGTCGGCTCGATGCCGGCGTGGGTTTTCTACCCGTTGCTCGGGGGCGGGGTCGCATTGCTGGTCACCGCTGTGCTCATGTTGTACGAGAGCGGTGGAATCCTCAGGCGTCTAGGTGACCTGCCGAACGCAGCCCACACCTGACTCTGGTGGTGGATGCTGTGCGGCATGAAACACAAGCTGGTCCGCAACAACGACGTTCATCCGCACACCGTGTTCAATAAGTGGCTCGCGCTGCTGATCACCAACAGCGTCGGCAACATGTGGTTCTTTTACTTCCTGATCGTCTTCATCGGAGGCTGGATGCTGCTATCCAGGCTGGGCCCGCTCGGCTTCGACCCCTACCCGTTTGCCCTCATGCTGCTGATCGTCGGCGGCATCTTCCAGGCTCTGGCGATGGTCGCCATCATGGTCGGCCAGAACGTGCAGGCTGCCGCCAGCGACGCCCGCGCCGAAACCGACCACGAAACCCTGGTCGCCATCCACGCCCTGACCGCGCAATCGGTCCAGATCCTCGAGGGCCAGAACAAGATCCTGGCGCTCCTCCAGGAGCAGTCCAAGAGGGGCTGACCGACAGGGCTCCCGGCCGCGCGCTCGGGCTAATAGGGCGGCACTGAGCGGGAAAGCGTCTACATTGGAGTTAGAGCCCACGCACGCGCGGTGTCATGCCCACCGAGTTGTGGGTTTCTATGAGGAGCACGCACCTGACGAAGCGATTGGGAAAGGCGACGGTCGATGTGCACGGACAGCCAGTCTTGTTTGTCCTGTTCGATGACGGGCGGGCGACCTGCGAGCACGTAGCGGCCGGAGCGCTCTCGGTCTCCAGTGGCCATGGACACCTCACAGCCCGGCGGCATGCTCCCAAGCCCTTCACGATTCACCGCTGCGCCAGCTGCCACCGCCGTTACGGGCCCTGACCTACGTCGGTTTCTTGGCCCTGATGTAAGCGCTTCCGACCTTGCCATCAAGCCCGGGGATCGACTGGGTGGCGTGGACCTCAAAGTGCGTGTCGTCGAACCCCGCCTCGATGAGCGCTTTTCGGTAGTCGTCGATCGGGATCGTGCCCGAGATGCAGCCCGCCCAGGAGTCCAGGCTCTTCTTCACGGTCGGGTCGAGGGTGTCGAGCTCCACCATGTCGGCTACGGCGAAGAGACCGCCTGGTCGCAGCACTCGAAAGGCCTCTTTGATGACCGCACCCTTGTCCTCTGCGAGGTTGATCACGCAGTTGGAAATAACGACATCGATCGACGCATCGGGAAGTGGGATGTTCTCGATCGTGCCTTTCA
>PLYD01000292.1 GCA_003151665.1 Candidatus Dormiibacterota bacterium
CGAGCGGGCGGCCGGCGGACTTCGCGGAGGCGACCATGAGGTCTTCGACCAGCTTCATGACATCGTCGTAGTCCGCGTAGGCCTCGTAACACTCGAGCATCGTGAACTCCGGGTTATGGCGCGGCGAGAGCCCTTCGTTGCGAAACACTCGACCGACCTCGTAGACCCGCTCGAACCCACCCACCAGCAGTCGCTTCAAATGGAGCTCGAGCGCGATCCGCAGATAGAGGTCGCGGTCCAGTGAGTTGTGATGCGTGAGAAATGGCCGCGCGTGGCCGCCACCAGGCACCTCCTGGAGCACCGGGGTCTCCACCTCGACGAATCGACGCTCGTCGAGCAGGGTGCGCAGCCCGGTGATGATCCGCGTCCGCGCTCGAAATACTTCGCGCACCTCGGGGTTCGCGATGAGGTCGACGTAGCGCTGGCGGTAGCGGATCTCGATGTCCTTGAGGCCGTGCCACTTCTCGGGCAGCGGCCGCAAGGCCTTGGTCAGAAGCTGCAGCGAGTGCACCTCGACGGTCGGCTCCCCGCGCCGCGTACGGAACATCGGTCCCTTCACGCCGATCACGTCGCCTGGGTCCAGATCGGCGAACAACTCGAAAGCGGCGGGGCCGAGGATGTCGCGGCCGGCGAACAGCTGGATGCGCCCGCCGCCGTCCTGCAGATCGGCGAAGGCCGAGCCGCCGTGGAGGCGCTTCACCATCATCCGGCCCGCGAGTGCAACGTCCTCGGTTGTCCTATCGCCCTCCCCGAGGAGGGCGCGGGCCTCGATAGCGGTGTGGGTGGGCTTGAACCCGCGCGAATACGGATCGATCCCGGCCGCGCGAAGCCGTTCCAGCTTCTCGCGGCGGTCGACCATCTCCTCAGGGAGATCGGGGTCTTTCTGTTCCGTCACGATCGGAAAGACTAAGCGTTAGAGGGCCAGCTCCTGCTCCTCGGCCGCTGGGAAGGCGTCGATGTTGGCGCCGCCCGCGGCGCGGTGGTTGCCCAGCGCCTCCTCGATGAGGCCGTCGATATCGGTGTCCGAGTGCAGGGGATCGTGGTGAAAGAAGGCGAGCTGCTTGGCCCCGGCCTGCTCCGCCAACGCCAGCGCCTCTTCGTAGGTCGAATGCCCGAAACCGGCGTGCGTCTTGTACTCCTCCCGGCTGTACTGGGCGTCGTGGACGAGCAGGTCCGCGTCCTTGCACCAACTGGCGAGGTCCTTCAGCGATCCGTTCTCGTTGTTCGCGAAAAGCGCGATCTCGTTGTCGGTCGCGAACGCGAAGCGCGTGTCACCCTCATCGATCCGATAGCCAAACGTGGGAATCGGGTGCATCAGAAGGTGAGGCGTGATCCGCAAGCCCCCGACCTCGAAGGTCTCGCCAGGGTTGCGCTCGATGAACTCCATNNACGGCCCGACGATCGTCAGGTGCGTCCCAGGCACGAACGCGGGCAGGAAGAAAGGAAACCCCTGGATGTGGTCGAGATGCGTGTGCGTGATCAGGAGGTGGGCCTGCAGCGGCTCTGATTGATTGAGTCCGCTCCCGAGCTCTGCGATGCCGGAACCGGAGTCGACGATGATGAGATTGTTGTCCTTGTCCCGCACTTCGAGGCAGGTGGTGTTGCCGCCGTACCTCAAGGTTTTTCGTCCAGGTGTCGGCCGGGTGCCGCGAGTGCCCCAGAACTTGATCCTCAACTGGACGCCGTAACGTCGTAGACGCGCTTGTCGATGAATACATCGAGAAGGTCGACGTCGAGCTTGCCCTCCCTCGCCTCGCTCGTAAGGATGTCGAGGGCTTTCGCCACAGGCACCGCAGGCTTGTAGGTCCGGTCCCGCGCGGTGAGCGCGTCGTAGATGTCGGAGATCGTCATCATGCGGGCCTGCGGCGGAATCTGGTCGCCGACCAGGTGGTTTGGATAGCCGCTTCCGTCCAGCTTCTCGTGGTGGGCGTACGCGATATTGGGAATGTTGCTCATCAGGGGCGTCCAGGGGATCTTGGTCAGGAAGTCATAGCTGTGTTGGACGTGCCTCTCGATCTCGAGGCGTTCCTGCGGGTCGAGGGTTCCCTTCGGGATGCTCAGGAAGCGGAACTCCTGCGGGTCGAGCATCGGGTGCGCGTTGCCCGCCAGGTCGTAGTAAGTCTTCTCGGAGAGGATCTCGAGCATGGAGGCCTTGTCCTCGGGCAGGACGCTCGGCTCGTTGGCGGCGACGATGCCTTGGACCCAGCTCTCGAGCCGCAAGAGCTCCTCCTCCAGCCGCCGATCGATTTCGGCCAGCATGGCCGCGCTCGCGTTCCCGCTGACCATCGCCTCGAGCTTCTCGGCCGCGTACTTGACCTGGACCGAGCGCTCGAAGGCCTCGACCCGCGCCTGGCTCAACTCGAACTTCTCGGTTGCTGACTTGGCCTGGACCGAGCGCCCAACCTCCCCGAAGCGCGACTGGATCACCTCCAGTTGTCCGGGCATCAGCTTTTTCGCCTTGACCAGAATGTGTTCGCGCACGCCGACCTTCCCGAAGTCGTGGAGGAGACATGCATAGCGAAGCTCCTTCAGCTCATCCTCTGAAAAGTAGACATCGCGGTACTTTCCTGCCTCGATCCTGGTGATTTCGCCCGCAAGCTGCATCGTGAGATCCGTCACGCGGCGCGAATGACCTTCCGTGCTGGGGTCTCTCTGCTCGATCGCATAGACACTGGCCTGGACGAATCCGTCAAAGGCGGCCACGTTCTTGTCTAACAGGTCGCGGACCGAGGCCAGCAGTTTCTCCTGTTCGATGGCCATGGCGGCCTGGCTGGCTATGGACTCGATCATCTCCAGGTCCTCCGGCTTGAAGCTGACGACCTCGTCGGGAACGTTGGCGATGGTCAGTTTCGTCTCGAAGCTTCGCTTCGCGTTGATCAGCTGGACGGCCCCGACCACCTCGTTGTTGGAGTTGCGCATGGGAACGGTCAGCATCGACTTCGTGCGGTAGCCGTACTGCGCATCAAACCCCTTTCCGCCCTGCGGCTTTCCCGGCGGTGGGTTGTACGCGTCGTCGTAGATCTGGCTCGACCCTACGGTGACCGCGTAGCCGACGACGGTCTTCTCGTCCACCGGCACCTTGAAGGCCTGGTAGGTGTCGTCGACGATGGAGCTGTTCTGGCTCCGGGAGAGGAAGAGCTTGGACTGGCCGTCGTCGCCAACCTCTTTCAGCCACAGGCTGGCGCCGTCGGCGTTGGTCAGCTGGCGCATCGTGGTGAGGATGAAGTCCTTGAGCTTCGCGATGTCCCTTTCGGCAGAAAGCGCGATGCCGATGCGGTTGAGCTCTTCGAACTGGCGGTGTTGCCGCCGAGCCTGCTCCTCGTGCTGTCGCACCGACTGCTTCAGCGCCACGTTCTCCATCGCCAAGTGAAGCTGATGGCGCAGTGAAGCCGGCGAGGAGTCAGCCGGAAGCGCGATCGAGATGTCGGCGAGGCCTTGGGGGGCGCTCTGTCCTGCACCGAGCAGGATCAACGCCGGCGAGACGATGGTGGTCGTGTCCTCCAGCCGGGTCCCTTCGAGGCCGAGCTCGGCGAGGACCTCTTCCAGCCCAGCGTGGTCGAAGCTGCCGAGCAGATAGATGTTGAAGATGGGTGCGTTGGTCATGCCTGTCTATCTAACGCTGCCGTCGGAGTTCTGGATGTAAATGAGCCGCAAGCCCTCAAGAGTAAGGAGTGGGTCGATGCTTTCGATAACGTTGGTGAGGCCGGCAACCAGCGCCGCCTGGCCGCCGGTCGCGATCACCCTGGCCGAGCCGCCAAGCTCCGCGACCATGCGCTCGACCATCCCCTCGACCTGGGCGACGAACCCCCAGACGAGACCTGATTGGATGGACATGACCGTGTTCCGGCCGATCACCGAGTCTGGGGCCACCGCTTCGACGCGCCGGAGCATCGCAGTGTGCGAGACCAGAGCGTCCAGCGAGATCTCCACGCCAGGCGCGATCGCCCCGCCCAGGTAGTCGCCCTGCGCATTGATGGCGTCATAGGTGACTGCGGTGCCGAAGTCGATGACGATGATCGGCCCACCGTGCTTGGTGAAGGCGGCCAGGGCGTTGGCGATCCGGTCCGCACCCACGTCCTTCGGGTTGTCATACCTCACCTTCACGCT
>PLYD01000142.1 GCA_003151665.1 Candidatus Dormiibacterota bacterium
CTGGGTATCTGGTTGTGGCCGAAGCGCGGCCTGTGGACCGGAGTCGCCTGGGCGCTCGCCGCGATGGCTCGCGCGGAGGCCTGGATCTTCAGCCTGGGCATGCTCGTGGCGACCTACCTCCGCCGCGCCCATGAGCGTCAGCGGCTGCTGGCGACGGTCGCATGGGTCGTGCTGATCCTGGCGTACATGAAGGTTCTGCTCGACCGCACCGGAAACGCGATCTATCCCATCTACTGGAACCTGCTGGCGAACATCTTCGGCAAGTGGGAGTTCGCGACCGGGTTGACCCCCGACCAGGTGGCGGCGCGGCCATTCCTCGTGGCGTTGATGCTCATCGGACTGGCCGGCCTCGCGTGGACGCTGTGGAAGCGGCCTCCGTCGTACATGTTCCTCAGCTTCGGGTTCGGTTATCTCACGTACACGGGTCTCACCCTCGGCCTGACGTCGTACCTGAGGAGCTGGGAGTCGTGGTTCTGGCAGGAGAGGTTCTTTCTTTTCCCATACGAGTTCGCCGGCGTGCTCCTGGCGGTCTTGCTCCTGGCGGTCGCGCCTCGCCGCTTAGGACGCCGCGTGCTGCCTGCCGGCTGGGCGGTGGTGGTGATCGTCCTCGTCGCCGCGCAGCTCGAGTGGGCGCCGATTCTCAAGCTCTACGACGCAACGCGCGCCCAGTGGACCCAAACCCAGAGCGCCGCCTCGCAGCTGATGGCCGTGTACAACCAACCGGCCTACCGGGGCACCGTGCTGAACATTCCGCCCGACAATCCGGGGATGTTCTACGCGATGGTCGAGTACCACGGCCTGCAGGGCCGGAACGTGATTGGACAGCTGTACGACCCGTTCTATTACGCCACCAATTTTTCCTATGCCCAGCACCCAGACGTGGGCGACACGCTCATGCAGTGCTGGCTGACCTCAACGCACAGCCGGCTGTGGGCGGTAGATCCAAACAACGCGAATTACGTGAAGGTGATCACCGACCAGCCCGGGTGGTTTACGCAGGTCGGCTCTGTGGTCGCATCTGGGTGGGTGTTGGAGGACGTGCACGTGCCGGCGCCGAATGCCGGCGATTGCGCGTCGGCGGCAAAGGCTGCATCTGGCTAGGTCATGGGCCTTCGGCGCCCTGCGGCTTGCTCTCGCCGCGTCATTCTTCGTAGCCGTCGCCTACGTCCTTAGCTGGCAGCTGCTGTGGGAGGGCATGGCAGGATCGGAAGCTCCATTCCATCTCCACCTCATCGAATGGGTCGCGTCCGCATTTCCGAATCTGCCGTGGTGGTACCCGTGGGACGGGATGGGCGTCTCATTCCGCGAAGGCTATCCACTGGCTGCACACTGGTTTGCAGTCGCACTATCTCGCCTGCTGTCCCTCAATCTCGAGGGCGGAGCGCAGGTTGTTCAGTTCACGCTCATGCCCGCGACCGCGACCGGCCTGTACGCATTTTGCGATTGGCGCATTCGGCGGCCTCTGATCGGGATGGCGGCCGGCCTCCTGTTTCTCCTCAGCCCGATTGGTTGGGTCGAGTGGACGCACTTCGGTCTGTACGCGAGCTGGGTCGGGATGGTGTTCTTCCTGCCGAGCCTTATCGCCCTCGACGCGTTCTTCTTCGCGTGGCTGGGCGGCGATCGCGGATGGAGGTTTCGCCTGTCGGCCGCGTTGTTCGTCGCGCTGACGACGGCCATGGGAGTCGTGTCGCCGCACATCCTGGCGGCGCCACTGATGGTTGCGGTCGTCTATGCGGTCGCAGTGCCTCGCGATTCCGCCCGGCGCGTTTGGACATGGTTGCTCGTGGCGGTGCCGGCCCTGTACTTGGGCATCGTGCTGCTCTCTGCGTTCTGGTTAGGCGCCGAGATCCAATACCTGGCGGTCGTTCGCTCGCATTGGGCCGGCGCCGGGACCAACTTCGATGCAGGGCGCTTGAGTCAGTTCGATCTGGGAAGCATCCTGTCGCTTCACCCGATTCGTGACGGCAACGTCAACGATCTGTACAGCGTCAGCCCAGCTGTGCTCCTCCCTGCCATCCTCGGTATCCCACTGGCGTGGAGGCATGCGCGTGCGCGGATGTTTCTTGCCGTCCTCGTGGTCGGGCTCGTTTTCATGGCGTTTCCCGACTTGCTTGCCCCGCTGTTCGTAGTGCCGGGATTCAAGGAGTTCGGTGTCGTCGTTCATCGGCCGTTCCAACTTCTCCTGGCAGTGGCCGCGCCGGCGCTTGGGGCCATTGGCATATTCGAAGGGGTGCCGCTGTTGCTAGCGACCCTTACGGTTCGCCGCCGGGCATGGTCACCCGCAATCAGAACGGCGGCTGCGGTTTTGTTGCCTTTCGTCCTAGTGGCCGTCCTGGGGACCGATGTCCTTGCATTCGGCGGCCGAGTCGAAGGCGGCGCGCAGCTGGCGTACGGGCCGAGCCTGCCGCACGCACCGGCGCTTGGCGACCTCTGGTTGCATCACTCCACGGACGCGTGCGCGCCAACCTTGCCAGGCTATGGCGCCCTGTGCGCTGATCAAAACCTGCGCGCAACCTTCTCGATACTGCAGCTGGTCGCGGCGTGCCGTGATTCGAGCGGGAGCACCCGGACTGACGTTCCCGTGTGTGGCGGACTTCGATTGGATGACCCGCAGTCTCTTGGTTGGACTGGTGACTCAGGCCTGATCGCACAGACGGTCTCCTGGTGCCAGGGTCGGGCCGATCCGGTGTGCGACTCCTTCTATTCGCCGCTGGCTCAGCAGCTGCTTGATCCAAGCCAATGGAGACCGCTCGCTGTCACATGCGCGCTGGATTGCCCGGCCAGGAAACAGGCGCTGGCGGCGCTGGGGGCCACGTTTCCGTCGCCGCCCGCACGCGCAGAGCTCAACTCCAACATCGGTCCGCTGGACATGAACTTCCACGGGCTGGTGGGCGGCGGCGGGATCACGCACAGCTATAACGACCAGATCCTGCCCTCGCGGGAGCTCTCCTCGTGGCTCGAGGACAGCATGCTTACGAGCTCTGGCACCACGGTCAAAGAACAGCTGGCACAGGCGTTGGGGATCGACGCGGTCGTGCTGTCGGATGCCCAGGCCGCTCGCGCCGCCGACTACATCGCGATGGGCTGGACGCAAGTGAGCGCGAATCCGCTGGCCTTCGTGAACCCCCAGCCATCAGGCCTTGCGGCCCAGTGGCCGGGCGGGACCGGCGTGCTGGTGGTGGGGGCGACGCAGGGCAGCACTCCTGAGCTTTACAACTCCGTCTTCAAGGAAGCGACGCAGGGCATCCTTCCGTTCGGCTCCGAGTGGCTGGTACGCGGCACCTCTCCTTATATCGATGACTACACCGATCAGCAGCTTCGGCAGTACCGCGGGATCTTCCTCCTGGGTTACAGGTATCACGACCAGGCCACAGCATGGTCCCGCCTCAACGCCTACGTCCGCGGTGGAGGACGGCTGTACGTCGAAACGGGATGGCAGTATGTCGACCCCGACTGGAACGGCGGGCAAGCGCCCGCTGCTCTCCCTGTGCCGTCCACGCAATGGGGAGCTCTCGATCCAGCGGCCCCGGTGGTTGTCGACGGGCAGCCTGACCCGGCCTTTGGCAGCTTCGTCTACCAGGGTGGGGGGTGGGGCGCCAGCTCGGCCGGCGCATTGAGGCCGGGTGCCACTGAACTCGTAAAAGTTGGAGCTCGCGTCGTCGTCGCACGCTGGACTTTGGGTCAAGGCCAGGTTCTATGGAGCGGCATGAACCTGATCGCCCATAGCTCGGCCAGCGGTTCTGTTGACGAGCAGCAATTTCTTTCATCGCAGCTCGCGTGGTTGTTCGCCGCGGACCCAACGGTCACAGGCACCCAGACGCCGATCACGCCCGTTTGGCAGGGTGACGACCAGGCCAGTCTTGGCCTGCAGGCCTCGGCTCAGCCGAGCCTGGTTCTTTTCAAAGAGTCCCTGTTTCCAGGCTGGTCGGCGCGCCTGGTGACCCCGACGGGATCGCAATCGGTGGACCTCGTTGGCAGCGAGATGGATTTCATGCTGGCCCGCGTCCCCGCGGTGCCGGCAGGCTCGCGCCTGGTTTTCAGCTACCGGCCAACTCTTTTGGAGCAGGGGTCGTGGGTGTTGTCGCTGGTCTTCCTTGTCGCGCTGTTGGGATGGGTCTTGAGGCCGCATCTTTTCGTCCGTGTTCGGAAAGGTGGGGCGGGGCTGCTGCGCCGGATCGTTCGACCCGTGGTCATTGGTGTGAGGCGTTGGGATGAAGAAGGGTGAGCGTTCTGACTGGGTTAAGTCAGACCGCTGCTCGAGACGCCCACAGGGTGAGGTCTTCTAAGCCTCGATCGAACTCGACTCGTGGTTTCCATCCAAGAGCTTCTCGCGCCTTGGTGATGTCGCTCACGTAGTACGTCTGGTCGCCCTCGCGCCAGTCCGCGAATGTGAACTCCGGCGTTTGATGGGTTAGCTCGCCGATCTGTTCGATCACCTCGAGCAGGTTTCTCTGGTTCTCTGGACCACCGCCCACGTTGTAGATCTCTCCGCGCGTCTTATCGATCTGCTCGATCACGGTCGAGTACAGGTTGCAAAGGTCGCGTGCGTCCAACAGATCCCTAACCTGAGTGCCGTCTCCGTAGATGGTCATCGGTCGCTTGTTGAGGATCGAGTGGACGA
>PLYD01000236.1 GCA_003151665.1 Candidatus Dormiibacterota bacterium
CCAGGTCGTTGTCGCTCAGCTCGGCGAACAGTGCGAGGTCGTCGCTTCGCCTCAGGAATCGACGCGGCAGGATGACTTCCTCTTTCAAAACCCCATCGGGGAGGATCACCACTCCGACCAGCTCTGAGTTGTCGAAGAGGACATCCTTCACGGTGCCGAGTCGCTTGCCGGAGTGTCCCAGCATGACGTTCTCACCACCCTCGATCTCCAGCTCGTCGGCTCCCTTGTTGGCGACCTGTTCCAGAGAGGAAGGTATGGCGGGCGAGGACGTCAGAGCGCTGAGCGCCTCATCCCTAAAGCCTTCAGCGGCGGTTTCATCGCCGTATCGATAGCTGAGATACGCGGGAAGGTCGCGCACATCGTTCGCAGGGAGCTTCAAAACGATGCGGTCGTGCGAGACGGAGCTGACTTCGCTGCGAGGCACTATCACCTCGTCGGCGAGCAACCAGGATCCGGGGGAGAGCAAATGTCCCGAGAATCGCCGATTTTCTTTCACAACAAAGGCCTTGAGCGTCAAGTCATCCTTACCGACGACCAGCCGGGAAAGCGTGCCGATCTCCGTGCCGTCGCTCGAACGGACGGCAGCCCCCAGGTGAAAATCCTCATCCTGCGAACCCAGTTGGTCAGTGCCCACAGCTTTTAAGGCTACTCAGTGCGCCTCTGTGGTGGAGGCAGTGATCAGCCCTCGGCTGCGATTCTGCGACAGCAGCGAAACGATGGAGAGGGCGAATGCCGCGTACAGAATTCCGCCCACGACCTCGGCGACGTAGTGCTCGCCCAGGTACACGACAGTCACCCACACGACGATCGCCCAGATCGACAAGAGAACGCCCACCGCCTTGTTCCGTCTCCATGCCGCGGCGGCGGCCAGCACCGGGAACCCGGCATGCAGCGAGGGGAATGCTGCGTACAGGTTGTAATCGTGGTGTGAATACAGCCATGTCAGGGCGGGTGGCAGGCCAGATCGCAGCACTGCGTCCTGCATCAGATGCTGCACCGATTGCGGCTGAGCCAGCCAGGGCGGGGCTGTCGGAACCACCACATAGGTGATGAAGGCGAGGGCGCACAGCACAACAAGCGACAGCCCGAAGCGGTGAAATTCGGCGCGATTCCTCCTCCAGAGCCAAGCGCCGACGATCACGGGCAATAGGAAATGCGCCGAATACACAAGGCTCCCGGCATCGTCGATGAGGTCCGCATCGCCCAGCTTCGCGATGGTTGTCTGCAACACGAGAGTCGGCTCGTAGCCGCCGAAAAGCGTCCGTTCCACTCCGGCCAGGTTGTGCGGTGGCACGTGCAGCGTCGCAGCGAGATCACGCATCAGCTCGTAAGCCATGAGCACCAACACGAATGGCGCCCAGCCCAGCAGCAACGCGACTGCTCGGTTACTCCCCGGTGCGTCGGCCGCCCTTTCCATCGGCAATTCGCGAGGCTAGGTTGGAGGCGCCGGAACGACGATCATCCGCCCACCGTCGGGTGCGACTTCGATCGTGTCGAACGCGGGGCGATCCAGGGCGACGACCTCGCCTTTCACCGCGGCGAGAAATCCGTCCAATGGTTCGAGGAATGAGATCGCCGGAGTCCGATAGTGCATCGGGACGACCCAAGATGGAGCGAGCAGCTCGACCAGCTCAGCGGCAGCGCGGCCGTCGATGGTGGCCATACCGCCAACGGGGATAAAGAGCAGGTCGATTTTGCCGATTGCCGTCCGCTGCTCCGGTCGCAGCTCCGCCTGCCCAAAATCGCCCATGTGGCATACGCGGACGCTTCCCATCTCGAACACATAGATCACGTTGGCGCCCCTCTGTGTGCCGGCGACAGCATCATGTTCGGAGGCGATCCCGACGAGCCGGCCAAGCTGGGTTTCGACCGTTCCCGCGGAGGAGCGCACTGTCTGTTTGACACCGTCAACCACCTGCACCGCGTTGTGATCGCCGTGCTCGTGAGTGACCAACAGCAGATCGGCGACGGCGTCCTTGATCTCGGGATAGTTCCAGTTCATTCCGCGCCCGCGCGCTGCCTCCATATCGCCGAAGGGATCAATGAAAACGGAATCGTCCCCCGCGCCGAGCGCGAAGGCCGATTGCCCGAACCACCTTACCTGCACGCCATCACCTCGCTTGCGTCATCGGTTCGCCCACGATTGCGATGTCACCAACCGCAGGTTGCACGGCCGGGCGTCGCTGCCGGTTTGAACCGCGAAGGGCGGACGTCACGCCCGCGACGATACACATTGCGACACACGCCAGCAGCGCGACCCGAATTCCCGTCACGAACGGTTGCGCCAAAAGGCCCGCGAAAAAGTGCGGATCGCTGATCTTGGCTGCGAGCGCAGGCGGCAGGGCGGCGAGCGCTGACGCCGGGATGAGGTGGGAGATCGGGTCGTACCCAAGCATTGCCGCGAAAATCGCGGCGCCCGGAGGTAGCGAGGCGATCCCCTGCGCAAGGGGGGCGGACAGGCCGGCCTGTGTCGCGCCGGCGTGCAACGCCGGCCCAAGGTTCTGCGACAGGCTCGCTATGACGATGGTGAAGAAGATCGCCGTGCTCGCCGTCATGCCAGCGTTGAGCACCATCGCACGCATACCGGCCGCCGCGCCCCTCTGCTCGGCGGGCACGGAGCTCATGATCTGCGATGTGTTGGGAGCGCTGAAGAAGCCCATCCCCGCGCCCATCAATGCCAGGTACGCGGCGAACACCGCGAGGTTGAAATCTGGCGGGAGCGTCATCAGGAGAGCAGCCGCCAGGCCAGCGACCAGGATGCCGCCGGTCGCCAGGACGCGGGATCCGTAGCGGTCGCTCAACCAGCCGCCGATCGGCCCGCAGACGACGAATCCGAGCATCAGAGGCATGGTGTCGATGCCAGCGTGAAGCGGTGTGTCGGCGTAGGCGACCCCGTGAAGGGGCAGCCAGATGCCCTGCAGCCAGATGATGAACATGAACATGAGGCCACCGCGTGCCAGAGAGAAGAGAAAGGCTGCGACATTTCCGAAGAGGAAGTCTCGAATGCGGAAGAGACCAAGATCAAACANNAGGGAGATCAGGACTATCGGGTTGGACCAGCCCATCGTCTGATTTCCGTAAGGCGTCAACGCCTCGGTCAAGCCGAACATCAGCGCCAGCAACCCTCCGGCGAACGTGAGGTTGCCCAGCCAGTCGATCCGCGCCGCCTGCCGCTTGCCGATCTCGTGGAGCGCCATGTAAGCCCACACCGACCCAATAACTCCTACGGGCACGCTGATCAGGAAATCCAGCCTCCAGTTGATGGCGGCGAGAATGCCGCCGAGCACGACGCCGATTACGTTGCCGGCGATAAAAGCGATCTGGTTGATCCCCAGAGAAAAGCCACGCTGGCCGGGGGGAAAGGCATCGGTCAAAAGCGCGATGCTGTTGGCGAAAAGGCACGCGCCCCCCAGGCCTTGCAGCATCCGGAACGCTATGAGCTCGATCGCGCCGAGGGTGCCGATCGACGGGGTCACCGCGCATAGCAGAGAGCCCACTGTGAAGATGACGAAGCCCAGGTTGTAGATGCGTACGCGACCGAAAATGTCGGCGATCCGGCCGAACGTAACCAGGAGCACGGTCGTGACCGCTGAGTAGCCCATCAGCATCCACAGCAGTAGGTTCGATTGGCCTGGCCCCAATGGATCGACGTGCAAGCCGGAGAAGATGGCGGGCAGCGAGATCAGAACGATGGTCTGGTTGATCGAGGCCATGAGCATCCCGATCGTCGTATTGATCAGGACGATCCACTTGTATTCGAGCTTCATGCCTAGACCGCCACCAGCACCAACTCGTCCTCGACCTGCCGGACCGCGGCATTGAACTCGCGAAGCGCCGCTGCAATCCTTTCCCTGTCGGCAGGCTTCATCCGCTCGACGGCAACGCGGATGGCGGTTCCATCCGGGAACGGGATCGCGCTAAGAAGCTGTCTGCCTTCGTCAGTCAGGGTGGCGACGACCTTTCGCCGGTCGTCGGCGTCCCGCTGGCGTTGGATCAGGCCGCGCTCTTCCAGCCGATCGACAAGCCTGGTCATCGACGGCGGGGCAAGCGCGAGCTCGGTGCCGATCTGGCCCAGCGACTGCGGCTGCTTGGCCAGCCGCCGCATGACCCTGACCTGCACCAGGGTGAGCTCCGCCGCGTACCAGATTTGCGTTTGGAGCGCCTCGCTCAAGGTGACCGCGTCCAGGTAGGCGCGGAGTAGGGCAGCCCGCGAGTCATCGCGGTTAGTTGCCGCCACGGCAATATTATACAAAACGTCAAACGACGAGACTTCGGATTGGCCTATGCGGCTGCGCGTTAGCCTTTGGCGCCAGGCGCCCGCGGGCTGCCCAGGCTCTGCAAGTGAGAGTGATCGAGCCGTCGGCGGCGACCGGAATTCGGGCCATAACCAGCTTCTTAACTTTCGCCTGCCGATCGGGGGGCAGAGTCGCGAGGTACCCGGGCGCCGGTGCCTCGCCGCTAAGAAATGGCGTCCAATACGCCTCGAAGTTCGCGAACCTGTCGGTGACGTCGATGGGTCGCTCGACCACTGAAGAGAGGCCCGCACCCTCGAAGGCGGACGTCAAGGCGTCGGCGGCACAGAGCGGGAAACGCACGCCTTCATCCTTGTTGCTGGCGGCTGGATCCTCCTCGACCGCCGCATCCCAGAAGTGGCGCAACAGGGTCGTTTGATCTGCGTAATCCCAAACGTAGGCCCCGATCAGCCCTCGTGTCGCCGTCACCTCAGCGGCCGCCCGCAATGCACCGACGGCGTCGGGGACGAAATTCAGGACCAGCCCGCAGACAACGGCGTCGGCGGCCAGGCCCAATGAGCGCACGTCCTGGTCGGTTCCGTGCCTGAACTCAGTGCGAGAGTCGGTGATTGAGGCGCGAGCGTGGTCGAGATAGCCTTCCGACGGATCCAATGAGATGACTCGAGCTGGCGCTGCAATGCGCAGGATCGCGGCGGTCAACTCCCCAGTACCGCAGCCAACGTCGACCCAGGTCGCACCGGTCTGCACGCCCAGCCAGGGGACGAACTCGGCCGCGACAAGGCGGCTCCAACGGCCGACGAAGCTGTCATACAGGGCACCGCTCGACCACCGAAACTCGGAGCTCAGCGGCGTTTGCGCGGCAGCAGCCACAGCTCTCGCTGAGGGGTCGACAAGAAGTGAGCGCCGTGCTCCTCGACGACCGCCTCCTCTTCCAGGCCGACGACCCCGTACCCCGGCACCTCGAGTCCCATCTCAACGGCGAATACATTGCTGGGCTCGATCACCACATCGGGCCCGTCGCCATATCGCTCCCAACGCGGTCCGAGCGTGCCGGCGCCGTCGTGAGCGACCCGGCCGACATGGTGACCGAAGGCGAAACCGGGCTCCGGGTATCCGGCATCGATGATCGTGCGCCTTGACTCGGCATCCACCTCGTGACCGGCCCGGCCCGGCTTGAGGACAGCCATACCTGCGTCGATCGCCGCTCGCGTCGCGTCGAATGCCTTCCTCACCGGCTCGGGCGCTCCAACCTCGCCATCCTTGAGCCAATACCACGTGCGCTGAAGGTCGGAGGCAAAGCCACCGCGCTCGATTCCAAGGTCCACGTGGATGATGTGTCCGGGCTCGAGTTTCTGATCGCCGGGCAGCGTGTGGCCGAGCGCCCCGGTGCGCGGGCCGAAGTCCACGATCGGGTCGATCAGCTCCTCCCAGGAGAAACCGAAACCCGCCTCGCGCACCCAATCCTGGATCTGGCGCTGAAGCTCCTTCTCGCTGATCCCCGGTCGGAGGTGCGCTTCGATCTTTTGGAAGATCTGCTCGGTGAAGGCGATGGCCGAGTGGATGCCCTCGATCTCATCGGGAAGCTTGCGGCGGCGCACCTCGCCCGCCAGCTCGCCGGCCGGGACCAGGCGATCCGCGTACGGCGTGCCGGCGAGCAGCGACTCCAGCATCCGATACATGCCGAACGTGATGCTGTCGGCGGTGTCATCACTTGCGCTCCAGGTGACGCCAATCCTCTTCGGACTCCACGACTCGAGCACTCCAACAAGCTCCTCGCGTGGCGTGGCGACGTAGCCGCGCACGACATCCCACAGGCCGGTGGCGCCGACCTGCTCGCTATCCCCGGTGCCGACGATGGCCGCTGTGCGGCCGTCATGGTTCAACAGGAAAGCGCTCGGCCACGTCACCGCGGTGCCGACGAGATACCCGAGAGGGTCTGACCTGAGGCCCGTCTCACGCGCGAACTGCACGATCCAGCAGTCCATGCCGTGTTTTTCCATCAGGGCGGCGGCCTGACGCAGCTTGGCCCGGGTCAGGTCCACGAACCAAGTCTAAGTTTTCGCTGCACCCCGACTGGTTCGCGGACGAGGATGACACTCATCCTTGCGTCGACCCATTCGCGACGAATGATCAGAGCTATTGCCGATGAATGTGTGGACGCGCGCGAAAAGCGCGTGCTCATGATTCGATCGCCATCTCCGATTTCCACGGGGGTTCCGCGCCTGCGCGCGTGCACGCCAGCGCACCGGCGAGGCAGGCAAAGCCCAGCGCCTCCTTGAGCTCCCCAGGCTCGAGCGATAGATCGGGGCGGAGGGCGTCGTGGTCGTGCAGCCATGCCAGCAGGCCCGCACCGAAGGCATCGCCGGCGCCGATCGTGTCAAAGACCTCGACCTGAGGCGCTTCAACGCGTACGCGCAAGGCGCGATGGGCCGCAAAGGCACCCTCGGCGCCAAGCGTCACCACCGCCAGCCTCACCCCGGCGCCGAGGATGCGCTCGGCTGCTTCCTCGTAGCCGACCCCCGGATAGAGCCACTCGAGGTCGGTCTCGCTCGCTTTGACGATCGTGCTCTTCGAAATAGCCGTGAACAGGTGGTCTCGATATTCGGCATCCGGAACGAGCCCCACCCGGATGTTCGGATCGACCATCAGGAGACGCCGACCATGCTCCCGGGCGATCAGGCCCACCAGCGTGGATGCCATCGGCTCGAGCACCAGGCCAAGCGTCCCCACGTGAAGTGCGGTGACGTGCGGGCCGAACCGTTCCGGGACCATCTCGGGAGTGAGGCCTGGTGCGGAGGATCCCTTGACGAGGAACTGGTATTCGGCAACGCCCGCACTGTTGACGTTCGCCATCGCGATGGTGGTGGGCTCGGAACCGATGCTTGCCAGCTCGAGGCTGGCCCCGTCGGACACGAGCAGGCCGGCGAGCTGCTGTCCGAAGAGGTCATCCGAAAACCGGCCCAGGAATGCTGTCGGCACCCCTAGCCGTGCGATGGCCCGCGCCGTGTTGAACGGGCCGCCGCCGGGGGCAGCCTGCTGCGTGCCGTCCGCGTTGGAGATCATGTCGATGAGAGCCTCACCGCAAACAACGATCACGCGGCGATCTTGCCTGATCCCCTGGCGATCAACCGTGTCAGGAAGGTGCGGTGGGTCGCCTCAAGGTGCAGGTGGGGCCGAGGAGCCTAGCGGCTTGACCGACGTGGGTCTGCCGGGCGCCTGGCCGTTCGGCGCGTAGTAGGCGCGCCAGATGAGTCGATGAATTGGCAGCCACCTCGGGATGTCGCGCAGGATCGGGATGAACGGCACCAGCGCGAGCAGGAACGTGAGGACCGTCATCAGGATGATGATCCCGAGGTCCGCATTCTTTGCGCTAAACCCAAGGAAACCGGTGGCGCTGGTAAATGGAGGTATCTGGTACCACATCGTGTACAGCCAGAGCCATGTCTGGCCGGGGTAGTTTCCGGTCTCGTTCATCATGCCCCAGAGGTTGCCACTCAGGTGCTGGTTCGCGGCCAGGCCGGCGAAGTAGCTGCCGTCGCCCATGAACAGCAACGGCTGCGTGTAGTCGGTCTGATAGAACCGGCCATTGATCGCCAGCAGGCCATCGAGGCCACCGGTTTGGGCTACCTCAAGCAGGTTCGACATCATCAGGGACAAGGGTCCGTAGTCTCCGCTCGCGACTGTCACGTTGCCATCTTTGACGGTGGCGGTGGCAAGCGCCGTCGTATAAGGGCCGAGCCACTTGGCCTGCTGGTCAGGCGTCGCCGCCTGCCACTGGCTGAGCGAGGCGCCGAGGGTGGAGTTGGTGAGGCTCGCGTGCTTCAACGGGTCGATGACGTAGGCGTTAGCCGAGTCGATCGGAATGCGAACACCGAACCATGCCTGCGGAGCAATTGGTCCCCAGTGCTGATACACGTCGGGCGTGGTGTTATAAGGCGCGCCGTACCCAGCGCTGGTAGTGGTGCCGGCCAGCTCGCCTGTCGCGGTGGTGACGAAGTCGACGGGATCGGTTTGCGACCAGGTGGCGATGGTCACCGGCGCCACGTCTGGCGACGAGAGGAAGGCCGCGACCAGGATCGCCAGCAGGCCGAAGCCGGCCAGGGCGAGAACGAGCTCCTTCAGGAGGTCATACGGCACCATCCGCACTCCGCGGTAGTACTCCTCTTGGGTTTGGCCCATGGATTTCATGGGCGCGCACCCTCAGGGTCGATCGGCTTCACGACTCCGCGCGCCCGCACCATGACGATGTGCGCGACCACGAGGAACGTGACCCCGATCGGCAGCAGCATCACGTGCAACCCATACATCTGGCCGAAGTTCAAGACATTGAAGAAGGCGCCGATCCCCGCTCCATTCATCGCGTCTTTGGCGTTGAGAGCGATGAACTGAGAGTCGAAGTTTTGCTGCGACAGGTAGCCGGTGAAGGCGGTCAGGATGCTGACGCCGAAGATGACGACGCCGATCATCCAGGTGGCTGCCCGGCCATTCCGCCAGCCGGCCATGAAGTACTGACCCCACAGGTGCAGGACCATAAAAATGAAGAACAGCTGCACCGACCAGAAGTGGAGGCTGTTGAAGAACCTCCCCACGCTGGAGTCGTGCCACCACTGTGGCCCGAAGAACGAGAGGACCACGCCGCTAACGATGACCCAGACGAGGGCGGCAATCGTGATGACTCCGAAGATGTATACCCACGAGCCAACGTAGTAAGGCTGACGTTCGGGGAGAAGATGGTCCATCGGAAGGTGGCGATCCATCGCCTGGCGGACGCGCAGGGTCCAGCTGCCGCTATTTTCTTCTGACATCGTCGGCCTCACCGTGGCTCGGGAACGGGGCCACCAGAGCGATCGCGAACACGACTAGCATGCCCAGGATCACCAGCAGGTTTGGCCACGAAATGAGAATGAAGCCCCAATGCAGGTAAGTCGCCGGGGAGTCCATCGTTAAAGTGTCCGCCTCGTCATCTCTAAAGGCGAGTTTGAACTCAGTATCGAGCGGCTGGGGAGGGCCGATAGTCCCGTTCGGCATGGGACCTTTGGCGAGCGGAGCTTCTCCTGAAACCGATAGATTTCGCTCCGTGCGGAACAGCGAGCCGGTTCTAATCAAGGCGCTGACGGCGCTGGACTCTCCGGCGCGTTACGCGCTGATCAACAGCTCTGGCGTCGGCACCGTTCACGTTGCTCAGGCGGGCGCGGGACCGGCTGACGGCTTCAGCGGCTACAAGATCGAGAACTTCCCCAACCCGGCTCGGCCAAGGCGGGGCGACTACGGCGCGGCCACAGTCGTCGGCAACCAGATCTGGATCGCGTCCGAGTACATCGGACAGACCTGCACGTTCGCCACGTACGAGGCAGACTTCACGTGCGGCGGCACCCGCACCGCTCTCGCCAACTGGGATACCAGGATCAGCCTGATCAACCCGTAAGCAGACCCAGTAGAAAAAAGAGGGGCCGGCGCCGCGCCGGCCCCTTTCGCACGATCCGGCCTCTTAGAGGAGCTCAAATGGCTCGACCCGCTACGTCAAGGTTCCCGGGGGAAAGCGCGGCGTATCGCCGCGCAAGAAATGCCCTGCTTCGATCGGAAGTCAAGCTGCGCCGGCAAATCGAGGCGGTGGCGGCTCAGCGCCGTACCTTGCCTCTCGGGGGCGCCGTCCGCACCGATTACGTCTTCGAGGGCGTGGCTCCAGGCGCAGATGATGTCGAGAAGGTCCGAATGTCAGAGCTGTTCGCACCCGGCAAGCGCACCTTGTTCGTCTACAACTTCATGTTTCCCGAATCGCCGGATTCGATGACCCCTTGCGCTTCGTGCAAGTCGATCATCGACGCCATTGACGGCACTGAGCGTCACGCCGTGCAGAGGATCAACTTCGTCGTGATCGCCAAGGCTCCCATCGCCGGATTCCGCGAGCATGCGAACCACCGCGGCTGGGGAAACAGCTTCTTACTGTCGTCGGCTGGCAACGATTTCAACCGCGATTACAACGCGGAAGGAGCGGACGGCCAGCAGTTCCCGCTCGCCCAGGTCTTCGTCCGCCGGGGCAAGAAGATCTATCACTCGTGGAGCAGCGAGCTCTGGTTCGCAGACGGGGATCCCGGGCAGGACATGCGCCACGTCGATTTCATGTGGCCGCTTTGGAGCATCCTCGACACGACCCCCGAAGGCAGAGGCAAGAGCTGGGGGCCGGAGCTGCAGTACACGTCGTAGAACCCTCGCGAAACTGTCCCGGTATCGTGGTCGTATGAGCACTGAGCCCATAAGCTCTGAGGTAGACGGCGAGTCTCGACTGGAGATGATGGCCCCGCTCGCTCTGGCTTATGCCCGCTCGGTGCCGGAACATCCGGCGGATGCAGGTCTTTTCGGACCGCAAAGCCTGGTCTGGCGTGTCAACCGCGATCGTGCGTTTCCGCTTGCGGGCATGCGGTCGCTCATGGTCCAGGCGTTGCATCCGCTCGCCATGGCCGGTGTCGCCGAGCACAGCGAGTGGCGCCGCGATCCTTTCGGCCGGCTGGCTGCAACCAGCGGCTATGTGCTGACGCTGACCTATGCGGACACCGTGTCAGCCAATGCGGCCGCGGCGCGGGTCCGCGCCGTGCACAAGCATGTCCGAGGCACCGATCCCGTGACCGGCCTCAATTACAGCGCTGAGGACCCCGACCTGTTGCTCTGGGTCCACGCCGGCATGGTGGATTCAATAGTCCATGTCGTGCAGCGTTACGGCCGCGGCCTCAATGCCGGCGAGGCCGACCGCTACGTGGCGGAGATGGTGCCATTCGCCGTGATCGTCGGTGTGCCGCAGGAGCGTGTTCCGTCCAGCGTTGACGCTCTGCGGTCGTACATCGAGTCGGTGGACCTTCGGCAGGTCACGCCTGCGGCGAGCGATGCCATTGGCGTCGTCCTCGATCCGCCCGACCTCGCACCCGATCTTCGTGAGCTCTGGCATGATCTCGGCCAGGTGGCGATCGGCACGTTGCCGGACTGGGCGCGTGAGATGTATGGCTTCGATGCACCGCCAGCGGAATCGATGGAGCGTGAATCAGTGAGGCAGCTCATAGGCGCCGTGGACTTGATGTTCGAGTCTTTGCCCGGTGTGCTCGAGGCCAGGGAGCGCATCGAGCTCCGTAGTCGAGGGTGAGCAAGCCGGCGCCGCGCGCGGCGATGCTGCAGTCCAGGCTCGGACGCGCCGGGGCACTCGGCCGCCTTGCGCTCCGCGTCGGTGGGCGCTACTTAGCCGGTTCGCCTCGCTTGATATTCGCCTCCGTCGATCGGCGCACAGAGCTTCGTCATGACCTCGCTCTGCGGACCGCCGACGACGTTGCTGAGGAGCTGGGCTCGATGAAAGGGGTGCTTATGAAGCTCGGCCAGATGGCGAGCTACATCGACGACGACATGCCGTTGACATTCCGCGCGGCGATGGCACGCCTGCAGCACAGGGCGCCGCCGATGAGCGAAGAGCTCGCTGCCTCTGTGATCCGCGAGGAGCTGGGCGATGAACCCGAGCGCATATTCGCGCGCTGGGACCCAATTCCGTTCGCGGCCGCCTCCATCGGCCAGGTGCATCGCGCAATCACGTGGCAAGGGCGTGCTGTCGCCGTCAAAGTTCAATATCCCGGCATCGCGCGCAGCATGACCTCCGACCTGCGCAACGTCGGTCTGCTGCGGCGCATCGCCGCGGCCGCCTTTCCCGGCCTTGATACCCGCGCCCTGGTCGATGAGGTGGGGGAGAGGCTGAGGGAAGAGGTCGACTACAACCTCGAGGCGGGCAACCAGGAGCTTTTCGCGGACTATTTCGAAGGGCATCCCTTCATCCACGTCCCCAAAGTGGTCAGGGATCTGAGCACCGCCAGGGTGCTCACGAGCGAGCTGGTAGCCGGCTCGCGCTTCGAGGAGCTGCAGAGCTGGGATCAGCGCGAGCGTGACCTGGCCGCGGAGACCATCTACAGGTTCGTCTTCCGCAGCCTGTACAGGCTCCACGCTTTCAACGGAGATCCTCACCCTGGGAACTATCTGTTCCACGGCCGCGGGCGTGTCAGCTTTCTCGATTTCGGTTTGACCAAGCGTTTTACCGATGGGGACCTCGCCCCGTTGATCGACGGCGTGCGCTTCATGGTCATTGATGGCGACGGCGATAGCTTTCGCAAGGCGATGGAGCGCGCAGGCTTCCTCCAGCCGGGCGCGCCGGTGCCCACGCAGGCGGTCGTCGATCGCTTTGGTCACTTCTACGGCACCGTGATGCGCGACGCACCGATGACGATCACGCCGGCGTACGCGTCGGCGATTGTGAAGCGTTTCTTCGACGCACGCAACCCGCTTGCGCCTTACAGCGACGTTCCACGCACCTACGCGATCCTGCAGCGCATCAACCTCGGCCTCTACGCGGTGCTCGGCAGCCTCAACGCCACGGCCAACTGGCGGCGCCTCGCCGAGGAGATCTGGCCGTTCGTCAACGGCCCGGCTTCGACCCCGATTGGCGAGGCAGAGGCCAGGTGGTACAAGGAGCGCGAGAAGTACCACGCTCCGCTGGACCGCTCCGCCTGACAGACGCGTTCTGATCGGCTGAATCGTCGGCAGGCGCCGCGCATGCGCCGCCGAAAGACCTTGATGAGCCGGGACCCTGGACCCTAAGGCCGCAGGGCCGATCGGCAGGCGACCCCGAGTCAGCCTCGCTGTTGACTTGTCTCAGAGCCGTCCAAAGCTCAAAAAAGCCTCGTAAGAGGCCAAATCCAAATTTCAAGGAGAGACAAGATGAACAAGGCAATTCGGTGGCGGATCGTCAGCTTGCAGGCGATGCTGGTAGTGATCCTGGCGGCGTCGTCAGGCTTCCTCTTCTACCAGGGCAGCTTCGTGACCGGGATGGTGCACGACCAGCTCGTCGCGCAGCAGATCTCCTTCCCGGGCGCCGACCAGATCAAGGCCGGCGGTTCTCTTGACCCGGCCAAGTTCTCGGCCGAAATTCGAAACTACGCCGGCCAGCAGGTCGACAATGGCGACAAGGCCAGGGTCTACGCGAACGACTTCATCGGCGTGCACCTGACGGGCGTGGCCGGTGGCAAGACTTACTCTCAGGTGAGCGCTGCTGCAAGCACGCTGAACGCTCAGCTCGCCACGACTGCGACCACGGACCCCAACTACGCCACCCTTCAGGCGCAGGCGGCGACACTCGCCGGCCAGAAGGCGACGCTGTTCCAGGGCGAGATGCTTCGAGGCACTCTGCTCAACTCGTGGGGCTGGTGGACGGTCGGCGTCTTCACCACCTACGCCGCCATCGGACTCATGATCGCGGCGCTGGTCGTCCTCGGCGCGCTGGTCTTCGAGCTGCAGACCGCAGCCCGCAAGCAGGAACCGACGATGGTCGTGCAGAAGATCGCAGCCTGACGTTTTTAGGACGGCGCACTCCGGCGGGCTCGGCCTGCCGGAGTTTCTTTTGTACGGGAATTCGAGTTGGTGGTCCAACGTCCCGCCTCGGTTTCTAGTTAGATAAGGGGGCATGGCGATTTCCGAACCTGTCGCGCGGCCTGTTGCGGCAGACCGCACAGGCGTCAAGAACCCCTACAGCGTCCTGCCCAACTGGCTGTACCCAGCCTTCGTCGTCGTCGCCCTCAGCCTCTTCGGCGCCTATGCCCTGTGGGTCGTCTTCTTCCAGCCACTGGGCTACGTCATGCCTTACCTGAGCCCCTTCGACTCGCCTCCGATCACCCTCGGGCGGATTCCGCCAGCTATCTGGGTGGCGTGGGCGCCGCTCGTCTTCCGCCTCTCCTGCTACTACTACCGCAAGGCATATTTCCGCTCGTTCTTCGGGCACCCAAGGTCGTGTGCGGTGCCCGAGCCCAAGCGCCGATATCGGGGCGAGACGGCCTTTCCGTGGGTCTTCAACAACTTCCATAGATTCGCCTTTTACGCGACAGTGGTCCAGGTCGGGTTTCTTTGGTTCGACGCCATCCTCGCGTTCGACTTCGGCGGGCGGTTTGGCGTCGGCATTGGCAGCGTGCTCATACTCGCCAACGTCCTGCTCCTCTCTGGGTACACCTTTGGCTGTCACGCTTTCCGCCACCTCGCCGGCGGAGACCTCGACTGCTTCTCGTGCTCGCTCGCGGCTCGCGCCCGTCACCGGCTGTGGAGGGGCGTCACGATCCT
>PLYD01000195.1 GCA_003151665.1 Candidatus Dormiibacterota bacterium
AAGTCAAGCTGACGTATCGGCCGGCGGACGGGGGCAATAGGCCGGCGCCGGCCTGTTCAGGCCGGTCGCAATGGGTCCTAATTAGGTCGAGGACGCCGCTCCCGAGTTCAATTCGAGAGTTCAAATAGTGTCCCCTCCCCCCGACCACTTTTTGAATACGATCCCGGCGTTACGGCTCGTGCAGCCAGACCGCCGGATCACAGCCGGGATCACAATTTCCCAGATCGCTTGCGCGCAACGCGCAGTGCCAGTCCCTCCTGAGGAACGGCTTGCCTCTCGCACCTGCACGCGCACCTAGCTTTCAGCCAGATCGCGATGGGGGTTGACAATCGGCCCGGAACGTAGTGTGGGTCGCACCTACACTGCCGAGTAGGAATGCGCAAACAGCTCGCTCAACTGTGGCAGCACCGAACCGGGGTGCTGTGGTTGCTCGTCGTACTCGTCGCGGCGGTTGCGCTCATGCTGTCGGTAGCCGGCCGTCTGGACGTCGCAAGCTTCATCCTCACCGTCGCTGTCCTGCTCATCACAAGCTTGGCGCTGCAGGCTGCGTGGCTGACGCCCGCGAGACTCGTCCTGGAGCGGCAGCAGGAGCTTCGCCATACCGCCGACCTCATGTTCTGGACGTACAACCAGCCGGACGTCCCGGAGGGCTTGCTTCCAGCCGAGGCAAAGCTCGAGATGTACATGGCTGTTGCGAACGTCGGTGGCCGAAAGGCGCTACTCCTCGGCCTCAGTCTCGAGGACTACCTCGATGCTTTGGGCCAGCCGGTGCGCTCCCTTGTGTTGCCAGCGCCGGTGCTGGCGCATGAGTACAGGCAGTGGGAAGAGCGCGATCTGTTGGCTGGAGGAAATA
Source organism: Candidatus Dormiibacterota bacterium (assembly GCA_003151665.1). The sequence goes on from PLYD01000195.1 coordinate 854, forward strand.
TGCCCCGTTTCCTGTCCGAGAAGAAGATGCCGCCTTTCGTCCTGGAGCCAGATGAGGTATTGAGCCTCCGACTCAGAGCGACTCGGAATGTCGTGTATGGCGACCCCGCGGAAGTGCGAATGATCGCTGATCAGTTGGCGACGCCAATCACGCAGGGACGGCTCCTTCTCATCTACCGTCGGGGACAGCAGCTACTTCGGGAGACAGTCGTCGTGCCTCTTGTGACGGACGCGCAGGACTATTTTGTCAGCCACCTCGCGGTCGTGACGAAGGATTTCACTGAAGTCCCGGCGTTGCCACGGCAGCAGGCGGTGGACAACGAAAGCGGATTCCCGATCGCGCGCTAGACGGGTGCAGGTATAGGGAGTGACCTGGGTTGCCGCGGCGTTGTATCCCGACTTCGGAGCGTTGTTTGGCGATACCCGTATTTCTTACGGGCAGGGCGGGAGCTTAGTCGAGGTCAAGGAGTTCGGCGTTCAGAAGATCCACCCGGTGGCGCCCAACCTCGTCATCGGATTCGCCGGCACCATTGTTGACGGCTTCAAGTTGGTCGACAGTCTTCAGTCTTACGTGGGCGCTCTCCCACAGGCGCCGCACGAGCCACGAACGATCGCCGAGGGTTGGTTTGAAAGCCTTATGGACGAAGACCTCTTCCATAGCCGATGTCGCATGTTGTTGGTGGGCCTATCTCCGACTCTCATGAAAACGCCCGATGACCACGTGCTGCCTTGGCACGCGCCATATGGCGTGCGCTTTGAGTTCGGAGACAAGCCGGCCATGGCCAGAGTTCCGCTGCACGACTCGATCGGCAGCGGCAGCGCAGTACCCGATTACGTAAGGGCTATCGAAGATTTTGCTACCAATGCGATGAGACGGCTGCTTCGCTTTGAGCGCGAGCGAGAGCGTATCGCTCTCACAATGCTGAGTCTGATCTTTGCGCAGTGCGTCCAGAGGACCCCGACGGCTGGCGTCAATGCCTACTTCGTCGGAGCCATCCTGTCGGTCAACGGACTCGTGATGCAGACTAACGAGGGACTCCGAGTTGGACAGGATTTGGTCGACGTTGGCGCGATCCCACTAGCGACCGACACTGCAACATTTGAGGACCTCTGGAACAACCACCTAGCCAATACGACTGAAATCGTGGGGCTCGAGGGCCAGATGGTGGGCTGCGGTGGACTCGAACCACCTACCTCCGCGTTAGATCGGCCTGAACGACTTAGCCGTGAATTCGCGATAGCGAACGACGTGACGTGGCGTTATCAGTTGTCGCTCCCGAAGGACGTGCCGGAGGTTACCGAGTTGGTCAAGCGCGCTCAACTAGGGCCTGCCGGAGGCAAACTAGCGTCGTGTCGTCCGTAGTGGCATGGAATCTCCTGTGGGGCGTGGGTTTTGGATTAGGTGGCGCTCTGCTCTCCTTCAACATCGGACACGCCAGGGACCGTTACGTCACCTTCGTCAATCGGCCCGATGCTCCGAGAGCGTGGCGACGCGGAAGAATGAACGAGCCCCAAGGTGTCAGAGCCATCGGGTTCTTGTTTCTTTTCGGTGGAGTCCTGGTTGGCGGAGTCGCCGTGTTGACCATGCTCGGACACTAACGTGTGGACGCTTGACCCGACCGAGCCGCCGGAGGGGCGGTATTGGGGATGAGTTTCATTCTGGTCGGCGTCCTGTTCGCAGGTTTCGGCGCCCTGGTGCTCGCGGTGAACCTGCGGCGTCGAAGGCGACCGCTTGAATCATGGTTCGCCTTCGTGGCAATCAAGGTCGCTCCGCCTGCGGGCCTGTGCGTGTTCGGTGTAGCTGTCGCGTGGGCTGGCATTCATTGAGCCTGACCCGCCCGGCGGCGCGCCGCACTGCCGGCAGGAGCCCCAACGAGGCTAGATTTTTGGCTATCTGTATAGGATTGGGACGAATGTCAATAGGGGCGGCTTGTTTAACGGAATCGCGCCAGAGTCCCACGGATATTCGCCCCTGCCGAATGTGGGGCGCAGATAGCGCACCCGTTCGATGACGCTGCCCAACACGAGCTCAGCCGTGTCCCGGCGGGCGGCAATAGCCTCCGTACCCGAGACCTTGACACTCGACGGTTCATGTCCCCGAACGCACGTCAAATTGGTACCGCCAATGAGGGATGATCCGGCGTCTGCGCATGTGGGGGATGTCACCTCCGCTGCCAAATGAAGAACGTGATGGTTGAGAGAAGAAATTTCGTTTTGCTCGGTGCGTTCGCGATCGGCGGCGCGGTGTTTGGCTTTGCCGTCTCGTCCATCCCCTCGCCGAGCGACCCAACGGTGTTTTGGGTGGGCAACTTCTCCAGCCCCTGGGCAGTTCTGGCGTTCCTGGCTGGCTGGTCGCAGCGATCTTGGCTTTGGGCCGCGTGCGCAGGAGCGGGTGCGGACATCGCGTGCGTCGTGGGTTTCTACTGCAGATTCCTCACTCTCGACCCCAGCGCGTTTGGGCTGGCGCGCTCGACCGACGTGATGACCGTGGCGTTGACGTCCGCCAGCCACTGGATCGAATTCGTCATTCCCTGGGTAGGCGTCGCTCTGGCCGCCGGCCTCATATACGGCAGCCTGGGTCGTTGGTGGGGACAATCGCGGTCGTTCGTCGCCGGGGCCGCGCTGGCTGTGCCCTTCATCGCGGAGCCCTGGCTGTGGCCGCTCTATGTCGGGTTCTACAAGGGCCCAACCGTCTTGTGGGTAGTCGAGATCGCCGTCGGCTTGCTCGTCCTTGCGTGGGTGGTGACCGCCTGGCGGCGAACGCGTTCAACACACGTCGCCCCATGAGGGGCTGGGCGGAGATCGATAGGCAGTGAAGCCCCGCCACTTGTGACCGTTTGCTAAGCAGCCACACCAAATGCGATTAACGTGGCCTTTGAGGGCTCAAGGTCCCACCATGGTGGACTATATCTTTTGGGTATCAGTACCCTTTTAGTACCCAACCGCATCGTGTCGCGGCGTGTCGTTAGGTGTCGTCTGGTATTCGAGAGTGCCGGTTTGAATTGGCGAAATACGAACCCGGCTTACAGTTCGCCCTCGGCCCACCAACCCCGATTTGAATACGAAACGAGTCCCCGACCGCGAGACCGAGGGCTCAACCGCCTGAGCGCCGAGGGCGGGCGATGCGGAACCAGCAAAGAACTGACCTCCCCGGAACGGAGGAGGCCAGGACGGGAGTGCAGAGATGACCACGAAGAGGCAACCAGGCGGCAGCGCGATGTTGGCCGGACGCCCGGTTGCCCGAATCGGCTACGCGCCATGCAACTGCCGGGTCCGGGGGTACTGGGACCCCCGCGCGATCGGGCCGTGGCACTCGCGGTGCTGCGCCGGGCCGTCGACCTCGGCGTCAACCACATCGACACGGCCCAGTTTTACGGTCCGGACATCGCTAACGAGCTGATCCAGGCCGCGCTTCATCCCTACCCAGAGGATCTGGTACTGGTCACCAAGGTCGGCGCCGAGCGTGACGGCCAGGGCGGCTGGATCCGCGCGCAACGGCCCCACGAGCTGCGAGCCGGGGTCGAGGCCAACCTGAAGAGCCTCGAGGTGGAGAGGATCGACGTGGTCAACCTGCGACTCCTCGGTGCCGAGCACGACCATGGTGACGGAGCGCTGCCTGTCGACCTCGACAGCCAGCTGGCCGAGATGATTGCTCTGCGCGCCGAGGGCAAGATCGGCGGTATCGGCATCAGCAGTGTCAACATCGACCAGCTCCGCCAGGCTCTCCCGGCGGGCATCGCATGTGTACAGAATGCCTACAGCCTCCTCGACCGGGCCGGCGAACCGCTCCTCGACCTCTGCCGCAAACACGACGTTGCCTGGGTGCCGTACTTCCCCCTCGGCTCGGCCTTCGCGGGGGTGGCGAAAGTGACCGAGCACCCTGCCGTGCTGGCTGCCGCCGCGGCGCAGGGAGCTACACCGGCCCAGGTCGGCCTGGCCTGGCTCCTGGCCCACGAGCCGCACATCCTGCTGATCCCCGGCACCTCGAGCCAGGAGCACTTGGACGAGAACGTGGCCACAGCTGACGTTCGCCTCGACGTCGCCACGATGGCGGTTCTGGACGTTCTCGCCGTGGCGGGCGGCCGGCGCTGACAGTACAGGCACTCTCGAGGTGGCCCCGGCTTATGTCCGTTCTCGGCCCACACCCTCATTTCGAATTCAATAGCTCGGTGAGAATATGCCTGGCGCAACCTGCGCAGGCATCGGAAGACATCGCGACCGGCGGTTGCAAAATAGTTGGCCCATGACCCAGCCGCTCCAGGCGCCGCACGTCTTCACCCGTGAAGAGCGGCGAATCATTCAGCGACACCGCACCCCTGAACAGGTTCAGCAGTTCCTGCGCAGGCTGCCCTACAACTGGGAGCTGCACGGGGACACCCTCCGATCCTTTCGCCAAGTCGTCCGCCACAAGACCGCGCACTGCTTGGAGGCGGCGCTCGTCGCTGCCGTGATTTTGGAGCAGCACGGCTACCCCCCGCTTGTGGTCAGCTTCGAGTCCAAAGATGGGGTGGATCATGTGATCTATGTGTTTCGCCAGGGAGGTCGGTGGGGCGCGGTGGCCCGGTCCCGGGATGCGGGCCTGCACGGCCGCAAACCGGTGTTCCGCGCCATTCGCGATCTGGTGTGGAGCTACTTCGATCCATACGTGGACTCCACCGGCCGCATCACCGGCTACCAGCTAGTGGATCTGCGCGCCGCCCTGGGCAAGTACGACTGGCGCCTGGCCATGACGAACATCTGGAAGGTCGAGAAGTATCTACTCAAGATTCCGCACCGCAGACTGCAGTCGTCGAATCGCCGCTACCTGCGCCTGCTCGCGCGGTTTCGCGCATACCGTGAGCGACATCCCCGCGGCCCGGTCGTGGAGATCTACCGCGACCGTCAGCACTGGATGTAGCGGGCGACAGTTCTATGCGTGCCGCGGACAGCTTGGACAGAACCTGTTGGCGCGGCGATCCTAAGACTTGTGGCTGTCGATGTTGAGTGAGATCTCCGACCGCTTCACTCACGCGACGTAGCTGCCCACTCGTGCGGTCACACGTACGAGGCGCAAGCTGCCCCAGACCTTGAGCGGAATGTCGGGATACAGAAAGTCCGACGTACTAATACGCAAAAAGTACGCAGCCGCACTCAATCGCAGGGTGTCGTTAGGTGTCGTTTCGTATTCGAAACGGATCGGTCGAGTTCGCCGATACAGACCCCGGCTTACGGTCCGCCCTCGGCCCACCTTCCGTCGGTTTCGAAGGTCAGCGCCACCACGGCTTGCGCGCTGCCTCGACCGCGATGCCCGCCGCTTCCTCCAGGTCAGCGCTGGTCATCACCGTGAAGGTGAAGTAACGCCCCAACGTCCGGAAGCTCCACCATCGGAGCGCGATTCCGGCCCAAATGACGGCAAGGCTTATGCCGAAGATGGCGGCGTTGAATGGAAGGGCAGTGGCGCTCACCTTGTCCGTCCAGGCGGCGAGGAGCACGCCAGCCACAGCGCACAGACGCACGATGATGAGGCTGCCTCGATCCTTGTTTGTCGCTTCAATCCGACGATTAAGCGCCTGCCGGATCTCGATGACGGCCCAGATCCCCAGGGTGCAGAGGAGGATGGCCTTCACGACGGGATTGCCGGCGAACGCAGGCGTCATCTCACGAGAAGTCGCGAAGTCGTCCCCAGAGTTTTGGAATCGGCTCCTTCAGCTGACACAAGGTGACCGGAGCGCCCTGCTCCAGACCTGCGACGTCGTACGGCACGGTGAGGTGTGTAACGAGCGTCGGTGAGGTGCACATCCACGCCACGTCAGACGGCTGGTAATCCACCATCAGCGCATACGTTGCGGTGAGGTTGCTCGGCAGCCAGTACCAATCGCTCAACTGTGGGCTGATCGCAACGGGGCGCGTGTTCGGATTGTCATAGACATCCAGTGCCCCCGGCACGCCGTAGTAGGCGGAGATGATGATCGTGGTTCCGCGCTCTGAGGCTGGGAGGTTGTCGTAGATCGTTGTCACCTGCTTCGCGATGTCGTCCCAGCCCACGCTGTCAGCAAACACCTCGTTCACGGCATCCAGACGCAGAGCGTGAATTCGATCTGGAGGAGTGACCGGGACGACAAGGAAAAAGAACGTGACGAATTCGAGCACGGTCGCTACGACGACGGCGATTTGAAGCCCTGACCGAAGCCTCGGGCGCTTGATTTGGGAGATCGCCATGAGCCCTTGAGCCAGAGCGATTGGAATTGTCCCCGCCGCGTAGTAGGACTTGCCTACGAAGAGGAAGACCAGCAGCGGAACGGTGCATGCGACGCCAATTGCGCGAAGTGATCGGCTGCGGAACAGGGCAATCATGCCGGCCAGCCACAATGGGATAAGAAAGAAGAAGTAGACGCCGAACTGGATGAGGTAGGTGATCGGGCCACCGGTGCTCCCCGTGTGGCTGGTGACGTAGATGAGCGAGGGGAAGCCATTGGCGATCTGCCAGTCTAGGTTCGGCGCCCAGATGAGGAGTGCCATCCCGGTTGCGACCCACGGGTATCGCGTCCGCAGCTCGGTCCGCAACGAGGGGACGAGTAGGACGGCGACGACGATCCCCGCAATGAGACCGGCGATGGTGTACTTCACCTCGAGCCCGATCCCGAGCGTGATGCCCAGATAGATCCAGTAGCGAGGTCGCCGGTCGATGACCACGCAGAGGAACCAGTAAAGCGAGACCATCCATGTCACCTGGTCGAAGGTCACGGTCTGGAAGACCCAGTTCGTCCCGAGCAGATACGGCGCGGCAACGGCAGCGAGCAGCGCGATTCCTTGTAGCCGCAGCGAGCCGCCAATCCGCCGGACGTAGAGGCCGGAGAGTGCAACAAGGAATCCGCCCAAGAGCGATGGCAGCAGTCGAAGGGTCCAGGGGCTGACCCCGAGGAGGTCGGTCTCTAGTCGTGCAAGGAGTGGGACCAGCGGTGGGAAGTCGACATATCCAAGTGCAGGATGGCGTCCGCAGGCAAGGTAGTAGAGCTCGTCGGTATGGAAGCCGAGGGTGCTGTTGGTTGCAAGGTGCAGGGCAATGACGCTTACCGCGGCTCCCCCGTAGAGCAGCGCGGCGGCACGGCGGGAATGTTGATTGCCGGGCAAAGAGTCCAAGCGGAGCGACCTCGTCCGGCAGGGTACCAGCCGGAGGCAGCCTGAGCCGGCCGCGGGGTTCAGCGGTTACGGTGCCCGTCGACCCCTGCGCTTTGGGGGGACCGCTTTAGCCGCTGCGCCGCGATCCTCGTCCATTCGGGCCGCGACTCTGCAGCCGCGCTGATGAACCGACATCCACGAAACGCCGACCGATCCAACAGACCCTCAACCTCCGCGAACACGGCAAGAAGCTGCTCTCGGGGCGTCGTGTGAGAGGCCAGAATTTGCGCGACTCGAGCCTGCGTCGGCGGAAGCCGGGAACCTCAGCTAATAGGGGCAGAGCCGCCAA
>PLYD01000192.1 GCA_003151665.1 Candidatus Dormiibacterota bacterium
GGACTACTCGAAGCGCTTTTTCGTAGCCTACCGCAATACCTACGAGGCAGCGGTCAAGGGTCCAATGGTCGTGCTCGTCTAATCGCTGGACGGCGAGTTTTGCGTAGGGAAGGTCTTTCGAGCCAATCGCGACATTCGCTTCTCGAAAGACAAGTCGCCCTACAAGACGAACATCGCGGCCACCGCCGGCATGAACGGCCATGGCGGCTACATATCGCTGGACGCGCGCGGCTTCACCGTCGCCGCGGGGCGTTACGAGCTGACACCGCAACAGCTGACCAAATACCGAAAGAGGGTGGCGGCTGACGCCACCGGCGCCCAGCTGGCCACGATCGTCGCCAGGCTGGAAAAGGCCGGCTACGGGATCGGCGGCGAGGCCCTGAAGCGAGTCCCGGCCGGCCTCCCACAAGACCACGAAAGGGCTCGCTTCCTGCGGCACAAGATTCTCTACATCTACAAGAACTTTGGGCTGCAGCCGTGGCTCGGAAGCAGCACGGCGCGCAAGCATGTCGTCAAGGTCTTTGCCGACGCGAAACCCCTCAACGACTGGCTGAGAACAAACGCGTAGCTAGGATGCTTGTCGCCTGTCGCCTGTCAGGTGGCGCCAGAACTCTTCGAGCGTCGGCCCGCCTTCTGATCGGCGCCTGATCGCGCTGATCTCCCGGAATGTAGAAGGCCCGGGCAGCCGTTTGAGGACTCCGCCAGCGAGGTCAGCCTCCACCGCCAGGACTGAGAGCACGGCATAGCCGAGTCCGGCGATCGCGGCAGCCCGCACGTACTCCGGGTGGCCGAGGTTGAGGATCTCGGAATGGTCGTAGGCCCGACCCACCATCTTGCGGACGTTCTGTTCGCCCGCCCACCCGGGACCGCGGCCGAGGAACCTGTACTCTTCGAGGTGGGCGGGAGTCACGTGGCCTAAGCGCGACAGCGGGTGGTCCACGTGGGCGACCAGGACAAGCTCGTCACGAGCGAGAACGACGGCGACGAGCTCCGGCGGGGGCTCGGCTTCGATGACCGCGCAGTCGAGAGCGCCCGCGAGCACCTGGGCGGCAATCGCGGCCGACGGCTCAACCGTGACCGTCAGCTTCACCGCGGGGTATCGCGCGGAAAACGCAAATAGGCGAGAAGGCAGGTAATAGCTTGCGCAGGTTGGGCTCGCGCCAAGGTCCAGAGAGCCTGACTCGAGCGCCTTCATCGAACGGGCGGTGTCTTTCACGGTTTCGACCGCCCGGAGCGCCGCCTTGCATGCGGTGGCCAGCGCCTTTCCGGCGTCGGTCAATCGCACGCCTCGCCCGGCCCTTTCCATGAGCTGAAGGCCGAGTGCATGCTCGAAGTGCCTCAACTGCTGGGTGACAGCGCCCTGGGTGAGAAACAGGGAGGCCGCAGCCTTCGACACATGCTCGGTTTCGGCCACCGCCACGAAAGTCCGAAGCTGCTCAAACGTGAACTGGAATCTGCTCACTTTCTATGCAACAGCAATGCTAATGGAATCCATTACAAAAACTATCTTCGCTAATGCTGAGTAAATGGCTTGCCGATCGTTGAACATCGTGCGGAGATCGGCCCCCTGTGGGCCAAAGGAGGTGAAGTGGTCGTGAGTGTCAGAAAGGCGGAATCTGCAAAAGGCGGTCAGCGTGGCCAGGGAATGGTCGAGTACGCGCTGATCCTGGTTCTCGTTTCGATCGTGGTCATCGTGATTCTTCTAACCATGGGGAACCAGATACAAAACGTCTTCTCCAACGTCGTGGCAGCCCTCGGATAAGCAATCTCTCGGGCCGGGTGCGTAGCCCGGCCCAGCACCCCGGCCAGGTGCAACCCGGAACGGTACTCCTGCATAGTTTTGGCGGATTGCAGCGCAAAGATCTCAACGGCCAGGGTAGCGAGGCGTTGACGCACCCTTGGTGGAGGGGCGCCGTCTTCTATGAGATCTACATCCGGAGCTTCGCCGACTCGAACAACGACGGGATTGGAGATCTGCGCGGCATCTCCTCCAGGCTCGAGTACGTCAAAGACCTCGGAGTCGACGCGATCTGGATCACGCCGTTCTATCCCTCGCCACAGAAGGACCATGGGTACGACGTCGCCGATTACTGCAACGTCAATCCCGAGTACGGGACCCTGGCAGATTTCTCCCACCTCATCGACGAGGCCCACAGGCTTCGAATGAAGATCCTGGTCGACCTCGTTCCCAATCACACCTCAGACCAGCACCCCTGGTTCCAGGCGGCTGTCTCAGCACCAGATGATCCGCACCGCGCGCGTTATTACTTCGCCAACGCCAAGCCCGACGGCTCGCCACCGAACAACTGGGAGTCCGCCTTCGGTGGTTCGGCATGGACCCAGGACCAGCTCAGCGGCCAGTGGTACCTGCACCTGTTCGCGCCCGAGCAGCCAGACCTCAACTGGTGGAATCCCGCGGTTCCCAAAGAGTTCGAGCGGATCCTGAAGTTCTGGCTCGACAAGGGCGTTGACGGGTACCGCATCGACGTCGCGTCGGCTTTGTTCAAGCGCAGGGACATGGCCGACCGCCCAATGATCAAAGACCCGTTGACAGGCCTGCGCAGCCCCGACCTCAAGTTCAAGATCATCGACCAGCCGGAGGTCCACGATGTGTATCGAGCGTGGCGTCGAATCCTCGACAATTACCAGCCCACCCGGGTTCTGATTGGCGAGATCTTCGACCCTTCGCGACAGGCGCGGTACATCCTGCCGGACCAGCTCGATATGGCGTTCGCCCTCGTCAGGGCGCGCTGGGACGCCTCCCTCTGGAAGCAGTCGATCGAGGTGGACCGTCACGCTCCACCCGGGCCGAATGCGGCCCCCAGCTGGACTCAGTCGAACCACGACCTGGTTCGACACGTGACGCGGTTGGGCGGCGGCTCCCTCGGTCGAGCCCGCGCTCGCGCAGCCCTGCTCCTACTACTGGGGATGCCTGGTCAGATCTTTCTATATCAAGGCGAGGAGCTGGGCCTGGAGGAGGCGAATGTCCCGCCGCAGCAGCGTCAGGACCCGGCCTTCGTTCACAGTGGTGGCAAGCAGGCGGGTCGGGACGGGTGCCGCGTGCCGATGCCCTGGCACAAGGGACAACCGAACGCAGGATTTTCCAAAGCCGCCCCCTGGCTGCCAATGCCGGCCGGCTGGAACAGTCTCGCCGTCGATGCCCAGGCCGGTTCGGCCGACTCCATGCTCGTCTTCTATAAGCGAGTGCTCGCCCTGAGGCGGCGGTTGGCGGGCCTGCTGCCAAACCGCCTCAAGTGGTGTCCTGCTCCAGAGGGAGCACTGGTTTACGAGCACGGTCGGTTGAACGTCGCGGTCAACTTCCTGGCGGGCCCGGTTGAGATCGCCGTTCGCGGGCGCCTTCTGGTTGGCAGCGACCCTCTGGTGAGGCACCGCAACGGAAAGCTGACCCTCCCGCCTAACTCCGGCGCCTGGCTGTCCCTCTAGCACCGTCCCCCAGTAGCCAGGCCGGCTTCCGTAGCCCGGCTACAGATCGTCGGCGACACCGAGGTTGGCCGTAAGGTTATCGCTAGCATGTAGGCGCTTTCGCGCCCGGCTGACCGAGGCGCAGGATCGGCCAGGCGCCCCCTGTTAACCGGCCGATAACCTGCCCCCGGTCGCCAACCGCTAATGTTCGGTACATGGTGGTGGGGGTCCAGCCGGACTCGGATCAAACAGGCCCAAATCCGGTTCCGGAGGCGCCCCGGTACCTCAACCGCGAGCTGTCCCGGCTGGACTTCGACGAGCGCGTCCTGG